>CAZZIA010000020.1:7658-10093 GCA_964654075.1 uncultured archaeon | reverse complement strand
AATTCCAAGAGCAAACTTCATAAGGCTTTGTATAGAAATATCAGAGAACAGTTTCCTAACTTTCCTTCTGCCCTTATCCAGTGTGCAAGAGACAATGCAATTGAAATGCTTAAAGGGAACAAATACAAGAGAAAGACTACTAAGAGTCTTCTCAGTAGCATTAGATTTGACTTGAGAACTTCCAAAGTTTTTCTTGAATCTGGACAAATTCAGCTTACAACCGTTGAAGGAAGGAAAAAGTATTCTGTCAAAGTTCCTAAGTATTTTCACAAATATTTTTCTTGGAAGATTAAAACTGTTGTTATTGGTATTCATAGAAAATTTTGTAGGATTAAAGTTGTTGTTGAGAATGGTATTGTTGCCCCAATTGATAACAAAGAAGTTCTTGGGATAGATTTGGGAATTAATAATTTTGCTGTTTGTTCTGATTATACCATTATCAAAGCTAGCAAAATTAAAAGAATTAAAAGGCATTACGCTCATCTGAGGCAGAAGCTTCAAGCCATAGGCACTCAAAGTGCTAAGCGTAAACTCAAAAAGCTTAGTGGTCGAGAGAGACGGTTCATGGCTGACTACAACCATTGCCTCAGTAAGAGAATTGCAGAGAAACCATTTGGATTCCTTGCTATGGAAGATCTTAAAAATATTAGAAAAGGTAGAAAGGGAAGAAAATTCAATAGAATGAGAAGCAATTGGTCTTACTTCCAGTTCAGACAATTCCTTGTTTACAAGGCTGAAGACAGAGGTAAAAGAATAATCTTGGTTGACTCAAGATTCACTTCCCAGAGATGTAGCAAATGTGGGTTCATAGACAAATCTAACAGGAACAAAGGATTCTTCCATTGCAAGAGTTGTGGGTTCTCTCACAACGCAGATCTTAACGCTTCGTTCAACATCTTCCAGCTTGGCAAAGCCTCGCTGGACAGGTTGATCGTCAACCAACCAATCGTAACGGCAAATGATGGTAATCGTTGCATTAAATCGCCTGATGTCATTTACAAGCCACCGTTTTTAAACGGTGGTAGTTGACACTATTAAAGGTGATAGTATAACTATTGTTAGTATAATTCTTGAGTGGTTAGATCATAAGCAATATGAACGGAGATTTAAGTATTAGCTATTTCTCGTAATAACTTTTCCGTTAGTGATTTATTATCATCGACAAAAAACCAACTGAAGTATATAAATTGTCTAGTGAAGGTTGTGAACCTTGTGTAGTTTGTGTAGGTGCGATTTGCGTTAAAAATGTATCGGCATTCTAATTTCTAAAAGGCTGATACCAAAAATTTAGGTGAGAAAATGAGAGATAGCATTCTCTACAAATCTTGAAACGTTGTCTATTTTTTCCAACTGTTTTTTCATACGTAAAGGAACTGTTATGCATATTGGAACTCTTTTATTAGGGTCTCCACCAATCCTGTCATATTCTTCAAAATATTCAAACCCCTTTTTCAATTCTCTAAAGATTTTATTGTCGATTGGCATTTTTCAACATCTCCTCTATTTTTTTTATACTTGTTATATTTTTTACTGCAATTCTTATAATTGCTCTTTCTATTTTTATTTGATTTTTGATTTTAACATGCTTTCTGATCACATACAAAGTTGTCCTTTTATTTGCATCGGTGAACGGATGGTCAATCAATATTGCCCGAACCCATATTGATGCACGTTTATAGGTGGATTTTATGTTTTTACAATGCGCTTCTGCAAATTTTAGGCTCGATTCTGATAACAAACTTCCACCTAATCGTCTATTTACTTCCATGATTTCATCTGTTGTTATTTTCATAATATAAATATTACACTACAATATATTTAAAGCTATGGATTTTGATGGCTTCACGATAAAGAATCCAAGAGTTAAAATATTGATGAAATTAGATATTGACTTAGCAATCAGCTACTTAGAAGAAGAAAAACTAATAGAAGTTCCTCATAAAATGATATAATACGCTATAAGTGTATATACATATATTTATATATGTATATGTACATAGGATTATTATGAAGCTACAAAATGTTCAGGAAATAAGAGGCAAGCCAATAAACATCAAAATATCCTTTCAGGTAATACACTGGCCTACTTTGAAGACTGTATTAATGGTTGAGGAAGCGATAAAAAATGCAGGCAATCCTCTGTCAATAGAAGCACTAAAAAGAAAGCTGGAGAAAAAAATAATGGATCAAACACTAAGACTAATACTAGCTTACCTAGAAGATCAGGGATCAATATTAATAGGGAAAAAGGGTATTGTCTGGATAAGAAATGATAATCCTAAGTTCCTGAAAATGCTTAAAAAAGCAAAGAGGATTGAAGTATGAAGCCTGTAAAAGTTGAGATGATTGATGAAGCAGCTGAGGAATTTGAAAGATTGAATAAGGTTGTTGGAGAAGAGCTGAAAAAAGGAGTTAAAAATTCTAAACACCAGCAG
>CAZZIA010000020.1:0-7558 GCA_964654075.1 uncultured archaeon | reverse complement strand
TAAGGTTGTTGGAGAAGAGCTGAAAAAAGGAGTTAAAAATTCTAAACACCAGCAGGTAGCCAAGTTGAGATACTTTGCTTTATCTTGCAGATAGTTGATCACGACAAATACAATAAGATATTTGAGTATAAGAAAAAATAGGATAATAATTTGTTATCCAAGCTTTATCCATCCTTTATCCTTATTATTTTATATATAGATATACACTTTGATAATGATTTATTATCCCATATTTATCAAAGCAATTACTAATTATATACTTTTCTGGGATAATAGTGGGATAAATTTCTTAAAACCTTATTCTTGCTAACAATTTGCTCTAGCTGCTGCTGCGACCATTTTGACAATATAAATTTTACACAATACCTAATCCAACCTGGCAGCCTTGTATTCAGGCCCCAAATAAACCTAAACTCCCTTTTTTCGATTCCATATGCCTTTGTTTCAGCCCTTTTTACGCAAACTAATGCGATCTTGTTAAGCTGCTCCAGATGGAAAATTATATTTCTGTGATAAGTTCCTAGCTTGTAAGCTAATTTTGACGGCGTCATCGCATGGTTTGTCTGCTTTGTCTTAGCAAGCAAATAAACAATACCTGCCCTGTATTTGTTCTTGAACATATCTTCTAGCAGAGGAGAAAAGGCTTGGATCAAGTCATTTTCTGATTCTGTTGCTAATTCTGATTGCATGCTCCATTAAGTGTCAAAACCCATTTATAAACTTAATCACCGCGCGCGGGCGCGGAACATTTCCTTTGCGCGCGCACGCGCGCTAGTTAGCTTTATATACTAGTGCAATCGTACCTTCACTACATTCACTACCTACACTTCCTTCACTCGACGGAGAATTAACATCACTACGCGAATTGTCTAGTGACGTTTGTGTACTAAGTGTAGTTTGTGTAGATATGATTTGCTTAAGCCAAAAAGTGTATCGGTATTCTAAATACCGGTCTGGATTATACTAGTGCAATCGTACCGTCACTTACGTCACTAACTACACTTACGTCACTCGGCACGCTGTTATCAACAGCACGTGGATTTTCTAGCACAAACGTAACAGAGCAAGAAAAAGCAGAGGAAGTGTCCACTAGTAATGTAATAAACGTAATTAATGTAATGGAACAAGGGTCACGCGAAGGTTGCTTTAGATAACTTTGCTATTGCAGGAGATTAAATGTATGTTGAAGAAGATGAGGGGATAAAGGATAATTATCTAATTGTTTCTATGTTTTTTAAAAATTTTATATATCCTTCTGGGAAATTGTGCTCCTTTGCACCAATTATTAAACAATTTAAATATTTTTGAGATGGTTTCAAATTAGATCCGATTTTATTTTCATTTGCTATATATACTTCACATTCTATAGATGTTCCGTCCTGTAGATTAACTTCCATCCTTTTTCTTTCATAATGATAAGGAGTGCCTTCACATCTATCTAACTTCCTTATATCATCCTTATCTATTTCATACAGTACACCGTATGCTACTGAGTTCTCCGATGGTATTATATTTGCATAACCTTCGCCGTTTTTATTTGCCTTTTTATTGAAAACAATTTTATAACCTTTAATAAATGCTATCCTCTCACCGATTATATTAACATTTCTTTCATTCATCCTTTCTCTGGACATGTTCGAACCATAGGCAAAATATAATATTCCCATCCATTTCCCCATTAGTATTTGTAATTATGAATTAAAATCTCAGTGACAACCCAGCTTCTTTTGCTCTTTTTACTGCTTCCGAAACTGACGTTTGCTTATTTCTTCTTTTTATAGAATTGCCTGTAGACAACAAGCGGAAATAATATAGCAAACAAAATAGTATGCGCAAGTCCCAGCCACTTGTTAAACCCATACATCAGCCATACCACAAAAACAGCTAGCACTAACAGCATCCATATTTTATATTTCCATTTCATAGGTATCCTTTAGACTATGTTTATATAAATTTTAGATTCTAATCTATCTTATGATCAAAAGTTTATTTTTTAAACTATCTTGTGATTTTTTTATATTACCAAAATTAAAACTTCAGCGGCAACCCAGCTTCTTTAGCTCTTCTTATTACTTCTTCTCTGGGAAGATTGTTTAGCCTGTTTATATACTTAATTTACCACTCAAGGTAGTGAATCGATTCTATATACAAAAATATTGATGATTTTTGCTATGGGTAAAGCTAGATTAATAAAAGAATTAAAAAAAGTTAGGTTTGAAAACAAAACTTATTTTTTAGATGAAAGATTAAAGCAACTAAGAAATGTTAAGAATCCTCATGATTTTATAAATTTAAATGATTTTGAAGTTTTGTATTACACAGCACAAAGGAAAATCTAATTTTTATTAAGAAGAGCACTTTCTATTTTAGATTTAAAAAATTCTTCTGTATTCTTATCTAAAAAGTATACATAGCAACCTTTCATACCCCTTGTTAACAAAACTCTATAGACGTTTTTCACGTATTTTATAAAATTCTCTTTATCTCTTTTAACCATGGGGTCAGCTGAGTTTTTTGGAATTCCAATCCATATTTTCTTTTCTGGGTCATATACTAGATCTTTTCCGAAGATTACTCCGACATATTCGAACTCAAATCCCTGTATCGTATATATACTTCCAATTTGATTTACACCTCGTGAATCATATGCCCATAATGCTGCTCTAGGTATTCCGGGGGCTATTTTTCTTGCATCATTCTTAGCTTCCCATGTGGCTCTGAAATCTCCAATAACAACATCTTCCTTAAGAGTGCCGTCAGGATTTGAGTCACTCCAAGACCAACAAAAACCTGCAACCAATCTTGCAGAATTCGGTTTTTCAGCATTTTTCTTTTTTATTGCTTCATATAATTCCTGTGGACTATTGAATATTTTAAATTCCATTTTTTCATTTCTACTAAGTATAGGATTTGCTGTGTCTCTTACTCCTAAAATATTATCTACCCAGTTAAGATATCCATCTGATCCACTGCATCTGAATTGAGTTTTTAATTCAAAATCAAAAATTTCAGCTCCAAACCTTTTTGCTGTTTCTATTATAAGTTCTGTACTTCCAATTTCTTCTGGTCTTACAATTTGATGGTCATCAATAAAAAATATGCAAACCTTTGCCGCTTTCATTAATTCTTCGATTTGCGATGATCCGGATCTTAACTCCCTTCTTGTATATCTGCTATTGCTTGTTTTTCGTATTCTGTGAGCTTCATCACAGACAAGAACATCTATTTCATTCTCTTTTATATTCTTACTACTAAAACTGTTGAAGTATCTAAATAATTTGTCTGCTTTTGACCCTACAATTTTTCTTAATGTAGTTGTGAATGCAGCAGAACCAGTAGCATGAAAAACTATTAATCTTTTTGAAAGCAAGTCTGCTACAGCATTTAATGCTATAACGGATTTTCCAGTTCCTGGTCCACCCCTTACAATTATTACAGATTTTTTCTTTAATTTTGAGCATTTCTTTGCTCTGTCGATAATAGTATTGTTGGCCGTAATTTGTTCATCTATTAAAGTAAACGCCTTCTGACCACCGATCATTTTTTTCGCATGTTCTATTAACTTTTTAGATGGCTTGATGTCACTAGTTATAAAGCGATTGAATAATTCAAGTCCTTTCCCATTAGAAAGTCTATATTTAAGATATTTCCCAATTTTCTCAAAATCTTTTCTTGTAAAAATAGGAAAGATTTTTAGCATGTCTTGAAACTTCGGAAGAAAAAGAACAGAATTAGAATAATTATGACAGTAAACACATGAAGACAAATTCACATCCTTATCTTCAAAAAGACTCACAAAACCTTTTAAATAATCGTGGTAGCCCTCAACTTGATAAGAGGGGTGAGGTTCCATACGGTTTGCACCACCAACAAATGTCATGATATTACCTTCTATATCACAATCTTTTACTTCTGACCACTGTTTCAGTTCTATTACAACCACATTTTGCTTATTATCTTCTCCTTTCCCAAAAATTATAAAATCTATTCTCTCGTTGGAATAGGGCAATTCGTATTCCAAAACTATCATATTGTCAAAAAGAGCATTTCTTTCTATAGCATTTTTCATAAATTGCAAAGAATTGGTCCATGATACCATTTCTCTCGGATTGACTCTTCTGCCATAATAATTTTCATAAGCAACTTTTAATTTTTCGGCTATTTGATTTTGAATGGCATCTTCTATAAATTGTCTAGATGTTCCTTCATATAATCGCATAATCATAACTCCGTATATTTTTTAGCACTTCCTTTAACTTTTTTAACTGGATATTTTTTGCTATTATGTTCTATCTTTTTCTTAACAATATCCGATATATCAGCATTGAGTATT
The DNA here is from genome assembly GCA_964654075.1 of uncultured archaeon. Taxonomy (GTDB): domain Archaea; phylum Aenigmatarchaeota; class Aenigmatarchaeia; order Aenigmatarchaeales; family Aenigmatarchaeaceae; genus CAZZIA01. The sequence continues at coordinate 3,225 of CAZZIA010000020.1, read as the reverse complement.
TCAGACATACTTAAACAATAAATTATTATATCAGCAAGTTCTTCACAGACTTTCTGATACTTTTCATTATTCTTCAAAAGTTCTTTTATTTCTTCGACTGTTTTCCATTGAAATAATTCTAGTAATTCGGACGATTCAATACTCATAGAAATTGCAAGGTCTTTAGGATTATGATACTTTTTCCAGTCTCTTTCATCCCTAAATCTGATTACAAGTTTTTTCAATTGTTCTATTGTCATTTCTTTATCCATAAAATCACTCTATATTCTATACATCTTCCCTTCCTTAACCATTCTCACCTTGGCAGACAAATCTCTGAACATTCCAGGATGCTCGGTATGAACAGGATAGAGAGTCCTAGGATTAATTATATTTATTAATTCTTTTATATCTTCCCCGTTAATGTGGCCTGAGCAGTGGGACTGAACAAGCTTTAGATTAAAATATTTCAGCCAGTTTTGCATCCTTTTATAGGATATTTCTGTCTCCTCGCTGAAAGGCTCTGATAAAGAGTGGATGTACAGGCTGTTTTCAGGTTTAATATCAACCAGAGTGTTGAAATACCAGAAATTCAGGATGACCATGTATTCGCTTGGATTCTTGGCAATCTCCTCGGCTGTTATTAGATTAGGGTAGCCCAATCTGTCTTTGATGTATTTGTCAGAATAATCAGAATCGTCATACGTGCCTGTCATCCTCTTTGGCTTGAAAATCATGATATTTTTGTCTGTGCTGTCTGGCGCGTTTAATTTTTTGTCCAGATGGTATCTTTCCAGGAAACAGGCGTGCTTGAAGCTGATGACAAGCTTCTTCCCAACTTCCTCAGCGATTTTGTAGAATGTTTTAAATCTATCTATGTCCTTGAAATTAAAATCAACTATCGACAGGCCCTTGTTTTTGAGTATCTCCCTTTTAGAGTCAGCAAAAACCTTCGGCTCTGATTCGTCTGTTTTTTTGACATCAATCCTTGTTCCCTCTGTTATCATTGCTATCGGTTTGACTTCCTTGGCTTTGTTCACAAAGTCCATCGTCATCTCCGAGTGCTGGCCATGTAATCTCAAGTCTCCTGTGTAAACTATCGGGCCGGAAGAAGTATAAATTATAAAGCCGTATGCTCCTGGAACAGAATGGTCAACATGAACCGGCTCTATCTCCAGAGAACCAATCTTGAATTTCTGGCCTGTTCTGAAAGTATTGAATGTTCTTTCAATCGGAGGTTTCCTGTAATCTTGCCTGAATAAAGGTCTTGGCTTGAAATTTATAACTTCATTTTCGATATTCCTCTGCGCCTGCTCTTCAACTGCATCCAGAATTGCCTTGCAGGTCTCCCCGCAGTGTATCGGAATATCTCTATGCAGGAATGAAATATAATTTGCATGATCAGCATGCGCATGCGAGAGAATAACACCATCAATTTCTGGCTCTTCCGGCTTTCTGCCAAGATGCTTCAGTAGATCTTCGCGATAAACCCCTTTAATATCTGGTATCAGCCCCATTGCAAGAAAATCACCGATTCCGTTTGCGGTTCTTGGCATTAAGAATTCTTCAAAGAATTTTGCTCTTTTTCCAAAGCTCATCCCAAAATCCAGAAAGATCTTTGTTCCATTATCTTCCAACAGTATCTTGTTTCCGCCGATCTCCTTTACGCCGCCGTAGAAGGTTAGTGAAACCATAACAATAGTTATATCCAGAAGTTTTTAAATTATCTCATGCATTTTGCTTTTTTAGCTCTTTTCTAATCTCATCAATTATCGATTCCCAAACTTCAATTTGTTTTTTTGTTTGCATTTTATCACCTCCGTAATTTGGTAAAGAAATATTATCATTATTTTAGTTGTTTTGTAAGAAGTATATTTTATCCCCAGATCGGCATGAAGAAATAATTAAAAGAGCCAGAGAAGCTGGGGTACTTTTGAAAATTAAAGGTTAGTTAAGTATTAAATCTAGATAAATGCTGCGTTCCCATCTCCTAAATATTTTTGAAATGTTTTATCCCAAAATAACCAAAATCTAATTTCTTTATATGACTTCTCCGATTCACTTGCTGAATACTCTATAATTAATTTGGTGCATAATTGCTGAGACTTTTCATATGCTTCTTTGATAGATTTCCCTTTGAGTAAAGAAATAATAACTTCATTAGAAATCCTTTTAAACGGCTCTGAAAATTTATCTTTCATAGGAGTACATTCTCTACTTGCATCGCGGACAAAGCTGAATGGACCTTCGTAACCTATAAATGCAGTACCTTCATTGCCATTTAAAATAATCTTTTTTCCTAATTTGGCTGCAACATTACATGAAATTGCATAAGTTATCCTAGATTTTAGTAAATGTTCATTATCATTCATTACTATTATTGGATTGTCTTTATGACCATGTATCGAAGTAGTTGTTCCATGACCATTAAAAATTACTAGTTTAGGATTCATCTTTTCAATAAAATCGCTTACTTCTTTTCTGTTTGCTCTTTCTTTTTGAAAATCAGCTTTCCTAATGTGTTTATTTTCTGCAAATTCCAGTACTTCTTCAGCCCAATAATATAAATATGATACTACATCGTCATGTTAAGGTCTAGTTATAAGAAAAATATTTTGTGGCATTATTGAAAACCAGTTTTCATTGCCCGCAGATACTTCAACTGCTTATCAATTATAAGTTTGCCTAATTTATCTTCTTTTTTCACACGTTCTATTAATTCTTTTTTAGATAATTCTCCTTCTGAACCAATAGCTATTTTTATGTTGTCTGGCATTGCTTCTAATCTAATTAATACGAGTTTTTTAATCTCTTCAGGAGCTACCATCAAATCAACTCTAATTCTATTATTTTTTTCAAGATTATTTTTCCCATTTTTGTTTCTTTTTCTATTTCTTCAAAGGCTACATCCCATGTTATCGGCTTATCATCTATAATTAATATTATTTCTCTTCTTAAATCTATTGGCAAATTAGAATATATTTTTATAAATTTATCCTTACCTTCCATAATTATTATTTAACAGTGCATATATTAATAAATTTTGATATTTCTTACTTCGCATTCATCGCAGAGCTCTTTGCCTTCAGGGATTTCTTTTCCACAGATTTTGCAGTGGTTCATAATCCTCGATTATAAATTTAATCTTTAACAATTAAATCCTTTATCTTGCTCAGAAACCGTTGAACTTATCCTTCTTTATCGCACTTGTCCCTGTACTCACACCAGACGCACATCCATTTTTTC
>CAZZIA010000019.1:8195-10213 GCA_964654075.1 uncultured archaeon | reverse complement strand
TTTATAAGATTATGTGATGAGAATTCCTGTTTGTATGGAGATTTTAATTTGAGAAAATATAGGTTAGAAAAGGGATTAACGCAAAAACAATCGGGTGAGAAAATTGATACAGTACAGTGCCAAATTTCTGAATTTGAGAAAAAAAACAAAATACCCTTATTCCTATTTAAAAAAATAAATATAAAGGTAATGCCAAAGTTTTTATTTGATAAGTCTGGTAGAAAAATAAATAACCCATTCCCATTGAAAATGAATTGCTCATTTGCAAGAATTCTTGCAAATCTAGTTGGAGACGGTTCAATAGACAGAAAAAAGATAGAAAGAGAAAATTGCTATGATTTTAGATATCATAACACTAATTTTAATTTAATAAAAAAATTTGCAAAAGATATAAAAATTATTTTTGGTGTTGAACCTAGAATTGTTAAATGTAAGCCTAGAAGGCATATGAAGCAGAAATATTTTGTCAGATTACCAGCTATTATTGGGAGAATAATTGCAACTATATTCCCAGAAGTTATAGATAAAAAGGCAAGTAAATTACCAAAAGAATTGTTCCCATATTTTATTGCAGGATTATTTGATGATGAAGGCCATAGTTATAAGAATGAAGGGAAATTGTTTATATCAGGTACAAGTTTTGAGCTGTTAAAAGAGACAAAAGTTATGCTTGAACATATGGGTATAAGAGCCACACTTGAAAAAATGTCTGAGAGTGGAAGAAAAAAACATTGGAGTAAAGGCTATAAACTTTATGTAAGGGGCAGAGATAATATTCAAAGCTTTTTGGAAAAAATTCCATTTATTTCATCAAAGAAAAAGCAAAGGCTGATTAATGTTTTAACAAACAAATATGTGTTTTATCCAACAAAAGAATCTGTTGTTTTAAAAGAGAAAAAAATTTTAAAGTGTATACAAGATACTGCAAAGATGACTGAGCAAATTTCATCTGAGCTCAACATTTCAGAAGCTGTTGTAAGAAGTTCTATAAAACATTTAAGAGAGAGTGGATATATTGAAAAAATTGTCTTTGGAAATAACAAAGATATACCAAGAATAATAAAATACAAGGCTTCAAGGCCTCTAAGTAAGACCTTTTATTCTATGATAAATGAAAAAGTTATTAACAGTGATTTTATTACAAAGACAGTGGAATCTGTAAGGGAGATACCATTTAATGGATTTGTTTTTGACTTGACTGTTAATGAAAATGTGCCAAATTTCATTTTGTCAAATGGTGTTGTTGTTCACAATTCAACTCGCGCCGCCATTCTACAAACTTTGTATGACAGAAATTATGTTGTCGATAAAAGCGTTAAGGTAACTAATTTAGGATTAAAAATTGCTGATACATTAAAAAAGCATGTTCCAGATTTTGTTGATGAGAAGCTAACTAGGAAGTTTGAAAAGGATTTAGAAAAGATACAACAAAATAAAATAAAAAAAGAAAAGATATTAAATAAAGCTAAAAAGGTTGTTACTAAGATATGTGAGGAGTTTAAACAAAGTGAGAGTAAAATTGGAAAAGAACTCGGCAAAGCTATAGTTGAAACTCAAACACAGAAGTCAATTTTAGGACCATGCCCTAATTGTGGAAAAAATTTAAAGATATTGTTTTCTCCAAGAACAAGGAAAAGATTTGTAGGTTGTTCAGGCTATCCTAAATGTAAAACAGGCTTCCCCATACCTTTAGTTGGCGCAATCTCAGTTACAGGCAAGATATGTGAGCAATGCAATACGCCAATCATCCAGGTTTGGAGAAAGGGCAAGAGACCATTTTTGCTTTGTTTAGATCCTAATTGTCCAAAAAAACTATCATGGAAGAAGCCAAATGAGACAAATGAAGAATATGAAAAAAGAATGAAGACGCTTGAAAAAGAAGGAAAGGCAGAAGGAATAAAATCTAAAACAGGCAAAAAAACATGGAAGATTGTTTCTGAGAAAGCAAGTAAGAAAAAGTGATAATTTTTAATCAAGTAGAACCATACCGATACAGTTCATTCTCTCTTTTCTATTTT
>CAZZIA010000019.1:0-8095 GCA_964654075.1 uncultured archaeon | reverse complement strand
AATTTTTAATCAAGTAGAACCATACCGATACAGTTCATTCTCTCTTTTCTATTTTTCAAAACCTTTATTTCCATTCCAGCTTTTTTAGTAGTCGCGTAAACATCTATGCTACAACTTTCCATACTGGGTCTTGCTAATTTTGGATATCTGCATGGTCTTGGATATCTACATCTCTTATTCTTTAGCTGGCAAATTCCGCACGGCCCAGAGCTGAGTGCAAGTGCTTTATAAAATCCAAGCAAAAATAATTTTCTTTCAACTGCCAAAATACCTTTCTGCACCTTTATCTGGCTTAATCTGCCCGGAGCCACATCAAATCTCAGCAAAAAAGCTCTTTTATACTCCTTTAAAATCTTTCTCATTTTGTCAATATCAGGAGTTGCTGGAGGGCATGTCCAACTTTTGCCATATTTTATGCATCCATATTTGCATTTTTGTCTAACCCATTCAGCTAAGACGATATCTTTAGTTTTAATTTTCTTTATCTCTTCTAGGTCGTATCTTTTACCGATTTTCATTATTTCTTCTATCATATCCCCACAACCATGGAGTAAATCCCCTTTATCACCGGAGCTAGCCAAAGATAAGGAATTGAAAAACTAAAAATCAATGCAATCCCCACTATCATATCTATCCAGCCCAGGAAATCAAAAAAACATTTAGATAAAATGCCCGTTGCCACAGAATAAATCCCCTTTAGCAAAACTAGAAGGCCTATATAAAATAAAAAATTTGCTGGAAAGGTTTTCAAAAACAACAAAGAAATCCCAGCTACCACATCAAGTGTTCCGAGTATAGCTAAAATCATTTTTATTAATTGAGTTATAAGGTATAAATAATTTAAAATAATCTAAAACCGGGCTCCTTTAAACCATTTTGAGCTATAACAAATTCAGCTTGTTTATCTTCTGATAAGCTTCTGGCTTTTTTTATAATTGCAATTCTATGGCCGGTTCGCCCAGCATGAACAAGTTCGATTATATTTTTAGACCACCACTTAACAATATTTCTGCTAGACATTTGGATTTTTCCTGTGTCAATGTCAGCATATACCTGATTTGTGATAAGCACAGGAATTTTGTTTTCTCTGGATATTTTTGATAGGATTGATAGTTGTGTTGCTAACTCACGGTTAACTTCAGTTGCATTATCAGGCGTTATTGTTAGGCGCCAAAGTGCGACAATAGAGTCAACAACCACTAAGCCAACCGGCTCCTTTGAGCAGGTTTTTTCTATTTTTCTTATTTCTCTTTTCTGTTCATTCCATTCTTTTGGCTCTACTAAAATAATATTGTCTGCAATCTTCTTTGCATCACCAGACATTTGCTCTATCCGCTCTAAAGAAAAGCCACCTTCAGTATCGATAAAAATTACTTTCTTTCCCAAATTCACGCAGTTAACAGCAGCCTGCAGTGCAATATTAGTTTTACCTGATGCTGGCGGTCCGTAAAAATTTGTTACTGTTCCGGCTTCTAACCCACCATCTAGCAATTTATCTAAAGGAGCAGCAATTGAAAGTTTCATAATGATATTTATAGGTTAAATAATTTAAAGGGTGCAGATAGCTTTAAATAGTTTTACAATTATTATTGTAAATGTTTACAAGCGAGGTTGTAAAATGAAAGATATAAAAAAGATAATGGGTAAAAACTATAATAAAAGAATGTACAGACGAGGAGGGGAGATAAGATTATGCGAATAGAAATCAAGAAAAAAGGAAACAAGACAGCAATACTTGTGAGCTTTGATATGAATGCTGAAAGAATGAATACCACAGAAAAGAGTAGGTTTTTCACAAAGTTATATGGAAGAAATCAAACAATTAAAGGAGAAAAGAAAAAATATTTCTACAGAAGAGCTGGTCTTATGGATGAGATACCAAATATAAAAGTTGATAGTTCCGTCTTCATCATTGCTATGAAACAGATGAAGATGATGGAAGAATTCATGAATGAATGGGAGAAGAAAGTCATGTTCAAAACATTTCCTGTTCTGCTTGACGAGGAAGAAGCAGAACAATTAGAAGAAAAATCTGAAGAATGGCAGCCAGAAGAAAAGCAAGGAGGATTTAAACTATTAAAGGTATCAAAGAAAGAGATAAATAAAACAAGATGATTCTATGGAGGAAGTGAAACTAAAAGTCGGCGAATTAACTGGCAGAGAAGATTTTGGGCGGGGGATAGCTCGAATAGACTCAAGAACAATGAAAGAACTTGAAGTAAAAGAAGGAGATGTTGTTGAGATAGAAGGAAAAAGGAAAACTGGTGTTATTGCTGTAAGGTCATACCCAGCTGATGTTGGGTTAAAAATAATAAGGATGGATGGTTTAGTTAGAAAAAACTGTCAGTCCGGCATAGGAGAACTGGTTAAACTAAGAAAAGCTGATACAAAGGAAGCTCAAAAAGTTGTACTTGCCCCAGCTGAGAAAGGTATAATGTTTCATATTTCTCCAAATCTTATAAAGCAGAATCTTTTTATGAGACCGATGAAGAAGGGGGATATAATAATTGCAAACCCTGTTTTTAGAAGAGGAAATATAGAAATGGACCCGGTTCAAGAGATATTTAAAAGATTTGGATTTGATACAGATATTGGTTTCAACGAGGTATTCATTGGTGGGGGTGAAGTAAGGCTTGTAGTTGTAAAAACGCATCCAGATTGTATTACTCAGATAACAGAAATGACAGAGGTTGAAATGCTACCTCAGGCTGTTGAGATTGAGGAAGCAAAACTTCCAATGGTTACATATGAGGATATAGGCGGTCTTAAAGATACTGTCCCTAAAATAAGGGAAATGATTGAAATTCCGCTAAGGCATCCTGAAATTTTTGAAAGACTTGGTGTTGAATCTCCAAAAGGAGTTCTGCTGCATGGTCCTCCTGGAACTGGAAAAACTTTGTTGGCGAAGGCGGTTGCAAATGAGGCAGGGGCGCATTTTATTTCTGTAGCTGGTCCAGAGTTCATGTCTAAATTTTATGGAGAGTCAGAGCAGAATTTAAGGAGAATATTTGAGGAGGCAGAAAAAAATGCTCCAAGCATTATATTTATTGATGAGGTGGATGCGATAGCCCCTAAAAGAGAAGAAGTAACTGGCGAAGTAGAGAGAAGGGTTGTTTCAACTCTATTAACACAGATGGATGGTCTGCAAGCAAGAGGCAAAGTAATTGTAATTGCAGCTACAAATAGGCCAAATTCGCTAGACCCTGCTTTAAGAAGGGGAGGCAGGTTCGACAGAGAGATTGAATTACCAGTTCCAGATAAAAAAGGCAGAAAGGAAATATTACAAATTCATACCAGGCATATGCCGCTTGTTGGAGTTGACCTTGATAGTTTAGCTGATATTACTTATGGGTTTGTTGGTGCTGACTTAGCTACGCTTACTAAAGAAGCTGCTATGCACGCTTTGCGAAGAGTTATACCAGAAGTTTCAGCTTTAAAAGAAGGTGAGCCGCTACCAAAAGAAGTTTTAGAAAAACTAAGGGTTACAAAAGAAGATTTTGATTATGCTTTAAGAATGGTTCAACCATCTGCAATGAGAGAGGTTTTGGTAGAGATACCAAAAGTTAAATGGAGCGATGTTGGAGGCTTAAAAGAAGTTAAGCAGGCCTTAAAAGAAGCTGTTGAATGGCCTTTGAAATATCCAAAAAGTTTTGAAAAAATAGGCATAGACCCTCCTAGAGGAATTTTGTTATATGGTCCTCCTGGCTGCGGAAAAACTTACATAGTAAAAGCATTGGCAAACGAGGCAGGAACAAATTTTATTGCAATTAAAGGTCCGGAAATCATGTCAAAATGGGTCGGCGAATCCGAGCAGCGAATAAGGCAGACATTTACCAGGGCTAAGCAAGTGGCACCTTCTATAATATTCTTTGATGAGATAGATGCAATTGCTCCCAGAAGAGGATTAGAAATTGGGGCTCGTGTGACTGAGCAGGTTGTATCACAAATTCTAACAGAAATATCCGGACTCGAAGAGTTGCATGGTGTTATTGTAGTTGCAGCTACAAACCGTCCAGATATAATTGACCCTGCCCTGTTAAGGCCGGGCAGATTCGACCGCCTTATATACGTTCCAGCACCTGATGAGGACACAAGGTTAGAAATTTTAAAGGTTCACACAAAAACAATGCCTTTGAAAGGTATTAATTTAAACAAGCTAGCAAAGCAAACAGAAGGTTATTCCGGGGCTGACCTAGAAGCTATTTGCAGGGAAGCCGGGCTTACCGCTTTAAGAGAAGATATAAAATCAGCGGAAGTTAAGCAAAAACATTTTGATACAGCTTTAAAAAAGATAAAGCCATCTATCACAGAAGATATGTTTAAAAAATATCAAAAGGCTGTTGAAGATATAAAGAAAACAAAAGTAGCTGAGCAAGTAAGATACATTGGCTAGATTCCTTTTTTTGCAAGTTCGATGTCTTCCCTTTTTACTGTCTTCCTTCCAGCATGAGATGCAAATCGCACAGCATCTGTTGCAATGTCAGCAGCAACTTCTGTTAATACTTCTGCGAATGCTCTAGCAGCCTTTTCTGATACTCTTTCAGCTCCAGCTCTTTTTAAAATTTCAGCCATTGGCGCAGCAGGAATTAAAGATCTTTTTCTAGGCGTAAAATCACCATATTTTTATTATAGTCTTGTATTATTATAATTATGCCTAAGCTTAAACGTTCGCTTGGTTTATTTGAAGCTACAACTTATGGAGTTGGGATAATTTTAGGAGCCGGAATATATGCTTTAATAGGAAAGGCTGCTGGTGCAGCTGGTAATGTTGTTTGGATGGCGTTTGGTTTAGCAGCTGTTATAGCAGCTTTAACAGGCCTTAGTTATGCAGAGCTAAGCTCAGCATTTCCAAAGGAGGCAGCTGAATATGTTTATGCAAAAAAGGCCTTTAAAAGTAATAAACTAGCTTTTTTGCTTGGATGGTTAATAATTTTTACAGGCTGTGTTGCTATTGCTACTGTTTCTCTAGGTTTTGCCGGTTATTTTTCAGCTTTATTCGGGGTTCCTATCATACCTGCGGCAGCAGCACTTATACTTATACTATCTTTTTTAAATTTCCTGGGAATTAAGCAATCTTCAAATGTAAATATTGTTTTTACTGCAATAGAGCTATTAGGTCTGCTAATTATAATTTTTCTCGGATTAAGCTTTTTCGGTTCTGTTAATTATTTTGAGGCACCAGCTGGATTTAATGGCATTTTTGCTGCAGCAATTTTGATATTTTTTGCGTATCTTGGTTTTGAGGATATTGTTAATGTGTCAGAGGAAACAAAGAAGCCAACAAAAACAATCCCTAAGGCTTTGTTACTTTCAGTTGTCATCACAAGTATAATATATATTTTAGTTTCTATTTCTGCTGTAAGCATTTTACCATGGCAAACTCTAGGCGAGAGTAGCGCTCCTTTAGCTGATGTTGCTGGGGCAGCTTTACCCGGATCAGGCTTTTTGCTATCAGTCATAGCTTTGTTTGCAACAGCAAATACAGTTTTAATTTTATTAATAGTTGAATCAAGAATGATGTGGGGAATGGCATGCGACTGTTCATTGCCTAAAATACTTTCAAAAGTTCATTTAAAAAGAAAAACACCTTATATAGCTATATTTGTTGCTATGGGTTTAGCACTAGCATTTACAGCTCTGGCTGACATATCTATTGTTGCAAAGATAACAGATGTAGGAGCATTTATTATATTTTTTTCTGTGAATATGTCCTTGATTTGGCTTAGACTTAAAAAACCGAGATTCAAAGCACCATTTAGAGTTCCAATAAATATTAAAAATTTCCCAGTATTAGCCGGTCTTGGTGCTGTTTTTTGCGCTTTTATGCTATTCCAGTTCGAGCTTGAATTAATTCTAATTGTTATAGCTGTGCTAATTTCAGGTCTTATTACATACAAATTTATTAACAGGGGACGTCAAATTTAATAAAAGGTGGGGGAATGTGAAAAAGATAAATGTCATTATCATGGGAGCTGCTGGGAGGGACTTTCATAATTTTAATGTATTTTTCAGGGATGACCCAAAATATAAAGTGGTTGCGTTTACAGCAGCACAAATACCAGGAATTGCCGGAAGAACATATCCTAGAGAGCTTGCCGGAAGAAGATACCCGAAGGGAATTCCAATTTATTATGAAGCTGATCTCGAGAAATTAATAAAAAAATATGATGTTGATGAAGTTGTACTTGCTTATTCTGATTTATCTTATCAAGAGGTTGGGCATAAATGCTCTAGAGTTTTGGCTGCAGGTGCTGAGTTTAGAATTCTTGGACCAAAAGCTACAATGCTAAAATCAAAAAAACCTGTTATATCTGTTTGTGCTGTAAGAACAGGGGCTGGCAAAAGCCCGGTTGCAAGAAAAGTTTGTGAGATATTAAAAGCATCTGGAATTAAACCAGTGGTTATAAGACATCCTATGCCTTATGGTGATTTAAAAAAACAGGCATGCCAAAGATTTGCAGTGTTAGAGGATTTAAAAAAAGAAAGATGTACAATTGAAGAAATGGAGGAATACGGACCTCATATTGCTGCAGGGACAATTGTTTATGCTGGAGTTGATTATGCTAAAATTCTTAAGCAAGCTGAGCATGAGGCTGGCATAATTGTATGGGATGGCGGGAATAATGACCTGCCATTCATTAAACCTGATATACACATAGTTGTGGCAGATTGTAGAAGACCTGGACATGAGATAAGCTATTTTCCTGGTGAGGCGAACCTAAGAATGGCTGACATTGTGATAGCTAATAAAGTCGGCACAGCAGATCCAAAGGATGTTGAAAGCGTTACCACAAACACAAAGCTGTCAAATCCAACTGCCATAATAATAAAAGCTGATCTAGAAAGATTTGCGGACAGCCCTGAACTGATTAAAGGAAAAAGGGTTGTTGTTGTTGAAGATGGTCCAACACTAACACATGGCGGGCTTAGTTTCGGAGCAGCAGCACTAACAGCAGAAAGCCTTGGTGCATATGTAGTTAGTCCAAGAAAATATGCTGTTGGTTCGATAAGAGCTGTTTATTCTGAATGGCCTCACTTAGGAGCAGTATTACCAGCAATGGGCTATTCTGCGCAGCAAATAGCAGAGCTAGAGCAAACAATAAATGCAATCCCAGCTGATGTTGTGCTAATTGGAACACCAATTGACATAAGGCAATTTATGCAATTAAACAAACCCGTTGTACGTGTTAGGTATGATTACAAAGATGTTAGCAGACCAACCTTAGAACAGGTTTTAATACAAAAGCTCAAACCCTTGTTGTGACAATTGGTTCTTTGGCTACTATAACAGTATGCTCAGCTTGGGCAACAGGCTTTGCAGAAACTTCTTTTAACTGTTGATAAGGATGTAAAGAATTTACTGCTAAAAGTTGTTTTAGCGCAAGCTCAACTTTAAATTGCGTAAAGCGCTTTTGCAACCACCTTTTAGCAAATGGTAGCCTGTCAAATTCGCTTTTTGCTATTTCCAGAATCTTTCTAGCTTCTGCAGATCTAACAGGGCGATCAGCAATCCATCTAAATATTAAAGCTGGTTCAGATTCCTTAACAAAGCCTGCTCCCGTTGTGCAAAAGGGCTCAACAGCGTAAACTTCCCCTTCTTGCAAAATTTTTTCAGAAGCAATTTTTATATTCGGAATCGTAACTCCGGCATGTAAATTATATTGATCTAGACCATGGCCTGTAAGGTTCCTAATAGGATTAAAACCAAACTCATTTGCAACATTTTCAATTGCAGTTCCAATGTCAGCAATTGCTATGCCTGGCTTAAACAGGGGTAAAGCGCTTTCAAGCATTTGCTCAGAGCATTTTATTAGCTCATCCTTACCAGCCAGTCTAACAGTGCAGGCAGTGTCACCTATATATCCATCAACATGGACACCAACATCAAGTTTAACATAATCCCATTCTTTTATTGTTGTTTTGTCTTGCATAGCAGGAGAAAAATGAGCAGTTACCTCGTTTATCGAAATGTTAACTGGAAATGCCGGTTTTGCCCCAAGATCAAATATTTTTCTTTCAATCGTTTCAGCAATTTCTAAAACAGTTATACCTTCCTTTATCAAGCCTTTTCCATACTCTCTAGCCTGAGCTGCGA
>CAZZIA010000018.1:0-11416 GCA_964654075.1 uncultured archaeon | reverse complement strand
AAGAGTGTAACTACTGTAATTAAATATTTTTCATATTTAGAGAATGCTTATCTTTTGTTCGGTGTTCCATATTTTAGTTATTCTTTAAAAAAACAAAAGGCCAATCCATTTAAGGTATTTGCTATAGATATTGGTTTAAGAAATGCGATAAGTTTTAAATTTAGTAATGATATTGGTAGGCTCTATGAAACAGTTGCTGCAATTGAGCTTAAAAGAAAAAACAAAGAAATTTATTATTGGAAAAATCCACAGCAAGAAGAAGTGGATTTTGTTGTTAAAAAAGATAGAAAGGTCAATCAACTTATTCAGGTGTGTTATGATATTAGCGATATTAAAGCAAAGGAAAGAGAGATTAGAGCTTTGTTAAAGGCCAGTAAGGAGCTGAAATGCAAGAATTTGCTTGTTATAACAGATGATTATGAAGGAGAAGAAAAAATTGAGTGGTTCGGAACAAAGAGAAAGATAAAATTTATTCCATTATGGAAATGGCTACTAGATTAGCAACTCACATATTTTTCTAATTCTTGCATTGTTATTAGACCAGGTAAAACTACCTCTTCATTTATTAAAACTGTTGGCGTCTTGCTTATATTATATATCCCTTTTATAACATCTATGCTTGAAAGTTCGAGGTCTACAGGAAATGTTATATAAACTGTTTTAGGGCCGCATTTCTGCTTAAAATCCCACAAAAGCCTGTCCATTAGTTTTTGCTCCACACTTTTGTCATATTGTGAGTAAAAATATATTATTGTTGAGTAGCTTGCATTACAAAGTTTTTTCAATCTAATAGAATTATCCCAGAACTGTAAATCTAAAAGAGCATATCTCTTTTTTTCCAAAATTAACAAAGATGTAAATTTGCCAGCCTTTTCATATTCTTCTAATTCCAAACCTTGTTTATATATTCTGTCACCAAGTTTTAAATTTTCATTTAAAATTGAATCACAAAAGTTTGTTGTATTTGGTGTGTTTTGGATATATGATTGTAAAAGCCTTGCATCATTCCACAAATTGTCTATTTCTGTCAGACTTGTTTTAACTTCTTCTAATCTAGATTGCTCAAACCACATGCCAAATAAAAAACTAACTGAAAAAACAACTAAAGTAAAAAAAGCTGCTTTTAAAAACACATCTTTTCTCATATTACCACTTATAACTTTTTCTTAGAAACTTCCATGTGCTATGTATTAGGTTAAATGGATATATTGCTATATAAATTAATATAAAAATTATTAAGTAAACAATTCCTTTTGGAAGATCTATAGACTTTCCAACAACTTTCAAGTTTATTGCAACAAAAACTAAAGATAAGACAAATACAAAAGCACATAAAAATATAAATAAATTTGGCAATAGAGATAGTTCTATCGGTGTAATTATACTAGCTCCTATAGCATAAGAGCCAAAAAGCATTGAGAAAAAGTTAAACAAAGCATTAAAAACCACATAAAGAATTGTTACAAACCCAATAAATGATAATATATATGATGCAGAAAACATCGGCAGCAGAAACAGCCCTATATTATCAAATTTTTTATTAAGAAATAAATTAAAATATTTTAACATCGTTTGTACGCCGCCAATATTCCATCTTATCCTTTGATGCCACCATTTTTTGAATTTGTTTGGAACGCTTGTTAGCACATCAGTATCTAAAGACATTTTTATTTTATAACCCCTACTCATCAATCTCCATGCTATTTCTATATCTTCAGTCATATTCCTCTCATCAAAACCACCAATTTTTAAAAGAATTTTTTTTCTATACAAGCTCATAGGACCAGGCGTCACGTAAATAGAATCTAGATATTCAAGCATTTTTCTAGACCATGCTATCATTATGTATTCTATCATTTGAAGCTTTTCTATAACTGTTTTTTGATTTTTTACAAAAACTGACGTTGTAACAGCTCCAACTTTTTTATCATTAAAAAAAGGCATTGTTTTTAACAAAGCATTTTGCTCTGGATATGAGTCTGCATCTATGCAAGCAACTATCTCTCCTTTTGCTTTTTTTATACCAAAATTTAAGCTATTTGCCTTTCCACTATTTTTTCTTTTAAAAACTCTTATTCCTTTAAACTTCTTTGCGATTTCAGCTGTTTTGTCAGTAGATCCATCATCTATTAATATCATCTCAAGCTTTTTTGGATATTTAAGTTTTTTAATAGTCCTTATTGTGTTTGCTATACTTTTTTCCTCATTATAAGCTGGTATTACTATACTTACAGATGGCCACTTGGTTAAAAGCGGTATTTCATATAAACTTTTTCTTTTTTCAAAAAATAATATTAAAAATAAGAATGTGAAGTATAATCCTACAACTGTAAATAACAAATATATTACATCTACTATCTCTAAAGCCATACCCCTTATTTATTTTATATTTATTTAATCTTTAATAATTTCCTTTAATATTATAGTTGCATAAGAACCTGAAGGAAGCTCAAAACTAATTATTAGTTTTAATTTGTCCGAATTAAACTCGTCATCGGATATTTCCAAAAGCTTTAGCTCTTTCGGAAATAAAAGTAAATCTCTTTCATAGCCAGAACAGCCAAGCTCTGGCATGGAGCTTATTTTAAAATCTTTTAGTTTTATATTTTCTTTTTTTAATATCTGAATAATTTTTCTATGCAAAGGATCTTTCAAGTCAAATTTTGTATCAAAACCAGGTAAAGAAATCTTTTGCTGTTTTAATTTTTTTGTTTGTTCAGTGACAGTTTTGTTCCAAACAAATGCTTGAAATGCATTTATAAACATTTTTCTTAGTCTTTTTGGCAATCTTCTTAAGGCACCAGCAAAATCATTTGGATATTTATGCAAATAGTCAAGCATGGCTCTTTCGTATCTTAGTCTTTTTGGAAAGATTTCTAATGCTTTTAAGTAGCTTTCTTTATTACCCCAGTTCTTTGTTAAGTAATTTCTTGCTTTTTTTGCATCTTCAGGCTCATTTTCAAAAACTTTGCATAAATATATTTTTACTGCTTTTTGCAAATTTCCCTTTAAAATTTCTTTGCCAACCACGTGTGTTATTTTTCTAACTTCGCCAAATCTCTGGGGGCCAAATAAGTTTGGTATGCCTTCATTTAGTTCAGAAAATATTTTGTTTAGCCTTTTTTTAGTCTCTTCTTCTGTCAGGCCTATATCTCTAATTGTTATTGTAAATCGATTGCCCTCTGAGTTACCTAAATTTATTCTCTCACCCTTAGCAAAATTATAAAGCCTTAAATCTTTGATATTTATTTTTTCAAGTTGCTCCGGCGAAATTTTCCAAACTGATATACGCTGGCGTGTTACCGCTCTTTTGTCTTTTGTGCCAGCGATGCCAAATCTTTTAACACTAACATGTAGCGCATTTGCAATTGCTTTAATTGCTTGATATGCATCCCAGTTAAACTTTTCTAACCAGAAAATTGTATATTCATCAGAAGGGGTTGAAGCTGTGGGTAGCTCTTCAACAATAAAATCTGAAATTCTTTGCCTAAGCCTGCCACCTATGCCTGGACTTTTTGTAAAAAACATTTATACCATCAGCATGCTAACAGTTAAGAAATTTCTTATCCCCAAGGCCAACCCTAGAATCAATATTATTATTTTCAAGAAGTTTTTGAAAAAATTATCCTTGCAGTATTTGTCTAGCATTAACAGCACAGCTAGCACGACTATTATTTTTAATGGGAACATTATCCATGGACCCGTTAAGCTAACCAAAGCTCTCGGCAGCACATGTTGTTCCAAGTAACCAAAAAACTGCATTGCTGTAAATGAGGAACTTGCATCAAATATATGTGCGGTTAAAATTCCAGCATTTATTTTTGAAAGTAATTTTGGTTTTAGATAGCTGATTCCAAAAAATATAATTGCCCAAAAAGAAGTTAAACCTAAAATAACAAAAAAAGCAAACCAATTATTTATTACAGTAAGAGTTAAATTATAAATTAGGAATAAAATTCCAATAATAATCATAGTTTTATAATATTCAATCTTAAATTTTCTCTGAATAAGAATTCCAAATAGCAATGAGGCAAGTGCAATTGCAAAAATTACAAAATAAATTGGCGGTGAACAAAATAATTTAGTTGTATAAATTCCTAAGTTATGATCTCTTAAAGCTCTTGTCCAACCTCCATATAATATAAATGGCAAAAGAGCAAGAAAGAAATTTTTATCAATTCTTATTTTTAGTTTTTGCAAAAGTTTATAAGTTCCAAGTGCAGCTGCGCATAAAATTAACCCATAAACAATCGTTGCTTCTGGAGTATAATAATGGCAAAGAGGTTGCAAAAATTTCTGGTTAAAAAAATCTAGGAGCAATTGCATTTTTTCACAGCAGTTTTAGTTTTCCAGTAATTTCATCAATTTTTTTATCTGTAGCTGGACCAATGCCAAGAGCAGTTATGCTAGGCGGTATTTGTGTCAAACCCCTATCAGTTATTAGTTCGCATGGAAGTCTCTCTTTTTTTGTTTTTTCATACAGTTTTAGAAGGTCCTTTTCAGAGGAAATCTTTAGCACAACTTTTTTCATCCCCTGTTCTAGCCATTTTTTTCTTGCATATTTATCTGATTTTAAAAATGCTGCTAGGCTAGCATGACAAGCCTGAGAAATCAATTTACCGGTTGACATCTTTAAATCCTTTCTTAAAATGATAGTCTGTTTCATCTATATCGACCGTTTATAAGATTCTTTCGCTTTTTTATATGTTTGATAAATCTTTCTCTTTTTCCTTTCAAATACTAAAAATTTCATTTTGTGAAGCTCTTGCCCTGGAAAAAATAAATGTCATATAACAAATTAGTTGTAATTGAATATTTAAAGAATATATAAACTAATTATATTTATGATTGAGTTACCAAGGAAAATAATTATTGATAGAAATGCAATAAAAAATGTTGCTGACGTTTGCAATAGTCTCGGATTAGGAAGGAAATGCCTTCTGCTGGCAGATAAAACCACATTCAAGGTTGCAGGTGAAGCAGTTTCTAAGAATTTAATTAATCATGATTTTGAAGTTAGTACAAAAATTATAGATATAGTTAACAAAGAATTAGCAGAAGAAATTGCCCAAAAAATATCTAAATGTTTTTTGGTAGCAGTTGGCGGTGGGAAAATAATTGACATTGCAAAATACATATCTTACAATGCAGGCTTGCAATTTATATCAATTCCAACAGCACCATCGCATGATGGTATAGCGTCAGATAGGGCAGTAATTAATGATAGCAAAAGCTATTATTCATTTAAAGTAAGACCACCAACAGCAATAGTTGCTGATCTAGAAATTATATCAAAAACACCTTACAGGCTAATAGCTTCTGGTTGTGGAGACGTAATTTCAAACATAGTTGCAGTTGAAGATTGGACGCTTAGTAAAAAGGTTACAGGTGAGCGTTTTTCAGATTATGCAGCAGCCATCTCACTTTTAGCTGCTAGCAATGTATTAGATTCAACTGAAACAATAAAAGCCTTAAAAATTGATGGAATAAGAAATTTGGTAGAAGCACTGATCAACTCTGGTATAGCCATGTGCATAGCTGGAAGCAGCAGGCCAGCTAGCGGCAGTGAACATTTATTTTCTCATGCACTTGATAGAATTTGCTTAAATAAGAAAAGTTTTCACGGTGAACAATGTGCTGTTGGCACAATATTAATGTCCTATTTGCATAATTTAGACTGGCAAAGAATTCGAGATGCGCTAAAAAGCTTAGGCTGTCCAACAAATGCGCATGAGCTTGGGCTAAGTCCTGAAGCGGTAATCAGCGCTTTAGTTGAGGCAAGAAATATTAGGAGTGATAGATATACGATTTTAGAGCAGAAAAAATTAAATAAAAATTCTGCAAAAGAGCTTGCAAAGGCTGTAAACGTGATATAGTGATAGATAAAATTGATAAAAAATTCCCAAGTATGCGTAAGGTCTTACTTAAAAAATTCATAGTAAATATAAATCCAAATATTGTTACAGTAGCTGCATTATTTGCTGCTATTTTGGCTGCTTTTTGTTTTTATTATAATATTTTGCTAATTGCAGCATTCTTTGTGCTTTTGAATGGATTTCTTGATATTTTAGATGGTGAGATAGCTAAGAAATATTCTCAAACAGCTTTAGGTGATTTCTTAGATCATACATTTGACAGGCTTGCTGACACGATAATATTAGTTGGTATAGCATTAAATCCAGAAATTCCAATGTTAATTGGATTTGCACTAGTTATAGTAACTTTATTAGTTTCATATCTTGGGACAGCTGCACAAGCGCTAACAAAAAAGAGACTTTATGCAGGTTTAATCGGAAGGTCAGATAGAATTGTTATAATATCAATAATAGCAATTTTAGCTACTTTTTTTAAAGGAGCGCTTTTTTACGGTATTGTAATTTTATTGGTACTTTCTATTATAACATTCATACAAAGATTTGTAATAATATATAAAAGCTTAAAATAACAAGTTAATTAAGCCAGTTACAATCAAAGCAATAATAGTTAGCCTTATTAATGAGCCTATAATTACAGCAGTCCATATCTTCTGCGGCTTCATGCTTAAAATTTTTCCAACAAAAGAACCTATAATAGCACCAGACCAATACACTGGCACAACTACGAACAATAAAACTCCTAAAAATTCTAATTTTTCTATTCTACCATTTTTTTTAAGCATTAAGGCAGTTTTTTCTTCAATTTTCTTAATAATCTTTCCGAAAAATGGAAGAATTTTTATGTAATTAAGATTCCAAATGATGAACATAGAGCAAAGGCAGTCAACAAGCAGCATAAATGCAACAATTATTAGTATATTTATTCCTAGCCCAACTCCAAAAGGTATTCCTACACTTATTCCAAGTGGGGTAAAAAGGTAAAAGCCAAGCAAATACAAAAGTTTTGTGTACAATTCCGGTCCTGTCAGATATATAATAAAGGCTGCAACAAATGATAGAATAATCGGAAGAAAGAATTTTATTAAAATTAATTTTAAACTTTCCTTTCCCCTTATTTTTTCCAGTTCGGCCTTAGCATACTTCTTCCATGCATAGTATTTTTTAATCATATTTACCCACAATTCTCCATTTTATAGATCTTGAAAATTTTTTTACTGTTAAATAAGCTAGATCACAATAAGGAGTATAGTTGCCAAATATTTTTACTTTGTTTTTTAAAATTTCTTCAATTGGATCTGAGTTACAAATTATGCCTGCATTGCCAACATCTTTATAATAATGAGCATCAGATCCTGCTGTTTTTTGTTTATTAAATTTTTCAGCCAGAGCGAGAGCTTTTTTGTCTCTACTTCTGCTAGAACTTCCAGCATTAAAAACTTCAATTGCGTCTGCTTTTACTGCCTCTTTGCCAACACATTTTCTAAAAATAAATTGCCCAAATGAATGGACAGCAATAGCTATGCCACCTAAATTATGTATTTTCTCAACACTTTGCTCTATGCTTAAACCATCAGGAACATTTTCTTTTATACCAAGGCCGATAATATCGCCTGATTTTGTTCTAATTTCTATTCCAGGTATAATAAGAAAGTTTTTATCTAGTTTTTTTGCGACTTTTATGCCAACTAAACTACCTTTTACAGTTTGATGATCTGTAATTGCTAGGCCATTTAATCCTCTTTTTATAGCAGCTTTTATCATTTCTCTAGGAGTGTTCAACGCATCTGTTCCCCAGAACCAATGATTACTGTATACAGTATGACAATGAAGATCTATTTTCATATTACCACGGCTCTCGCTTAATTTTTAATATGTGCCCGCACATACAAGCAAGCCTATGAATTATTGGCGTTATTACTAACATTATTATTATCATAAAAGCACTTATTTGTGTAAATGCATAAGCAAATATAAGCGCACCAATAACAAAATTTAGCTGATCTAACAAAGGAGCATCTGCACCTCTCGGCAGTTTTAATCTTCTCTTTATAAAACTTCCTCCCAGATCACCACAAAGTGCACCTAAAGCAATCATAAAACCAACAAATAAGCTCATATATGGCAGCTGCACTCCAAACTGTGCTGCGTATATATTAAAGCCAGGATATAGATATGCCTCAAGCACACCAACGAGTGTTCCTACAAATATCCCCAACAAAAAACCTTCTATAGTCTTTCCATCACCAAAAATCCTTTGTTTGTCATAAAAATTTTTACCAAAATCTATTGGAGTTTTCCCTCTAGCTAAAGGAGGGAATGCATTAGCAGCATATGCTGGTATAACTATCCATAAAGCCTTTACAAATTCAACCCATATTGCAAATAGCATTAAATCACTCAAACCATTTTTGAAAGGTTTTATCGAAAACTTCTTTGATAAACCTTTCTTTATAAGAAAGGTTTAGTGCCCTCCCCGGGATTTGAACCCGGATTTCAGCCTTTCCGCCTACAACCGCAGGGCCGTGTCCTATCCAGATTAGACTAGGAGGGCATCAATATTTAAATATATACAGTTAAAAATAAGCTTACATACATAAAACAATAAAATGGTTATTATGTTAAAATGTTCAAGTTGCGGCACTAGCTTAATTGGTCAGGAGGACTTTGTTAAATTTAAATGTCCTGATTGTGGTGAAAATATAATCATTCGTTGTAAAAGATGTAAACAGCTTTCAAATGCATATATATGTGAAAAATGTGGATTTACTGGGCCGTGATCAAATGGGAAATGTTGCAATTAAAATTAAAATAATGCCTGATTCTCCTGAAGTTGACCTGGAAAAGTTAAAGGAAAATATTGCCAGTAAGCTAAACATAAAAGACTGGTCAATAGAGCCAATAGCATTTGGACTAAAAGCATTAAAAGTTTTAATAATAAGCCCTGATACAGCTGGAACAGAACAAATTGAACAAAAAATTAAAAATATAAATGGGGTAGCTGAAGTTGAAGTTGAATCTTCAACATTGATATGATAGCTTTAAATATTTGTTGATATAATTAATTTCACCCTTAAGAAAATTGGGATGATTAGAAATGGTAGAAAGCGCGGGACAATTGGGAAATACTACAAATGATTTGAAGATAATAATAACTAATTCTCCAGAAATAAATGTAGGAGTAGTAAAAAAGAAAATTTGTAAGGATGGTAGAATTTTGGGACAGAATAATAGTTACCATAAACCAGAATACATAAAAAAGCAAAGAGAAGCTCATTTGGGTTCTAAAAGTCATCTTTGGAAAGGTGGAGTAAGCAAAAAATGGAAAAGAAAATATGAAGCACAAAAACATTATTTATATTCAAAGGAAAATTTAGAAAAACTGAAAAAAATTGGTTCAAGAAATAAGAATGGAAAGAATAACCCAATGTATAATAAACAACATTCTAAAGAGACTAAAATAAAGATGAGCCAAAAAAAGAAACATATTTTTCTAGGAAAGGGGAATCCAAATTGGCATGGTGGTATATCATTTGAAACATATAGTCCAGTCTTCAATATACAATTAAAGGAAGAAATCAGAAAAAGAGATAATTATAAATGTCAAGAGTGTTTCGGGCATCAAAATGAATTAAAAACGATAGATAAGAAATCTTATAAATTGATTGTACATCATATTGATTTTAATAAAAATAATAATAATTCAAATAATTTAATTTCTCTATGTAGAAAATGTCATGTCAAAACAAATTACAATAGAAAATATTGGGCTATTCATTTTCAAAACAAATTATGGAGGGGATTTATACGGTAGAATTTGAAACAATTCAAACAAAAGAGGTAAAGTTTGGAAATAACAAGTTTTTGGAAGTTGCAAGAAAAGTAGCAAAAACACCTGAGGGGCAAAATGAATTTATTTCAATTTCAAAAGGTTTTATTGCTCCAACGGGCCAGAAAAGGTTCAAGAATGCACTAGGATTTCCAGCACAGAAAGAAATTATTGATGCGCTAGTAGATGCTTTAAGTTCAATTTAGATTTTCCTTCCCTTGCACAATTTGCAAAAGCCTGAAGGAAGTAGGCAATCAGAGCAAACACTAGCTCCACAAAATTGACAGGTTAGAGTAGCTTGTTTGCCACAAATTTGACACAAAGCTTTCATAGTACTTACCTTAGTTTTAGCTTTGCTAATAAGCTAACGTATTTATCCAGTTTTTTAATTTCTTTTTCTAAAATATTTAATGTTCTCAGAACTTTTTTATCCTTACTTTTCTTTAGCTTTTTCTTATATAACCCAAATTGGAATAGGCTCTCAGAAATGTTTTTCTGGATTTTAGTCAAAAAAGCTCTTTTTAGCCCTTCTAGTAGGCTACATTTTAGCTCGATATATAGTCTTCTATCGCCAACTTTTTTAATCTTTTTAATCATACCTAAAAGCTCAAGCAGATCAAGGCTTAAAGAGATTGTTGATGCAGAATAGCCAGTTTTTATTGCTAGCTCTTGTAAAGAAAGCGGGTTTCCTTCAACAAGCAGTGCAGCTAAAACCCTCCCATGTATTTCAGAATAACCCATAGAAGTTGCTATATCTGCAAACTTTGAATAAATCTCTTTTTCTATCCCTTTCATAGTTAAACTTATATAGTTATCAATTTATAAACTTTTATATCTTTTTAAAAGTTGTAAATAGTGTTTAAATGAAAAGTGAAAACGTCATAACTGAAACAAAATCACTATGTCCTAAATGTTTAAAGATTCTGCCCGCTACTATTTTTGAAAGAGATAATAAAGTTTGGATTAAGAAAAGATGCCAAAAACATGGAGAAATTGAGGATTTGTATTGGGGAGATTATGAGATGTATGAAAGAGCAAAAAAATGGGCCCATGATGGAAAGGGAACTTTAAATCCTAATATAAAAATTAAAGGGTTATGTCCTCAAAGTTGCGGCCTTTGTAAAATGCATAAATCTCATACAGCTTTGGCAAACATTGCTGTCACAAATCGCTGCGATTTACAATGTTGGTACTGCTTCTTCTACGCTAAAAAAATGGGTTACGTTTATGAACCTTCTTTAGAGCTAATAAGACAAATGCTTAAAACTCTTAAGGCAGAAAGACCTGTTGCATGCAACGCAGTGCAGTTAACTGGCGGAGAACCTTGCATGAGAAATGATTTAATTGATATCATAAAAATCGCTAGTGAAGAAGGCTTTCGTCATGTCCAACTAAATACAAATGGAATAAGACTTTCTAAAAATCTTGATCTTGCTTTAAAAGTTAGAGAAGCTGGTGTTAATACTTTATATCTAAGCTTTGATGGTGTTAGTAAAAAGACAAACCCAAAAAATCATTTTGAAATTCCGGGCGTTTTAGAAAATTGTAGGAAAGCTGGAATAGGAGTTGTTTTAGTTCCAACAATTATTAATACAGTAAATGATCATGAAGTTGGAGATATTCTGAAGTTCGGATTGAAAAATATTGATGTAATTAGAGGTGTTGATTATAAGCCAGTCTCTCTAGTTGGAAGAATTACAAAAGCAGAAAGGAA
>CAZZIA010000017.1:0-11482 GCA_964654075.1 uncultured archaeon | reverse complement strand
TATGGCGGACTTGTAAGCATTTTAACAAAACCTGTTAGTTATATTAAATATAGAATTTCTAATGCAGGAGGCTTTACAGGATTTTATGCGATAACAAGCGGGCTACCGGCGCTTTTAATAGCTATTTTTATTTTTGGTGCATTTGTACCAAATTTATTAACATTAAGTGCATTTTTCATTGCTCTTTTTCTTGGCTATTTAGTGAAATTCTTTCTATCCTTTATCACAGGGTTATATGCATTTTGGACAGTTGGCTCTATATGGGGGATAGTAAGGTTCAGAGAAATTGTACTAAACCTTTTTTCAGGTTCATTTATCCCGTTGTATTTTTTCCCAGAATGGTTTAAATCTTTTGCAATGTTAACGCCGTTTCAAGCTATATTTCATAGTCCGCTATCAATTTATATTGGAAAAATAACTGGAGAAGAGATTGTTTTTACATTAGTTCAGCAAGTTTTTTGGGTTGTTATTCTTTTAGCAATAAGCTGTCTGGCATGGAAAGCTGCTAGAAAAAGATTTACAGCATTAGGTGGTTAAATGAATTATCTAAAACTATATGCTCAGTATTTTAAAACAAACGTGCTAAGATGGGTTGAATATAAAACAGATTTCTTAATTGGAATTGCTGCAATGTTCTTTACAAATATGGTTACAATTGTTTTCATCTCAGTAATATTCATGCATATTCATGAGATAAATGGCTGGACTTTCCCGCAGTTGCTATTCTTAGTAGGGCTTTCGCAGCTTGCATTTGGTTTTTGGCATGTATTTTTGTGCGGGCTTTGGGGCGTTGAAGAATATATTAGATGGGGGGATTTTGACCGCTTTTTAATCAGACCAGCAAACACTTTGTTTCAGGTAATTGCAAACTGGGTTGATGATGATGGTATAGGTAACCTGCTTGGAGGTGCTGTTGTGCTAACAATTGCATCATCCATGCTTGGACTAAGCTGGACAGCTTTTAATGTATTGATGCTTGCCCTTAGCTTTGTTGGGGGTGTGCTAATTTTGCTCGCTCTAACGCTTATACCAGCAACAATTGCATTTTGGACAACAAGATCACAGTCGCTAATGGACATCATACTTCATTTCACAAGATTTATAGAATATCCAATTGATATTTATGCTGGCCCAATTGTATTATTCCTAACTTTTATCCTGCCATTCGCATTTATAAATTATTATCCAGCACAAATATTTCTAAAAACAGGGATGCATATGCAACTTGCTTATTTAACGCCAATTGTTGGAGTTGTTTGTTTTGCAATAGCATACACTTTCTGGAAAATTGGAATAAAAAACTACAGCTCAGTTGGACATTAGAAAATCACAGGTATTAAATAAGATCCTATAAAAAATCCAATAAACCAAACGAACATTAAAAAGAAAATTTTTCCCCATTTAAATTTAAGTAATTTATTCAAATATCTAATGGGATTTGATAACCTAGGTATAGGTATTTTTGTAGTTTGTATTAGTGGATTAATCTTTTCTACTGCTATTATAATAGAAACTATAAACCAAATTACTAGTACATATACATAAAATATCCCAAATACGAATCCAATTAGTGTACCAAAAAGTAAACTTAATAATATCAATATCTTTAGTCCCATGGAGATATTTATGTTTAGCTAAACTTAAACCTGAAAATAAGTCCCTTTTTCTTTTTGCTCTCTGTCTTTTACAGAGCCTAGTTTATTGGCACGAGGTCTAGAAGTAGTTTCATCACGCCTAAATGTGATACCAACATCTTTTAAAAATCTGTTAAAGCCTTCTTGCAAATTAAATTGGGCTGCAATTCCACTAACACTGGGTTGGCCTGAGAAAAGCATTGCCCTATCAGCTAAATAACTTAAAAATAAAATATCATGGTCAATAACCATCATAGAGCAATCTTGCTTTTCACAGGTTTTTCTAATTATCTTAGCAACTGCTAGCCTTTGCTCACAATCCAAATATGCAGAAGGCTCGTCTAATAGATATAGCTCAGTTTCTTTGCTTAAGCAAATTGCAATAGCAACCCTTTGCAACTCACCGCCCGACAGACTCGAAATAGAGTGCTCTAGCAAAGGCTCAAGCTGCAGTGGCCTTAAAATACCTGTTTTATAATTTTCAGCATGCGGATCAGAAGCAACAGTTTGCAACAGCTCAAGAACAGAACCTTTAAAATCAGAACTAATATATTGTGGCTTGTATGAAATCTTAACTTTTTTTGTTATTTCACCGCTATCAGGTTCCACTTCACCTGCAAGAATTTTTGCAAATGTTGTCTTGCCTAATGCGTTTGCACCAAATATTCCTAAGACCTCTCCTTTGTAAACGGACCCAGAATTAATTTTCAGTCCAAATCCATTAAAACCTTTTTTCAAATCTGTCCATTCTAGATAAATTTGTTTTTTTGCAATTTGCGGTATGTGGGTAAAAGCAAATTTTATCGGCTCCCTAATTCTAACATTATCCTCTTTTATATAACCGTCTAAAAACGTATTAATTCCAACCCTTGCTGAATATGGTTTTGATACAACACCATAGCAGCCTGGAACTCCATAAAAAATGTGAATTCTATCAGCAAGGAAATCCAAAGTTGCCAGGTCATGCTCTACTACAAGAACTGCAGATTCTTTCGCAAGCTCTTGAATGAGTTTTGCTGTATTTAGTCTTTGGTAAACATCTAAATAAGAAGAGGGCTCATCAAAGAAATAAAAATCTGCTTTGCGCTCAGCGGCAATTGCAATTGCAGTTCTTTGCAGCTCACCGCCTGAAAGCTTTGACAGCTCTCTATCCAAGCATGCGCCAAGCTCTAATTTTTTTATTATCTCTTTGTTTCCTTTTTCATCATATCTTTCCAAAATCTCAGTCACAGTTCCTTTTACTCTTGATAACATATCTATTTGCTGGGGCTTAACAACTGTTTTAACTTTGGCTAAATCACTTAGATAAGCCTGCAACTCAGTCCCCCTAAAAATTTTTATTAGCTCCCCTGGCTCTTGCTCTTTTACCCCTCCCAGATTTGGTTTTATCTCGCCTGAAAGAATTCTCAGCGCTGTTGTCTTTCCAACACCATTTTGTCCGAGCAGCCCAACTACCTCTCCCTTCATTGGAAATGGCAGCCTAAAAAGCACAAAGCCATTTTGGCCAAATCTATGTATCGGACTTTCTTTTAGTTGCTCAGGTGTATTTACAATTTTTATTGCTCCCTTTGGACATTTTTTTGTACATATGCCACACCCGATACAAATAGCCTCGTCTATAACTGCTTTTTGTTCAAGAGTTATGCACTTATCCCCAGCTCTATTTCTTGGACATGCCTTAATGCATACTAGCCCACATTTTGCTGGACAGCAAAGCTCTTTGTCTAAAATAGCTATACGCATAAAAACACTTATTCAAAGCTAAGTTCTGTTTTACACCCATAAAGTGCTTTTATGATCTCAGAAAATTCCTCTTGAGAAAACTGTAACCTGGCTTGTTGAGCTTCAGCTATCCTAACTTTATAAAATTCGCCATTTAATGTATAAACTGTATTTACGCCAAGAAAAGAAACAGGCTGTAGGAGATTTTGAATAAATTCCTTAAACTGTGAATGCTCTATCACTTTAATTGGCTTTTTAAATTTTTTTGCAAGAACCTTAACAATAGAACCTCCTCTGCCAACAATTTTTGCCCCGTCGCCGCGGGCTGTAATTATTATAATTAATTTGAAATCAAACACTTTTAGTATTTTTATATCAGCCAAACTCTTAACTTTACCAGCCAGGTTAAATAAAAATCTAGATATGTCTATTTCTAGCTGAGTGGTTGCGCCAGAATCAAACTTTTCTTTACATGCTCCACAAAGTATGTCTGACTTTAGACATATCTCACAAATTGGACTTTGCATAATACCTATATATAGAAAGAATTTATATAAAGTTTTACAGTAAAGGGATGTTATGTCAGTAATTGGGTTAATCGGTGCTCTTATTATCTTGGGAGCATGGATATTTGAAACTACAGAGTCCGTAAAAAGACACAAAAGTCTGATAGATTTGAGATTTACTGTTGCTTGTGCCATAGGTACTATTTTTCTGGCGATATACAGTTTTCAAATTGGCAATGAGATATTCTTTTGGTTAAACATTGTGATAGCAGCTATAGAAGGCTTTGAAATTTGGTACAGCGTGTCTATAAAAAAGATACACAAAAAGTGATGTCGTGCCAATGCTAATCGGCCTAGTGGGCAAGCCTAAGCAATTTCACATAATATATATTAGTAACTCTTTAATCAGGAAGCTCCCTGCGATAGCTGGGAGTAGTTCACACATAAGAATGTATATTTGAAATATTTTGGAGGTAAATTGAATGATTATAGGATTGATAGGAAAAACAAATACTGGAAAAAGTAGCTTCTTTAAGGCAGCAACCATGATAGATGTAGAAATATCAAATAGAATATTTTGTACAATTAAGCCAAATCATGGAGTTGCATATGTTACTGCAAAGTGTCCTTGTGTCGAATTGGGTATAAAGTGCAGCCCTAAAAATTCAAAATGTGAAAATGGGATAAGATTAATCCCTATTAAATTATTAGATGTTGCAGGTTTGATTCCTGGTGCACATAAAGGTCGTGGATTAGGCAATCAATTTCTAAACGACTTAATTAGAGGAGACTGCCTAATTCACATAGTTGACGCGTCTGGCACAACAGATGCTGAAGGCAATCCTTGCGAAAGTTATGATCCGTGCAATGATGTAAAATTTCTAGAAGAGGAAATTGATCTTTGGTTTGCGGATGTGATAAAAAGAAATTTAGAAAAAATAAAGGATAAGGAAAGGGCTGCAGAAGTTCTGGCTGGAATTGGAATAAGAAAACAGCATATTGAAAGTGCAATCAAAAAAGTTGGCTTTGAGCCTGCTCAACTAGCAAAAGAATTAAGAGCTTTATCAAAACCGATAATTATTGCTGCAAATAAGATTGATCTAAGCTCTAGCGAAAAAAATCTGGAAAAAATGAAAGGAAGCTTTCCAGACCTAACTATAATTCCATGCTGCGCCGAAGCTGAAATTGGTTTGAGGGGTGCAGCAAAAAACAATTTAATAAATTATGTTCCTGGCTCTGGCAACTTTGAAATATTGAAACCAGAAAAACTAAGCGAAGGGCAAAAAAAGGCATTGGAATTTATAAAACAGTTCTTGGTAAAATGGCACTCAACTGGTGTACAAGAATGCTTAAACAAAGCTGTGTTTGAATTTTTAAAATATATTGCTGTATACCCTGTTGAAAATGAGCATAAATTCTCAGATAAGAAGGGTAATATTCTTCCAGATGTTTATCTAATGCCTCCTGGATCAACTGCCCTAGATCTAGCGTATCAAATTCACACTGATATTGGAAAGAATTTTATTGGAGCAATAGATGCAAGGACAAAAAAGAGAATAGGTGCTGAACACAAACTAAAGGACGGCGATATAATTTCAATCCAGTCTGCTGCTAAATAATTTTGCCAAATCTTAATATTTTCAAGACAATTATAATAAATATGTTCGATCCAATTAAACTAACAGAAGAAGTTAAAAAAATTGTATGTAGGGATAATGAAAGACTATACGCTCGTTTTCGACCAGCTAGATTCTATGGTGGGATAAGCAGTTGTGATGTTTGTGGTTGTAACTTACGTTGTATTTTTTGTTGGGGATGGAAATTTGTAAACCAACCTGAAAAATATGGAAAATTTTATTCAGCAAAGGAAGTTGCAAAAAGATTAATAGGAATAACTGAAAAGTTCAAATTTAGAACGTTAAGGATAACCGGCGCAGAACCATCTATCGGAAGGGAACATCTTCTTAAGCTTTTAGAGTTAATAAGTCAAACAAACTATTCTTTTATTTTGGAAACAAATGGAATTTTAATTGATAACAATTATGCAGCACAGCTTGCAAAGTATAAAGATTTCATTCATGTGCGTGTTTCATTAAAAGGCAGCAATGAAGAAGAATTTTCAAAGCTAACTGGAGCAAAACCAGAAGCATTTGAACTTCAATTAAATGCTTTGAGAAATTTGCTCTCAGCAGATGTGCCATGCCATCCAGCTGTAATGGTTTCATTCTCATCAAAAGAAAATATCAGAAATTTACGAGAGCGGCTAAAAGCAATTGCTCCAGAGTTTGCAGATTTTGAACAAGAGGAGCTGATATTATATAGCAATATTAAGCAAAGGCTAGAGCAAGTTGGTATTAAATATAAAAGTGCGTATGAACCTGAAAGAACTCCAAAAAGGCTGATTTAAGTTTATTTGCAACTGCTAAGAAATTTTGCCACTGTTTTTTGCTCCTTTAGCTCTTTCAGCAACCATGAGCCTTGCTTGATTTTTGCCCATGAAATCTTTAGTTTTTTCTTTACATTTTCAAGAGCGCTTTCTAAGCTTGGAAATACTTCAGGCTTTTGGCCAAACGCTCCTCTACAGGTCTCTCTACAAACCCATACTCCCAATGGCGCCCAATAATCTGGTAGGCATTCTCTGATAACAAGAGCTGTTGCCTGCCTTTTAATTTTATCTAGGTGCTCGCAAATGGCAAGCCGCACAGCATAATAGCCGCCGGCTGTTTCCTCTGCATACTCCTTTCTCCTAAAAAAGCTTTCACTATTTGAATATGTTACAATATCCTTTCCTAGCATATTCCAAACAGATCTTGGAAACTTTGCCTCTATTAGCTCATAAGACCAGAATCTTGGCATTAATAAAATTTCATAATGATTACCAAGATATGTATTTGAAAATAGCTGAAATTCAGAAATCTCAGGATAACCTTTAATATTTTCTAATAATCTTGAAGAAACAATGTCGTCAGTTGCTGTGATCGACCAGCGAGTTGGAACAAGCTTTCTCTCAAGAGACTGACCAAGCAATCCACAAGCTAACACTTGCTCAATTGTGCTTACAGAAATTTTTCCTGAATAAAGTTTGGCAACGGCATCAACCGCTCTCATATCTGTGTCTGAAACTGTTCTGTCAACTAATTTTAATATTTTTGGGCTGTCAACAAGTCTAGCTTCCTTTAGTAATCCTTGATTTGCTATTGGGCTGGTTCTAATATCAAAATTCATTTGGAATTTTGGTTTTCTCTTTAGCTTTATTTCAACATCAAGAGATTTTGTGGATTGAACTAGCTCTTGCTGTAACTCTATAAGCTTACCAACTGGTTTTTTAACGTTTGCCCTAAATCTTGAATATATTATTTGACCTCTATAACCTAGCACATCTTCTATACTTGCCTTCTGGGCATACCAGAGCTCTGGTCTATCTAAAATTCTTCCATTTTCAATATGTTGTGGTGGAGCAAGTATCCCTGTATAAACTTTTGGGTAAAAACAATGCCCAACAAAAATCCCTGGCGGTGAAGTGCCTAAAAATTCTTTTTTAAGCTCTACTATTTTCATTAATTTGAATCTAGCTAAAATTGGGCAAAATTCTTTACCACACCAACCCCTGCCTCTACAAAGAACGCACAAAGGCTCCATGGAATAGAATTGAACCTAAAAACTTAAATAAAAAATAAAATTATCTTTTTCTTTTCTTTTTTGGCATTTCTAATTTTAGCTCTTCTGCTTCTATCCAAACTAGCAAAACGCCAAGTATTACCAATAATATTGGCACAATACCAAGTATTACTAGCCATAATGCTCTCCAGAGGGCTGGGCAAAATCCAAAGCATACTCCTATTGATGTTAACCATGCAACTGGCAGAATCAACCATAGCCCAGCCATTACCAAAATTATTCCTATTAATATTTTGCATATTGAACCGCACATTGAAAACACCTAAAGGTTTATAAATCTTGCTGATATATATAGTTATCGCAAACTTGAAGGTCTAAAATTTATAAGACCAATGTGAGGTGAGCAAATGGGCTTTTACAAATATATCAGTCAAAACTGGAATTCTAAAGAGATACAAAAGGAGAGAGCACTCGACTGGAGAAGAAAACCTGTAATTCAAAGAATTGACAAGCCTACCAGATTAGATAGAGCAAGAGCACTTGGGTACAAAGCAAAACAAGGCTATATTCTCGCTAGAATAAAAATCGGTAAAGGTAGTTCTAAAAGGGAAGCCCCAGCTGGTGGGAGAAAGCCTATGCATGCTGGCCTAACAAAGCACACTCCTGGAATGAACTTAAGGCATATTGCTGAAATGAGAGTAGCAAGAAAATTTCCAAACTTAGAGGTTTTAAATAGCTATTATTGCTTAGAAGATGGAAGATCTATTTGGTATGAAGTTATATTGGTTGACCCGCAACATCCCTGCATTAAGTCAGACAAAAAAATTAATTGGATTTGTGCTCAGCGTAGAAGAATATTTCGCGGTCTAAGCTCTGCTGCAAAAAGAAGTAGGATTAAATAATCTCGCATTTCCTTATTTCAAAAAACTTCAAAGGATAAATTTTACTAATATCTTTTTTTATTTTTTGTTGCAGTTCGCCATCTATAAATGTTTTTAAAAATTGCTCAGTTTTTGAATCCTTTGCCCACTCTTTCAGCATTTGGCTAATTGCTTTTCTAATAGCCTTATCTACACTTGTTTGCACAAGTCGATTACATATTGCAATCGTCTTTATCCTTAGTTTGGAATCAACAAACTGTACAATATCATTAGTATCAACTCTTGCCGTATACGGTTGTACCACTCTTGCTATATAATCTTTTGTTAGGTCAAAACCAAAAAATTCAGTAAATGCCTTGTTTGCATCAGTTTCTTTTATTTTGAAGAAAATTTTTATGTAATATTTATCATAATTTGCTATCAGGTCCATCAAATTAACTTCAACAACTCTTCCAATTAGTAAGTTTGGGTCAGCTATAAGAGTTTCACCAATAACAGTCTGTCCAAAAAGTTTTGGTGCAATTATTTGATACCAGAGCTTTCCTCTCCATTTTTTCTTTTCCTTTTGCATTAAGATCCTCTTTGAACAATTAATTTTGCGCTTTCTGGTTTATACTTCCAATCTTGTGGTAGTTTTTTTGTTTTTACATAATATTTTACTAGCCTTCTAATTTTACTTTCTATCAGCGCTAACCCTCTTTTAGAGTGGAAATCGCTTTTATTCTTTTTTAAATGTGCATGTAAACTAACAGCTTTTTTAATTAAATTAAAAAGATCTTCTGGAATTTGCCGTATAATTTTGTTCTCTTCTAATATCTTTGTTACCGACCTGCCTGTAGCAGCTCTTACCAAGGGTATTCCATATTGATCTCTAAGTACCAAACCAATTTGTGCTGTGCTCAAACCATCCTGAGAAAGCTTTACAACCAGCCTCTCAATCTCATCCTTTGAATAACCCACAAATCCTCCTACTACTGAAGGTCTTTTGCTTCCTGACCTGCCCCTTCTCCTTGAATACATTCTTGCCATAAACTCATTCCTTTTTTTCTTCTATTAGTTGTGAAATTATATAAATACATATACCGATTAATATTAGTGCTGAACCAAAAGCAGCCAAAAAAACAGTATATTTAATAAAGGACCCAAGTAAAAGGCCGACAAATATAAGAGCTGCAGCTATGAAAATTGTTAAATAACTTAGCCTTTCTATAAATTGCTTTTTACTTTCACCTTTTAACCATTTTTTTATATCCACCCGATCACCTTTTAATATATCTCCCTCTTCTTTCAATCTTGTCAAGGCACTCTAATATTGTGTTGGCATTTGTATTTGTATTTTTATATCCCTTAATAATATTCTCCCATATTTTATTTAAATACATAAAATGTGTTGAGCTGAGCGCTTGCTTTAGCACGGCTAGGTCAATCCCCATATCCTCTACCCTTTTTGAGAATTGGCCAAGACCAAAGTCAATAAAATATACTTTGTTATCTTTTAGAATCATATTAGAAGTTGTTAAGTCGCCATGAACAATTTCATTTTTATGCAAAACCCCAACTGCTTCACCAATTTGGTTAGCTAGCTGCGCTCTTTGTACATCATTTGTTTCATTTAAAAGTTCTTTTAGTCTTTGCCCTTTTATAAAATCCATTTCTATCTTATAGCCAACAGCAGAAAAAATTCTTGGTACTGCAACACCAACTCTCCTTGCCTCGTTTATTAGCCTTGCTTCTCTGCGAGTTCTGCTTTTTCTTATTTCCTCGTCTAATTCTGGAATGCGGTAACCTTTTTTAATTCTTTCCTTTACCAAAACTTTTTTAGAAAAAGTTTTATCAAAAATCAAATATAATATAGCTTCTGCTCCCCTTTTTATTATTTCAACCATGTTACATCAACTTGGTCTGTTCTCCAAAAACGGTTTATTTCAGTATCTTCTATTTTTTGCCTTTGGCCGGATTTGTACGCGAGCAACCCTGTCCATGCTATCATTGCACCATTATCGCCTGAATACTCAGCTGGCACAACATGAAATTTTGCTCCTCGCTCCTTACACATAATTGATAGCATCTCCTGCAATCTTTTATTTGCTGCAACTCCTCCCGTTAGTAAAACTTCCTCTTTATCTGTATGTGCAACTGCCCTTTCAACTACCTCTGTAAGCATGGAAAAACAGGTTTCCTGCAAAGAAAAACATATGTCTTCTAGCTTTTCTGTTTTTAATTTTTTAATTGCATCGGTGACAATTCCAGAAAAACTTAAATCGCATCCTTTAACAACATAAGGCAGTGATATCCAACTTCCTTTTTTAGCTAATTGTTCGATCTTTGGACCACCAGGATGTTTTAGCCCTGCTTCCCTTGCAAACATATCAAGAGCATTACCAATAGCTATATCTTGTGTGGAACCGAATTCTCTATAACGGCCTCCAGTGAAAGTTAACACTAAGCTATTTCCCCCACTAACATAAAGCACAACTGCATCTTTGCAACCAGCAGTTAGTTTTCCTATCTCCACATGCCCAATCATGTGATTTACTGCCATTATTGGTTTATCCAATCTTAGCGCTAAAGTTCTTGCTATAACTGCTCCTATTCTCAGGCAAGGTAGTAACCCAGGACCAGCAGCAAATGAAATTAGATCAATATCAGCTAGTTTTAGCTTTGCTTCTTGCAATGATTTCTCTACTATTTCCTTAGCTTTCTCAGAATGATGGGCAACTGCCTCGCGGGGAACTATGCCTCCTTTTTCAGGAGTATAAATGGATCTTGTATTAGCTAATATTTCCCCATTGTCTCTAACGATACCGACACCGAAAGTATTTCCGCTATTCAAGTGCGGTACTTTCAATGCCAAGACATATTAATTTAGACATTTTTATCACGCCTACTATTAATACCTTTCATGTCTACTCTTACATTATATTTATAAAGTATTTCTTTGATATAGTGAATTAGAAACAAGAATATAAATTATTTCTTTTTAATTTCCATCTCAGCATATCCGCATTTACCGCATGATATTCTGTCCTTGTGTATAGCCATAAATACTCCAGGACCGCATCTAGGACAGATCTTGCCACTAAAAGAAACTTTTCCTTCTTCTACCTTATATTTTTTCCAA
>CAZZIA010000016.1:10045-11618 GCA_964654075.1 uncultured archaeon | reverse complement strand
CTTTTATTAAATATAAATGTAATTTTGTAATAATTATTATGCATGAACTGCTAACTCAGCTACCGGAAATAGCTGATAAAATTAAAAGAATAGAAAGCTCCAGAGAAAAACTAGGGAAATTCTTAAAAGAAATAAAGAACAATGTTGAACTTAGCGGAGATGTGATTGAGCCAAGGCTTGCTTATAAGGTTGTTCCAGATAAGCTTTCAAACAAAAAAATAGGAGCAATAGACGGCGGACTTTCGCAGCATAGCTATCACGGGCTCGACATGATACTGCTAAGGGCAGTGTCAGTTATTTTTAATTATTCAGATGGCAAACTGCAGAAAGTTGATTATTATCCAGCAACATTAACAACCCCGAAACTTATTTTGATTTCTGATCCATATTCTGATCAAGAATTTTCTATTTCCAGTTCCTTAGAAAGGCAAAAGGAGGAGATAGAACTTGCAGCTAAAGTTATAAAGCAATTTTCTCCAGACCTGCTTTTATTAGATGGTCCCGTAATGCCGCATATTGCTGATAGGCCAAATAAAAGTTCACAAGCTTTCAAAAGCTATGAAAAGGTTTTGGCTAGCTTTAAAAAGTTGTATAACAGCAAAGGGCTGTTTGCTGGCTGTATTGAAGATTCAAGAGCAAGGGCGCTATGCAAAATAATAGCTGAACAAATTCTTTCAAAAATAAAAAGCCCAATGACAAATGAGCTAGAAAAAATTCTAGCAAAGACAAGAGATACAAATTTGCTTTTTTATGTTTTGGAGAAGGGTGAGAGAACCTGTATCTTCAAATCAAAAAGCTCTGTACTAGAAGACTTGAAAGAAGACAGAATTTACTCCTTTTACTTTAAGACAGCTGAATATGATAGACCTGTAAGAATAGATTTTTTTGCAGAAAGCGACCCAATAGCTAAAGCAGAGCAGATTGCCCCATTGATTCTTGCTACTTGCTGGCATAGTTCTTATGGCTTTCCGGCACCTTTGACAGAAGCTGACTACAGGGCAAAGCTACAAGAGCAGGATGTGGAATCTCTGCACGACCAGCTGGTGGACAGAGTTGGCATAACGCCTTCGGTAATGAAACTAAGGCGTGAGCAAAGGCCGTTTTAATGAGACCAATAAAAACGTAAAGGATGATTGGAATATCTTTATAAAGCTTACAAATAATATATATTTTGCCTTAGTCAGTAAGTGTGAGATTAAATGTCTATTTCTTACGGCTTTAAGGTTAAAAAAGAAAGGTGAGGTAATGAGAGAGTTTAGAAAAAAAAGATTTGGTGAAGGTAGATTTGGAGAAAGAAAATTTGGAGAAAGAAAATTTGGATATGGAAGAGAAAGTTTTGGAAGAGAAAGTTTTGGAAGAGAAACGCCTGTAAAGGAAGGAGAGGAATATGATGTCACAATATCTGAAATCGGAACAAAAGGAGACGGAATAGCAAGAGTCAAGAATTTTGTGATATTTGTTTCAGGTGTAAGAAAAGATGATAAAGTTAAAATTAAGATAAAGGAAGTTAGAGGGAGGCATGCTGTTGCAGATGTTGTCGGAAAGGCAGAAGTAACTGAAGAAGAAGGAACAG
>CAZZIA010000016.1:0-9945 GCA_964654075.1 uncultured archaeon | reverse complement strand
AAGAAGAGGAAACAGAGAAAGAAGCCCCAGCTGAAGAAGAGGAAACAGAGAAAGAAGCCCCAGCTGAAGAAGAGGAAACAGAGAAAGAGGAAGGAACTGAAGAAGGTGAGGCAGAGTGAATATAGCTGATCTAAAGCAAGGAATGAATAACATAAACATAAAAGCTAAAATAATAGAGCTATCTGAGCCAAAAGAAATAGCCACAAGATTTGGTTCACAAACAACTTTAACAACAGCTATGTTAGAAGATGATTCCGGAACAGTAAAATTAACTTTGTGGGGAAATCAGTCTGAGGGACTAGAAGAAGGTAAAACTGTGGAAATTAATGGCGGATTTACAAAGGAATTTAGAGACGAGCTACAAGTTGGAATTGGAAGAGGCGGAAAAATAAAAGTTGTCGAATGAATTTTTTCATTTTTTTCATTTTTTTATTAAATTTTTCAATTTTCCTAAGAATGTTCCATCTAGTAAATAAACTTTCCCGCTTTCCCATTTTATAACAGCTTTAAGAGGGCCAATTGGTTTAAACCCTGGTTTATTAAAAGCCATACCACCTATCAACGGATTAAAAACAGGCATTACAATAGCTTGTTTTAGTTTGCATTTTCTTTTATATCTTCTTTCGAATGCTCCTTTGTTTATAGGACAGCGTAGCCAAACTGGCTCGATTGATCTAAAACCAGAAGAAAAAAATTCAATTGCTGGGTGACAATGAGCAAGAATCAAATATTCACAACCTAGCAGCTCCGATTTAGGCCATGCATGGCCATGAGCTAGCCCAATATTATTTATTCTTAACCCAGCTGAGCTTATTACATCTACACTTTTTGGTGCAAGCCTTTCAATAAAAGAATCATGATTACCCCTTATAATTATTATCTTAACTCTTTTAGAGAGTTCTTTTAAGAATTTAGGGATTTCTTCCAGTTCTTGCCAGGACAGTCCTGGAACTTTATGTTTAATATCACCTAATATTATAAGTTTTTTTGCTCTTGTTTTTAGTAGCAACTCGTAAATTCCTTTCTTTATTTTGTTAACTTGTGATGGAATGGTTATGCCTGATTTAGCAATATCATGCTCAATTCCAAGATGCAGGTCTGCAATTACCAAAGTTCTGTTAGTTAGCAGTGCAGGGCTATTTAAAATGAATTTTAACATGAGATAGATTGTTCAATAAAAAATATAAGTATTAAAAACAATACTTTTTACAAAAACCGAAGACAGAAAGCTTAATTTTTCAAATTTAGGATAAATGTCATTAATATTTCCTTGCTATAACCAGTTTATCAAGCAACTTATTCTTATATCTAATTCACTACCTTGAGTGAAAAATCAAAGTTATAAGCAAAGAAATAGTGATAAGACTTGAACTAAATGCAAGTAGGAAATAGTATGTTGAGCAAAACAATAAAAGCTAAAATTGTGAATTTGACTAAGACTAAAGAAGATAAACTGAATAGAGAATATGATAACTTTCAGTTATGGGCTAATGATTTGGACTTTCTGACAGACGAGCTTTATTCTGCGACAAAACAACAAGCAGAAAGATTGTTGAAAAGGTTGGAGTATTCAAGGGATGTAGAGTATCCTTTGATTATAAGAAGGGACTGTTTCAATATTGAGAAACATAACACCAAGATTTCAAAGTATTGGTGCAAGGTTCCTGTCTATAAGAAATCAATCTGGGTGGCAGTTGAATTTCCTTATAATCAGCAGTATTTATTGAAGTATTCTATCAGGGAAGTTAAGTTGACCAAGAAGAATGGTTGGTTTTTATTGATAACAGTTCAAAAAGGAATTTATACCAAGAATTCATACTCATCGATTTTAGCCATAGATTTGGGCATAAGGCACATAGCATGTTCTGTGAACTTGCTGACAAAAGAAACTCATTTCTATGGTAGGGAATTAAGATTGGTAAGAGGGCACTATTTTCACTTAAGGAAGAAGTTAGCTACAAAGAAAATCAAGCAATACTACAAATGGATTAATAACAATAGCGAACAAAGGATAGTGAACGATTTGTTGCATAAGATTTCAAGGGATATAGTGAACCAAGCCTTGAAAACAGACTCTGTTATAATGGTTGGAAATTTGAAGCATATTAGGAAGAACAGCAAAGGTAGGAAGTTCAATAGGAAATTGAATTCATTCCCATTCTACAAATTAGTTGAATATATTAGATATAAGGCGAATTGGGAAGGCATTAAGGTAGTGTTAGTGTCAGAATACTACACCTCTCAAATATGCTCCAAGTGTGAAAATATAGGAATAAGAAAGAATGGTTTGTTCGCATGTGATTGTGGCTATGAGGATAACGCAGATAGAAATGGTGCTATAAATATCGGTAAACGAGCTTTAGGGCAAGTCTCTAAAGCAGGGGTTGTATTGACACAGCCCAGAACTAAGGCTTTGAACATAAACAATCAAAACATTAAAATCAGTGTGCGACCTTAGAATCTCCCGAATTTATTCGTGGGGAGTGTCAAAAACTATAAAAAGCAGCGCTTATCTGATATGAGCGCATTTATATAACAGGTCCAGCAATACAAACAACTTTAGTATCCTCATCTCTTTCCTTTTCACGCTCCAATCGGTAGAGATAGCCAGATACCGCATTTTCAAGTGTCGGGTCGTGAGTAATTAGAAAGACCTGCTCTGCAAATTGTCCGACCTTATCTCTTAGCACAACAGCCAGATCTTCTATAGATTTTGTATCTAAATTTGCAGTGGGCTCGTCAAGCACAACCCAACGGAGCTGCGGAGCGAGTACGAGCGCAAAAGCAATTCTTAGCGCTAAACAAGCTATAGAGCGCTCACCACCAGATGCTACACCATCTGCAGAAATCCACCCTGTCCTGTCCTGTAGCTGTAAAATATAATCTCCGCCTTCTATTCCAAGCCTTATTGATATAAAATCTTTATAAGGATAAAGATCTTGCCATATCTGATTCATTGCCTGATTGACAGCAAAAACAAAATCCTTTCTTAACTGTTCTTGTGTTGCTATCAAGGCACTTTCCAGAAGCTGCAACTGCTCGGAAATGCCTTCTAGTTTTCTTATTTCTAGCTTATAGCTTTTGATCAAATCCTGTTTTGATAGCAGTTCTTCAAGCATTTTTTGTTTTTCAATAACAATAGAAGAAATGCTTTCAATTTTAGCTTCCAGCTGCTTTTCCTCGCTGATAATATTTTTAAATTCATTTTCTATGTTTTCAAGCGCTTCAGGTGAAAAGCCTTTCAGTTGCTCTCTCTGTTGCATTAAATTAGCAATGCTTTGTTCAAGTTCCTTAAGCTTTTTATTTTTAAGTTCTAGTTCATCTCTTTTAGATATCAACTGTCTAAGGCGCTCTTGCTGCGTTTTATCTTTATCAAGCTCTTTTTCTAAGCCCTTTATTTTTGATTCAGTTGAGCCTATTTTATTGTCATAAGAGACCGCTTCCCCTTTTAAACTTTCTTGCTCTTTGATAAGCAAGTCAAGCTCTTTCTCCGCATCTTTAAGCTCATCAATCCTTTTTGTTAAGTTTTCTAAATTTTCTATTTTTGTTTTTAGCAAACTGTTTTCTTCCTCTAGGTTAGTTAGTTTATTTTTTAGTTCGGTTGAGTCTGTGCTTAGTTTTTCAATCTCACTTTCTTTCTTTGCTATCAGTTGGGCGCGTTTTTGTTCTGTTAGTTTGCTTTCACAGACAGGGCATATAGAAGTTGCAACCTTAAGTTTGTTTAACCCTTCTTTTAATTCCTCTATCTTAGCAACTAGTTTTTGTAGTGCCAGCCCTTGGTCTTTTAGCTTTTTTTCACCTTCTTTTAGCTTTTTGTGCAAACTTTTGATATCAGTTCCTTCTAGTTCTGGTTTTATTTTTTCCAGTTCTTTAAGTCCTTCTTTCAATTTAGGAATTTTTTCAGCTTGGATATGAAGCCTTGTATTAAGTTGCGTATAACTTTGTACAAATTGCTTAAGTTGGTCTCTTTGTTTTTGAATGTTTGTTTCAGCCAATTCAATTTTTTCGCCCAATTTGTCAAAGGATTTTGCTAGCTCTTTTTTGCTTTTTTTTGCATTTTGTGCCAGCTCTTGCTTCAATTTAGCAATGTCCTTTTCAGTAGCACTCGATAGAATAGAAAAACCCCCCATCTGTCCGCTGACGCCTTCTAATAATTTACTTTGGTTCCTCAACTCCAGCATTTTTTGGTATATTTTGGTCTCTTTGCCTTGTGCCTCAGCCAACTGTTTTTTCATGATATTTTTAGTGCTCTCTATTTGCTCAAACTCAGTTTTAATTAGCTCAATTTTTTTTAGGCTTTCATCATGCTCTAGCACCTTTACAAGTTGGTCTTTTTCACTTGCCACAGAATTGCAGCGATTTATCAAAGACATAGTAGTTGCTCTTGCAGCCTCAAACTTATATATTGCTAGTAGCTGATCTATTTTTTGCATTCTTTGTCCCTTTGGTATAGTTAAAAACATATCAAGTGCGTTTTGCTCTGAATAAATGGCTCTTGTGTAAAGCTCATAATCTATTTTTAAAATTTTTTCCACCTCTTCTGTGACTTTTCTTGCTTGCGGAGCTTCTATTAGTTTGCCATCTTTTCTTAGCTCGGCATGAGTTGTGCGATTTCCTTCTATAACCCTTTTTATTGTAAATTCACTTCCATCCAGCTCAAGAGCAACTGACACTTCTGCAGAGCGCTGCTGCTTTGGTTTCTTCATTATTATGTCAGAAAGCTGCAGTTTTTTTCCCTTTAGAAGCGGGAACGTTCCAAATAAGGCAAAGCAAATAGCATCCATTACTGATGTTTTCCCACTTCCAATAATACCTATTAGCGCATTTGTCCCTTCGCAAAAGTTCATATTTGTCTCTAGATGAGAGCGCCAATTTTTTAAATAAACTTTTGTAATCATTTTAATCTCATCTGCTTTCCACTAAGCAAATTAAATATTAAATCCACATTGCCTTCTACTAACAGATCAAAGAGCTCTTCAACTTTTAGGCCGCATTTTGTCTGACTTAAATTTTCTTGTAAAATCTTTAGCCCATGTTCTTCTGGTGAGAGCTTTTGCTCTCTAAATTGCCTCAATAGCATAATATTTTCTTCAAAACTTTCTGTTTCTATGCTTTTATTTATATAAATAATTGCATTGTTATAAAATCTTTGTTCAATATCAGAAAAACTTGGTAGCTGTTGGCCCTTTGGCAAAGTTCCTTTTATTTTTACAACAGCTATTGGTTTTTTAGTTTCATTAATTTGTACCAGTTTTTGAGTTATTTGTTCCTTTAGCTCAGGACAAACCTCAAGCTCAATCCAAATAATTTTTCTTTGGTTAGCTAGCGGCAAAAATTCAACAGAGGTGCCATTAAAAATGAAAATACCTTTTTGCTGTTCAGACTCGATCTTATGCAAAGATGTTGGGACTGTGCTGCCTGGCAGCAGCAGTTGACCATCTCTAATTTTTTTGTTATCATGCCAATGCATATGACCAAGTATATAAAAATCAAACCCCTGTGGCAGATCTTCAAGTTTTAAAGAAGGCGGTTCCAGAGGTGAGTAAATATATGGATCAACCGATTGGTGCAACATCAAAATGTTTATTGCACCCCGAATAGGAGTAGGATTCCATTCTAATAGGCAATCTCTTGCATACCTTTCAGGAACTCCTGACATGCCATGCACAGCTACTTTCTTGCCATCAATTTCAAATATAGCTGTTGCGCAATGTAGATGGATTAGAAGCCCAGCATACTCCAAAGATTGAATAGGATTTATCATAAGCTTTGATCTTCTCTCATGCGTTCCGTGAATTGCTACAATTGGTATGCCCCTGAGAGCTGAAGGCGAGATAGAATCTTTATTTTTTGCTGAAATAAGCTTTGTTTTTGATGTCAAGTTTTGTGCCCTGCTTAAAATTTTTGCAGTTCTTGCGAACACTTCTGGTTTTGGAATTCTTGAATCAAAAAGGTCGCCAGCTATTAAAATTAGGTCACTATCTAAGCTTTTTTCTATACTATCTTCCAAGGCCTTAAAGCTATCATCCCCTCTCTCTTCCTCAAAGGCATAACCGCAGTGGCAGTCGGAGAAAATTGCAATCCGCATATAATTTATTTATATGCATAAAGAGATAAATTTAATTCACTACCCTGAGTGGTGAATATGTCTGAAGAACTTGGGCTAACTGTAAAAAAAGCAGAAGATTTTGGCAAATGGTATCTAGAGGTTATAAAAAAATCTGATATAGTTGATGAAAGGGTTCCAATAAAAGGCTGTAACGTACTGCTTCCGACGGGCTGGTGGTTATGGAAAAATATCATGGACAAGCTAGATGACATATTGATGCAAATTGGGTGCCAGAATTATTACTTTCCTTTATTCATTCCTGAGAGATTTCTTAAAAAAGAGGCAGAGCATTTTAAAGGATTTGTTCCAGAGGTTGCATGGGTTACAAT
The DNA here is from genome assembly GCA_964654075.1 of uncultured archaeon. Taxonomy (GTDB): domain Archaea; phylum Aenigmatarchaeota; class Aenigmatarchaeia; order Aenigmatarchaeales; family Aenigmatarchaeaceae; genus CAZZIA01. Next base: position 3,507 of record CAZZIA010000016.1, on the reverse strand, counting down.
GGCTGGCAAAGTCAAGCTAGCGGAGCGGATGGCAATAAGGCCAACATCAGAGATAATAATGTATGAAATGCTAAAAACATGGATAAGAGCTTATACTGACCTTCCTTTAAAAATTAACCAGTATTGCAACATTGTGCGGTGGGATACAAAAATGACAAAACCGCTCATAAGGGACAGAGAATTTCTTTGGCATGAAACTCATTGCACGCTTGCTACAGAAAAGGAAGCACTGGATGAAGTAAAAATTGCATTAAATATCTATCGCGAGCTAGTATCAGAGATTTTGGGTTTAGAATACATAGAGCTTGTAAGGCCGGATTGGGACAAATTTCCAGGCGCAGAATACTCTGTAGCTTTAGAAGGTGTGCTGCCTGATGGAAAAATTCTACAATTTGGAACAGTTCATTATTTAGGGCAGAAATTTACAAAGGCGCTTGGCATAAAGTTTTTAGATAAGGACGGGAAGAAAAACTATCCATATCAGCTTTCATATGGCGTGACTACTAGACTGCTCGGCGCACTGGTTGCTGTGCATGGTGATGATCATGGCTTGATAATCCCGCCTGCTATTGCTCCTTTACAGGTTGTGATTATTCCAATATACACAGGCATAACAAAAACAAAAGTGCTGCAAAAAGCTGGCGAGATTCTTGGCAGGCTTGAGGGGGCAGGATATAAAGCCCATTTAGATGACCGTGAGCAGTACACGCCAGGATTTAAATTCCATGAGTGGGAGCTGAAAGGAGTTCCCATAAGAATAGAGATCGGGCCAAAAGACATTGAAAATAGGCAGGTTACATTTGTTAGAAGAGATTTCCTCGAGAGAACCGCAATACCGGAAAGCAACATAGAACAGCAAATGGTTGAGCTTGCAGATTCTATATATTTTCAACTTCACAAAAGAGCTCTCGAAAGTCTAAAAATACAAGATGTTTCTGATTATAAGGAGCTAAAAGAAAAGCTACTAGAAGGTGGTTTTGTTAGAGCTAATTTTTGCATGACCCAAGCTTGCGCTGAAAAACTAAAAGAGAGCACAGGCGCGGATGTTCGCGGGACTTTGTTTGGAAAAGAAGAAAAACCAAAGGGCAAGTGTGCTGTTTGCGGCAAAGAGGCAAAAGCTAGAGTTTATATTGCCCGAACCTACTAGCGAAAACTTTATATATCTAGCTGAGCAATAAAATGATATATTTTATGAAATTATTTCAAGTTCTGGTGAAAAGATGAACACATTAAAAACAGGAACAACAACGTTAGGGCTTATTTGTAATGATGGGGTTGTTCTTGCTGCCGAAAAGAAATCAACCTTAGGATACATGGTAGATTCAAAAGGAGCTAGAAAAATCTATAAACTAGACGATCATATAGCAATAACGATTGCAGGAAGCGTTGGTGATGCACAGTCTCTTATTAGGTTACTAAAGGCACAATTTAAATTATATAAATTAGAAAGAGGGCCAATAACAGTTAAGGCTGCTGCTACTTTATTATCAAACATATTGCAAGGCAATAAATGGTTACCTTATTATAACCAACTTATAGTTGGCGGGTTTGATTCAGAAGGTGCTCATCTTTTTTCGCTTGACCCAGTAGGCGGCGTTTCATCTACTGAGAATTATTATTCAACTGGTTCAGGAAGTCCGTTTGCATATGGAGTCTTGGAGTCTGAATTTAAGGAAAATATAGATACAAAAGAAGGTGTAAAAATTGCACTTAAAGCATTAAAATCTGCTATTGAAAGAGATATAGCTTCTGGAGGAAAGGGGTTTACAGTTGCAATTATTACTAAAGAAGGTTATAAAGAGCTAACAGACCAAGAGCTAAAGGCATATTTATAAAATTTCTATTGGAAAAACTAGGAAAGGTTTAGTTTATGGAAGAAAAGGCTATGACAATATTTGATAAAGTTAAGCAAGGGCTACCTAAAGATGCAAATATTTCTGATATCTGCTTTGAGGGCTGTGAGATTGCCCTTTATACAAAGAATAAAAAATTTTTTATAGAAACTGGAAATGTTATAAAAGAGCTGGTCAATTCATTAAAAAAGAGAATTATTTTAAGACCAGACCCATCTATTTGCTTAAATCCTGATGATGCAATTAAGTCAATTGAAAAAATTGTACCAGCTGAAGCAGGGATAAAGAGTATAGATTTTGAGCCTGATTTTGGAAAGGTTATAATAGAAGCTGATAAGCCAGGGCTAGTTATAGGCAAGGGGGGTGAAACCTTAAGAGAAATAAAAAGTCAGACTTTATGGCTACCTTCTATCAAAAGAGCACCTGCGATATCATCTGATGTTGTTAAAACTTTAAGAAGTCTTATTCATAAAGAAACTGCATTTAGAAAGGATTTTTTAAATAAAATTGGAAAGCGGATTCACTCAGGATGGAAAAAAACCGACTGGATAAGGCTTACTTCTTTAGGAGGTTTTAGAGAAGTTGGAAGATCCTCGATTTTGCTTCAAACACCAGAAAGCAGGGTTTTGTTAGATTGCGGTGTAAAGCCAGGCACAAATGAGTTCCCTTTTCTAACCGTTCCAGAGGCTAACATCCAAAGTTTAGATGCTATTGTTCTTTCTCATGCGCACCTAGATCACTGTGCAGCAATTCCATTTCTTTATGAGATGGGTTTTGACGGCCCTTTATATTGTACTACACCAACTCGCGATTTGATGGTTTTGCTTTGTATGGATTACATAGAAATAATGCAAAGAGAAGGCAAAAACATACCTTACTCTACCAGAGGAATTAAGGAAGCTGTTAAGCATTGTGTTTGCCTTGAATATGATGAGGTTTCAGATATAACACCAGATATGAGACTAACTCTTTTTAATTCGGGGCATATACTTGGTAGCTCTTTGACACATGTACATATTGGCGAAGGGCTTCACAACGTGCTATATACAAGCGATTTTAAGTTTGATAGGACTGCCTTGTTTGAGCCAGCTAGCACAGATTTTCAAAGAGCAGAAACAGTAATAATAGAAAGTACATATGGTGCTGCTGAAGATATACAACCTAAGAGGAGGGAAGCTGAGCAAGCTCTTATAGATGCTGTAACAAAAACAATGGAAAGAGGAGGTAAGGTGATAATTCCTTCCTTTGCTGTTGAGCGTTCACAGGATTTGATGGTAATCCTTGCACGTGCAAAATTTGGTTGGCCAGTATATCTAGAAGGGATGCTTTGGGATGCAACTGCAATTCATACAGCATATCCAGAATATCTAAATATGGAGTTGCAAAGACTAATTTTGCAGCAAGGCTTTAATCCATTTACAGCTGATATTTTTAAGCGTGTTGGCTCTATGGATGAGCGAAAAGATGTATTAGAGTCAAAGGAGCCATGCGTCATACTTGCTACTTCTGGTATGTTAGTTGGCGGTCCAGTAATGGAATATTTAAAGGTTCTGGCAGAGGATGAAAAAAATACATTGATATTTGTTAGCTATCAGGCTGAAGGCACGCTTGGCCGCAGAATACAGAAAGGTTGGAAAGAAATTCCAATTGAGCA
>CAZZIA010000015.1:0-12484 GCA_964654075.1 uncultured archaeon | reverse complement strand
CCTTCTATACACGGGTAAAGCTTCCTCAAAAACATTTAGGTCATCTTTATAAAGTTCATAAAATTTCTCCCATTTGGTGTGGTTTAAGGTATCGTTTCGTGGAGTTCGGCAAAGAAGAATAGAAACAGAATCGGTAACTTTATCTAATGAAACACTCTCGGAGACCTTTTTCAGATTTAATTTTTCCAGTAAGCCTCTCTTTAGGATTGCCGTACCAGCATTTGTATACAAGATAGGAATAATAAAAATTCCTGAGGCTGGGTCAAAAGGTTTGGTAAATAGTCTGAATCGTTCTATCGCGAGCGAATGGGTAGCATCACGTAGTTGGTGAAGACCTGTATTAAAGCCTGTGTTAGTTTTATCTTTTCTATTTTTATTGTAAGATAAGCTCACGCCCTTTACACAAAAAGGTAATTGATGATTATCGGTAAATTTACTCTGAGCCTTTTTATAAAGTTCCTTATCTTGGAAAAGAGAAGGATAGTAGCCACCAAATATACTATCTTTTTGTGGCCAAAAATCTGGCATAAAAATCCATATCTTATCTTTGCGAGAAACCCATTTACACTCAACGATGAAATAAAGTTGTAAATGAGGTGAAGGAGGGTTTGGTGAGATTGATATTGAGCATACAAAATCAACAGATCTCTCTATAGTCTGCCATTTTTCATTTGTTGTGAGAAAACTATAATCAGGCTGGATCCACTGAATATTTGCTTTGGACTTTAAGTTAGAAATAATGTAGTAGGTTTCCATCTCCAAGGGCATTCCCGAACCCAAGATGTGCTCTAATTTGACTTCACCTGATTTTTCTTTATTATTTTTCAATATTTGTTCTCTGATAAAAGCAAAAGCCCTCTTTCTTGCTTTCTTACGAGAGCGAGAAAGGAAATTTCAGGCAAATAGTCAAGCTGGCCACATACTTCAGATAACTGTGCAATACCTATATCACAGATATTCCAAGTCTTAGTTCGATCTTTCCCTTTAGAACATCAATAAAATCGTTGATATCAGGCATCGGTTGTTTTGTAAAGGCAGTTAGCAGATTCTTAATTGTTGATGACTTCCTATAAACTTTTTTCAACTTATAAATACTCCCTTTTTTGAAAAAATCATATACAAAAAATAGGATTGCATTATTTTGGGAGTAACCAAGATTGGATAAATTAAATCTGTTTACCATATTTTCAAAAACATAGCTTTGAGATATCCAGAATATCTTTTTATTCCACTTTTGCATAACCTGTCCTTTGTACAACATTTGAATATATGCTAATTTGATGGTGTTATATGTGTTCATCCCATAGTTATATCTATTCTTTGAGACAGCAACACCATTTAAAAAATCTTTCAGTGCTTCAACCAACTTTCCCGTCTGGGTGGTTGAATCGGTTTGAAACTCAACGATACAGAAATCTTCTATTTCACTGCTAATAGGTTTATGTTTTACCAGAACAAAATCAAAATTTCCAACCCTGGATAATCCAACTTCCTTAAATAATAGGACATTGTCGGTAGAGCCAAAATATTCATTACACACATCTGTAAAGACTTTGTTATCTTGTAAGAATCTATTTGGACAGATTGCGATTTTACTTCCTTTGTGTAAAACCGAGCACACTCCCATTGGGAAAGAAATGGTTCGACTTTGTTTATCACACTTTTTATCCATAAACGGGCACCAGAATCTGGTTCTATTTTGTAGTGTCTTTCTGCTTTTGTTTTCAATGGGATATCCAAATATTTCAACCGGATAATGAGAATTATTGTTTGTCATAATTCTATGTCTTTCCTTTCTCTAAGATTACAATTTCTTCGGGTAAGGGAATATTGTGACCAGTGCTTCTTCGCATCCTGAATAATTCCTTTCTGCAGTTATTATAGCCTATACTCTTAGCCATATTTATGAGAATGTCCCCCACAGGAATCAGGATTCCCTTAACAGTTTGGTCACCCACTACAAGTAAGAAATGAGAACCATCTCTTAAAAGTGGATATATTTCTTTTAAGCATAAATACATATCGCCAAAGTATTCTCTAACCATTCGTGGATAATCAAAGCCCCATTTTTTATCTTTAGTTTGTTGGTAAATCTTATTTGATACCTCAATGACATCTTGAAAATTATGTATACATCGCTCTGAATTGCTTTCTTTGAATATGAGTTTAGTGCTTCCTTTAGTCATCTTTCTTTTTATCTGTTGAATGTCCTCCATGCCTCTCACAAAATCCAATAAGTACAATTCTAATCTTGTCTGTCTTGTATATTCCAGATCATTTGGATAAGGGGGAGAAGTAATGATAAAATCTATGGAATCTTTATCAACATATTTCTGTGCGTTTAAGCAGGTATCGTTGATGATTTTTGATTTTCCATAATTATTATGTTCTTGTAAGAGTTTTAAGTCATTATACATCTGAACAGTTTTTTTAGAAAATAAATCCCAAAATTCTTCTTTTTCACGGAAGGGGTAGAAGGTAGTTCCAGGACATAATGAAACATGAGAGGCATCAAAACAGGATTTTGACATAGCCAGTAAAAGTAAATTTTTGATTTTCTCATTTTTAACTTCATTTATAATGTCCTTCAATAAGGAAACTTCTTTCTGTAGAATCGGGCTTAACCATTGATTGATTTCTTTCTTGGGCATTACTGACATAAAATCGTTTTTGAATTTTATCTTATCAATATCTTTGACACGATTCAAAAAGGTCTCGGCTACATTTATGATTGTTTTTTTAAATTCAACCAAGTTTATATCCCAAGTTGTTTTTACTTTTGAAATAAACGCCATAAGAGGATTGGTATCAAAACCAATTGCATCAAGATTAAACAGATTAGCCGAAACCAAGGTGGTTCCACTTCCGCAAAAAGGGTCAACGACCAGGGCATCTGAATTCAATCTGTATTCGTTTATTTTCTTTTCAATCAAAGAGTATGGGAATTCTTCGAGATAATTATACCACTTATGTATAATCCCATATTGGTTTAGTTCACTGACAGTCTGTTTCTTAAAGAATAGTGTTAACTGAGCCATATTATTGTTAAAACTATTGAGAATCCATCTTGAGTAGTGTTTATGTTTATAATCGTTCCTTTTTATAACTTCCTTGAAAAACTCAATTCTTTCTTCTGGGACAGAGAAACTAAAAGGACCACCTGGAGAATTTGTAATGAATCCTTTTTTAAACAATGAATTTATAGCATCGGATAATATTTTGCTTTGCACAGGATAATCGGTGAGCAAAGACAACTCTTTTAGGGTCGTTTGTTTTGCTCTGGCTATATTTACATAAATCCTCTCCAGTATTTGAGCCTGTAAGAATGGCAGGTTATTAGGCTTATAAGTTTTCATGATTTACTTTGTATCTTGGTGACTTAAGTTTCAGATTCCAGTCTGACCCTGTTTGCCATTTAAAATAGTTTCATTCAAAAATAAAACAAATTCCTTCAACTATCCTCTCTGGGAACTCTACATTCAGAGCAATTCTACCTATCTGTTTGAAATCAACTCTTAATCTCTTTGCTATATATTCTACACCTTCAACATTCTCAGAACCCCATCCTTTTACATACACCCTTTTAACTTTATTTTTAAATGCATCGCGAGCTCTCTTTATATGCCTGCGATAAGGAACATCTTTTCTCGCTACAAGTACTATTTGTATCTTAACATGGTTCTTTATGAAATCTAACGGCGGTTCCCTCCCATATTCTTTTTCGTACTCTTCTTTATTAGCGATATTCCATAGAAAGTTTATAAATTCTTCAACTTCCTCCCTTATCTCTTCTCTAGGCATAACACCCATACCCGTTAATAGATAAAGCTCTCGTAAAAGTAAGGTTCTAAAAAATCTCTTCTTGGAAATTAACTCCAATTTATTCAGTAGTTCTTCCATGTTTTGACTTCCTATTACAACTGGACCAAGGTAGTCGCTTATAAAATGTCTATACGCTTCTGCACTGAAATGAAAAGCAATCTCTTTTGCAAGATTGAATTCACATCCTTTGTATATGTCTTCACCCGTAAATGGTTTTGCCTCTGGCATAAATGACTCATCGAGATAAAGCATAAGTGCTTTCACAAATCCTCGGCTTCTGTTTCTATCCTTTTCATAACTTAACTTAATGACCAGGTCTCCTTCTTCATTAAGATAAGTGTCGGGTTTAGCTTTTTCTTCCCACTCGATGCTTACACTATACCGCAATACAGGCAAACCGAAAGTTTCTTTAAGAGTTTCCCCCAATTGTCTATTTATGTGGAGTTCTATATCTTTTTTAATCCTTCTTCTTTTGGGGCTGAACTTCCTAATCCCTGATATTATCTTTGGAAAGAAATATCCTATTGCTATTAATACCAAGACCTCAATGATTTTTAATAAGAGGCTTATTGCCGGCGATTCTTTAGTGCCTGTAAATAGCATGATATTTTATCACAAAAGATATTTAGGTTTCCATTTTTTTTGAATACTCCACCAAAATTTTCCACTGTTATTGTCTCATTACAGAATACACACTGTATTTCGCCTTGTTTTACTTTTTCTAAAAGTTTCAAATTCGCCAAAAATAATTCCACTTCTTTGTCGTACACTGCTTTTAACTTCTTTTTTTCTATTTTATGTATTTTTTTCACCATTTATACCTTGTAGCAGTGTTGTTTTTCTGCCTGCGCGTAGAAAGTCCGATTAATTTTCTAAGAATAATGTGGGATAAGATTGTCAGTTTTGTTCCTTTTTTAAATTCACTCTTTCTTTACTCAAGATCACTTTTAACAATAACAGTTTCTACAAAGGGAGTTATTTTGCTAGACTTTGATTTGATTCCCAATTCCGAGAGTTTACCAGCTATTGGAGGGAAATAGAATAGTTCCGACTCTAACTTGCTTCCAAGGAGCTTATTATTACAAGTCTTACAGACATTGCTAATTTTCAGAGGAGAACCCAGCGATTCGGGTATTACATGGTCCTCAGTCTGTTTGGATATTGAAATCCTTTCCTTGCAATAAATACAGATAAATTTATCCACTGTTATTAGTCAGTAAAAATTTATTCATAGTATAAACCATCCTCTGGGCGAAGTGGCAAAACTTCACCGTCCTGTAAATAACAATAAAACCAAGAACAACCAAGGGCATAGTACTGCTGGCAATTATTCCGTCTAAAATTAGTTGTGAAAACACTATTTATTCTAACCTAATTATAGAAATTTTATACCTTTTGAATATCGGCAGAAAACTACGCAACCATTTTCCCCGGCTTTTGCTTTTACTCGGCCAGACTCAATTCGTACATAGTCTCCTTTTTTACAGATAGCAGAGTTTATTTTCCCTGACCCTTTTAATATTAGATATTCTACTGGGCCAAGGAGTTCAAACTCAGGATACTCTGTTAAAGGGGCAAATTTACTTATGCAAGTAAACCCAACCTGCAAATTGTCCCACATATCGTCTTGATGCCAACAAGCTTTATACAATAGCCCTCGCACTGTTTTTGATTTTTCCCATTTTTCTTGCTGCAATTTTCTACGATAAACTTGCCCATATGTCACATTTTTCTTAATCATTTGGACCTCCTGCTCAATACATTGCCACAAATCCTTTTGCAAAGCAATTTTGCCTGTTTCTTTCCCTTTTTCTAAATAATATGCCTACATTACGGATTAGAATGATTTTCATAATTTCTTACAAGGGTTCCTCACTTATTCTTTCTAGCGTTTCGATAAAATCTTCAAATCTGTGTGTTAACACATCTTGGTTAGCTGATATATGAGCTCTTAAACTATATAAAGGATCTCTGACTGATTTCGTTATTGTATTTACATCAAAGCTATCCCCTATTATTGCCCACCTAAAACCAAAATTCTTATCTTTTTCTTTGAGTTCAAATAACGCGGTATCCTTTACACAGTTTTTAAAAGCAGAAGGAATTTTTTCTTCTAAGCAGAACTTCAATTTTATCTTATCTTTATGTTGTTCACTAAGTAAATCTTTTTTTGTATCCTTTTTATAATCTTTTTCTGGCAAAATTATATACCTTTGCATTTCGATATTATCAAATTTTTTCTTTACCTCAAGCTGAAATTTAAAATATTCTCTTATTCTTCCACCTATATCGTTTCTCATAAACCAATCACTTGGACGTGTTAATGCAATCCAAATACATTTTTGCAATTTTTCCTTATTCAATTTAATTGATTCCTCCAAAAGCATTCCATATTCATCCAATGTTATTTCTTCTCCGTGTTCTTCATCAAATAGGTGAATAATCATATACTCACAGATTTTGTAAAGAGCGGGAGATATTACCTTGGGCTTTTCTTTAATCTTGCTTTCAAACCTTTTTTTGTAATTATTCTGTATCTTCGTTCTATAGTAAATCAAAAATTTATTCCAAAGATGCTTCCACCATCCCTTAAAATACCCTATTATCCCAACAATAACAGGAATAACTATCGCAATTATATTTAATATACCTTGATTAGTTCTACCAAATTCGTTAATTTTTACAATCAGACTATCCATTTTGTTTATTCCTCTATCAATAAAAATTTAACATCTTATTATCATTTTTAGTTCAAGCATGACATACATTTTCATAATCTAAATTCTTCAGTGCTTTCAAATACTTATTTTCATAGCAAATAGAAGTCATTAAACAAAGAGCCCTTTTTGCATCGCTATCTGGAAAAACTGATAAACAATTCTTTGCCTTTTTGGCATACTCAGCAGACAGTGATTTCACAGAATCCACAATTTTTTCTTCTACGAGTAAATTCGTAATTTCGTTTAGTTCCCATTCTTTAAATTTCTCATTGCGTGTAATCTTATCAAGTATCCAATCTGCCTTCTTTTCTTTTATCTTCAGAATTTTATAGAAACCAAGGGTCAATCTTCCGTTTTTTAGATCGCTAAACTGATCTTGAAACTCTTTGTTAACAATCTCATCGGTCCCAGACGGGACAAAATCTGCAAGGTCGTTCATTATTTGTATACCTGTTCCATAATTCTCTCCAAAATTTCTAAGTGCTTCTAATTGCCCTTTGGTTGCTCCAGATAACAATCCTCCAACATAAGCACACTGCCCGTTAAAAATTCCACTTCCATAATAACATCGTTTTATATAATCTTCCATATATAACTTCTCATCTGCCAGATATTTGTTCAAACTCCGGATGTTCAACACATTTAAATCATAATGTTGAGCAATATATATAAATTTATTACTTTTACTTATACATTCTCCAATAATGTCAATTAAATTTTGTTCAAGCCCATCTCTTTTTGATTCTGAAAGAATTTCCAAGCATAATTCACGAGCAATCATTGATGCTATGAACTGTGAGTTTTTATCTTCCTCAGATAATACTCCAAGTTTATTATCAAAAGATGCATTTGCCTGGTAGGATGAGATATTCAGTAATTCAAAAACTGCACAAACAGGTATTATTTTCTCCCATTGTTTCCCTCCACATATTTCATAAGATAATCGCAGAAGAAATGGTTTTAGAAGCGGGCGATGATTTCTCTTGCCTATGAAAAACATCAATACCTTATATAAGTCATGATTAATTTCTCTTGTTTTTTTAGTGTGTTTAAGTATATATGGGAATACCTCTTCTGAAGTTTCTTTCATTTGGGAGAAATAAATATTCTTATCCATAATAATTTACCATGCCTATGTCATATTATTTAATGGGAACAAACTTGCCATTTTTTACTTGTTTAATTATCGGAGATAATATTGCGTCCCCATTTGCATCAAAGCTGGTTTCTCCTGCAACACCCGGGTAGTTTTTTACATTATACATAGCCGTTTTAATTCCCTCCCCACTATAACCGCCTTGGGTTATGGCTATAGACATAATTTTCGTTGCATCATAACTCAGTCCAGCAAAAATATCTGGCACTTGATTATATTTTTCCTCGAAAGATTTGACGAAATTTTGAATAACCGTGTTTTCACTCTTAGGATCAAATGCACTGGCAGAATAAATTACCCCTTCAGCCGCGTTTTTAGCAATCTTGAGAATTTCAGGGTCTTCAAACATAACAGTACTTAAAAACTGTGTGCGAATTCCTATTTCTTTAGCCTGTTTGAGAATATATCCCATCTCTTTATAACCAACCAAGTATATTGCCTCTGAAGTGGCTTTCTTTATTTTTGTAAGTTGTGACCTAAAATCGGTAGCATTCTGGTCAAAAGTTTCTTCAGCGACAACAACTCCGCCTTTTTCAGAAAAGTTTTTCTTGAAAACATCTTTAATCCCAACACCATATTCATTGTTAATGTAAAGTAATACGACATTCCGATAACCTAACTTATTATAAGCATAATTTGCCATAATTGAACCTTCATATACATCAGAGGGACAATTTCTAAAAATATAGTCACCGGCATCAGTAATCTTTGGAGAGGAAGATGCTGGAGATAATAAGACAATTTTATTTTTGTTAGCAAGTGGCGCGATTGCCAGTGTTACAGAACTAAAAAGGTCTCCAATAGCAGTGCTCACCTTATCAACTGTTACTAATTTGTGCATTGCTGCTACCCCTAATTTGGGGTCTCCCTGGCTATCTTCGTAAACTGCTTGGACTTTTTTGCCTTTTATTCCACCAGCAGAATTTATTTCTTCAATCGCAAGATCAATGCCTTTCTTTGCTGCGTCACCATATTTTGCCGCTTCTCCCGTCAAAGGCAATATCGCTCCTATCTTTATCTCCTCTGGCTGTTTTTTGCAGCCGGTGTTTGCCACGAATGTGGCAAGTAGTGTAATCATCAGACCGCAGACAACCCACTTTAGACTATAGACCCTCTTCATCTTTCCTCCTTTGCCCGTTTGGACAGTCATTAGTTATTGGTAATTGGTTATTAAATAATCCACCATGGCACTTTGAGTGCATTGTCTTATTTGGCGAGTCTAAGCGAGTTCCATATCTCCCATATCAATTTTATAAAACCTCCACCGATGATGATATATCCAATAATATCAATTGTCCTTTTTTTCCAAAAAAACACAAGAAAACTCAAGATCGCCACAATAATTGGCGTAGAGAAATGCCAAAAAGTAGAAAGGATAGAAGTGCCTGCTACAAAAAAGGGAACTATCCATAATAATATTGCCGATGTCCACCCAACCATGGCTATCACTCGTCTGAATATAGCCTTCCTTTTTTGGATTGCTTCCTTTTGCCTTTCGTCCAGAATTTTCTTGACTTCTTGTTCTACATCCGGTATTTTCTCAACTGTTTCTTTTAGCTCTTGTTCAGTATCTTTTCTTCGTTGTATTTCCTTGTCCAAATGTTGTTGTAGTTCGTTTATATTGGTCTGCAGTTCCAGAATCTGTTTATCCTTTTCTATATCTACTTGGTAATAGCGTTCCTTAAGCTCTACGAGTTTCTTTCGCAGTTTATAGGTTAATTCTTTTCTAAGCTCTTCATTGTAAGGTCTTCCTTTGCGAATTTCATTTCTGATATACAGAGCAAATTCCTTGGCCATTGGCTTAGGCATCTTTTTAGTATCTATCTCCACGTCAGTAAAGATCTTAAAATCTTCTACACCATAAACCTGTTCAAATTGAAAAATTTCTGAGCCAAACACATTACTAAACACAAAAGAAAAATCCTTTATTGAATCTTCAGGGATAAAAGGGGATATACACTGCAACCAACTATCTAGGGTAAAACATAAGGGGGAAACATCGCCTTCTAAAATTTCAGTGCTTGCAGGAGGTAAAGAAGTATCCAAACTTAAAAACCATGTTTTAGGATTTTCTTCCCGCTTATTTTTTATGAGTAGAAAGTGAAAAGCATCGTGGCGTAATGTTCCCTCGCTCTTTTCTTTCTTTCTTATCTCTTGAGATTTTTCTTGAAGTACTTTTTCTATCTTCTCGAGTTCGTTTTTTTGTTTCAAAATTGTATCATACAACTCTTCATCTTCAATAGAAATTTCGAAATTGTCTTTTAAGGTTTTTTCTAAATTTTCAAATGGCGCAAATAATTCATCAATCGTAAAATTTTCGTCTCTTTCTTTTGATTTTTTGTATGTTTTATAAAAAGCATTAGTAACTTGATCTTCCATAAACTCCGGTATGTTATCATAAGTATCTGCAATGCTTCGTTGATACGCAATTACATTCCGAATTTCATTCTGTGTGATTTTTGAAACATAAAGATCAATCGCAATGTCCCTGGCAATCTTGTAAAATTCCTTAAAGGAGCGATATGGTCTAGATTCACTCAACAATGCTGTGATAATAACATTTGAGTCCAAATACATATGAGAACCACTAAAAGCACCTTTTGATAATATATGGGCTTTAGGATCGAGTCCTAGTAACTTCAATACATAAAAGTTCTGCGCCATATAAAATTTAAGAGCTTCATAATCAGGATCTGGTTCTCGAAAAAATTTATAGAATTCACTTTTTATGGTTGATGCAACTTCTGTCTCGTTTAGATGATAATGAGAAATTTTTCTGTCAAGTTCTTCTCTTATCTGAGATGAGTTCATAAAATCTCTATCCGAAATATTTCCAGTAATCATCTTGGCACATTGGAAGCCAAATTTTGAAAAAACAAAAACGATAAAATCTGTAAACAATTTAGATATAATACCCACTTGGGAGACAGTAACCAATGCATAGTTAATTTTAACACTATCAATTATCTTCTTAACACACTTGTCTAACAGAGCTTTCCGGTCCCGTATCTGTGTTTCTATAATTAGTTTGTATCTGTCTTTCAATAAAAAATGATCCCGCCCATTATATTTTTGAGACGATATTACACCATTTTTTTTAAGGCATTGGATGCTTTTATGAATAGTGTTATATCTGAATGACACAGGACTCTTTTCTTTTAGTTCTTTGCATATTTCCTCGATTGAACAGCCATCATCTTTTTGAATGTTATATAAACAATTCATTACGATTCTGTTGACGGCTTCGTTTCTGGGATATTCTAGATCAGGTCCAAAAGCAAAATTATATGATAATATTACATCGACTGTTTCCATATCTTTTATTACATGTTTGTCTTTCTCACTCATTTTCCCTCCTCATCTTAATCTTCTTCTTAAATTATAGACCCAATTCTCACAAATGACAAGATTTTTACATAGTAATTGGTCAAAGCACTTTTCATCTATTAATTTCAAGAAGCCCTCTCCTTACTCTTTTTGCGGCGATAAGTTCTCGGCCAAGATGCCAGAATTACACTCCCGTCTTTCCTCTGCCTACAAACTAACTTTCCATAGTATGACTTTCTGAGTTTTTCTATTTCTTTTGGGTTTTTTGGTTTTACTATTGCCATTTTATCTCCTCCTTTGCCCGTTTAGACGGTTATTAGTTATTGGTAATTGGTTATTAGAAATATCATCCTGTTTGATTAGCTCCTTTTACTTTACTCTCAACAAGTTCGTGTAAAGCATCAAAAAAGTCTCCTTGAGAGGACTTGAGTTCTGGAGTAACTTTTTCTAGTTCCTCTATTACCTCTGCCTTGGAAATAATATGTCCTTCTTCAGATCTAATATTCCTTGCTTCCTCAAATTCTTTCCTTGCTTCTTCCAGAAAGTAATTTGCATAACCCCACGCATCTTCAGTCCCTTGGATAGGCTTCAAGATATACGGCGCAGATGGACTGCTGAGTCTACCATAAAGAGCGACGTATTCCTCTTCAAGGTTGTGCTCTGCTTCTTCAGTCATTGCCACAACAAAGAAAAGCCCATTGGGTATTTCATCAATAAATTCCCGTAAATCCTGAAGATACCTAGCTCTCTTTTCTACTCTAGCGACCTGCCACAGCACCTCGAACTCGTCTAAAAACACAATCAAGCCTTTAATGATACCCTCATCCCTCCCTATTCGGATAATCCGCTTCAGAACAGAGATACATGTGGAAGAAGTCTTTAAGGGAGAAAAAACACCTATCCTCTGTTTTTCGTTTTTTTCAAGTGTAGCCCCCTCTAACCACTTCATAAAAATAGGATAAAGTCCCCAGAAATCGCCGGTTGAGATAGGCAAACTGACGGAATGGAGTTTATTCAATGCTCGCCATAAATCATCTTTTGGCATCTTTTCTATAATATCCTGTTTTTCTTTAATGCGCTTCAAAAATTGGAGAAAGAATTCTTCTCCTATGATTTCTTCATAGTGGTGATTTATCTCAAGAATTATATCTCGATAATTTTGAAGAAACTCCCCAGGTGGAGCTTTTATAAAGATAGAAGGAAAATAATGAACTTTCCTTTTTCTAAACACACCTTCTAACTCGAGAAAATGGTGTTTGAGAAAATGTGTCTTTCCAATCCTGTTTCCTCCCAGAAGAAAGAAAGTAGTATTTTTTTGATCTCTTCCTATATAATTCAAAACTTGAGATTCAAAAGCTTCTTTCACATCCTCTTGATTATGAAATCGTTTCCAGATAGGGTAACTCTTTGTAGGAAATGGGTTATCTAAATACCCATACTTTTCATAAATACTCGGAGT
>CAZZIA010000014.1:0-12498 GCA_964654075.1 uncultured archaeon | reverse complement strand
TATCTCCGTATATAACTTTATAACCAAATGTTTCTTCAACTAATTTTTTTGTAAATTCAATTGTTTGTCTGCCCCAGGCTGTTATTGATGATGCAACATCAGTTGTAAAAAATCTTCCACCAGCAAAACCAGTATATCCATAAAGAGAAACAGCCATTCCTTTTAACGCATATTGTTTTGCATCTAAAACTCTTCTTATTTCTGGGTTCTTTTCTTTTTTTAATTGTTCTTTAATCTCTGCTCTTGTTTTTAAAAGATACCGTGCAATATAAGGAAATACGCCTTCTCTTATTTCCTTTGTTACAAAATTTGAACCAACCGGAGATGTTTTGACGTCCAACCCATTTGGATTTGTAACCAAAGTGGTTGGGCAGATGTTATAATGGATAATTAGCGAGGGGTACAGCGCAGCAAAATCTAAAACAAGCGTATAGCCATCTTTGTGCAGCCCTGCTTCAGGCTCAAGAACTAGTGCACCTTTATACTGCAACTCCTTTCTTTTTATTTTTCTTGGTTTGCAAGGCATTAGTATATTTCTTTTCTTAAGCTCGTACAGTAGTTCGGATTCGTGCCTGGCAGCCTGCCCAGCCATGGTATCTTGAAGCAAGAGGCCGGATAGTTTGGACATCTCTATGAATTTATCCATATCAACAAGCCTGTGAGTTATAACGAGCCTTAATGCCAGCTCAGCATCTTTTTTACAATATTCAACCACTCTTTCTAGTCCTTTTCTTGTTTTCCATGCTTCATTTACAGTAGCAACGTACGAGTCTCCTATGTCTATTTTGGTTTCATCTAGAATTTGTTTTGCAACTGTTCCTAGATCAAATCTTTTGAATTTATAAGGCTGGTCATATACAGAAAGATATCTAATTATATAAAAGGGATCTATGATAACCCTTCCACAAATATTTGTTCTTTTACTATAAGTTAATTTACTTGTATACGGTATTTTTTCAGATCTTCCAATGTTTCTTTGGACCTTATGAATTTCCATCCTTCTTAAAATATAGGGAATGTCAAAATTTTCTATGTTATATCCTGTGATTATGTCAGGGTCATAATCTTCTATAATTTCCTTTAGCTTTTCCAGCATCTCTTTCTCATCCTTACACCCAATTCCTAGACTTGTAGGTTTGGCGATTATACACACTTCTTTCTTGTTTTTGTATTCAGGATAAAATGATAGCGCTATCATTATTATCTCGTCTTTATCTGGGTCCGCCATTCTATTTTCAGGTGGAAGACATTCGATGTCAAGAGAAAGATATTTAAAAGGTATGTTTTTTAACATTTCAATTGGTTCTATCTTTTCTGCTTTAAACGCTTTGCACTTTACAGTTTTTGTATAAATCGGCTTTCCTTTAACTTCAATCCATTGTATTCCTTTTATACTGTGATCAATCATAAATCTATATTTAAAAAGTATGACTGCTTCATATGGTGTCCCAAACCTGCTTACAAAATCTCTTATTTCTGGTATTTTTGATGGGTCTTTCCCAGTTATTTTAAGAACTTTAGTTGGTTTTTGAAAACCTACTGGAAGTATTCTTTCAACAATTTCTGCCTTTAAATTATTTTTTTCTAGTTCATAAATTGCATCTTCAAAAGATACTTTGTTGCAGTCAAGATAAAAATATGGTAAGAATTTATCATAAAAAACGCAGATAGGCTCCTCTGTTAGATTTTTTCCAAACACCCTAATAACTGGCTTTCCATTTAACATTATATAGTCGCAATCAAGAATTTGCATTTGCATAGCAATTATTTTATTGCTAAATATTTAAACGCTTTTCTATCTCGAATCATCTATTCTACAGTATCTAGAGCAATTGTTTTTGCTTCTCTTGTTTCTAGATCAACTTCTGCATTTCCAGAAATTATTGTGGTCCCTTTATAGTTTTCAATTTTGCCAGAATTTGGTGCAAAAATTATGTCAGGTTCCGGTGTAATGATAAAGTCGTCTATATACCTTTTCCTTATGATGTCTGCTGGATTTAGCTCTCCAAAATATACTAATACGACCATGCCCGCGATGTCTATCAGGGATGGGTTGGTAATATTAATTGTGCTGTGTAATTTCTGTGTTGTAATTATATGCGCTTGAAGCCCAGCAAGGCGCTCAATTCCTGAACAATTAACAAGAATAATATAATTTGCTTCTTTTACCTGCTCTGGTAGTTTATTAAATGTAAAGTCTGATATAAAAATTACTTCCCCAGATGATTTTTTTACTTCCTTTATCAGCACATCAGGCCACGTAACCGCTCCATTATAAAGCGCTTTATCCTTTAGTATGCCAGAGACAGCTATAACATCATCTATCTCAATTTTTTCCATTTTTTCTTTGTCTTTAAGAAAAACTTTTATTGTGCCTGTTGTATCTTCCAGCTCCAGCGCGCTCTCTTCCTTACCCTTTACCATTCCAATAATGCTTGCCTCACCATATGCACTTGCTGCTCTGTTAATTGAAATTATGTTTGTTGCCTTGTTTGCTAGAATTTTCTGAAGTTCGCTATATCTGGCATTATATTTATCAATAATATCTTGTATAGACCATTCTTCTTTTTGAATTTTAGATTTGATTATTCTTGGCTCTGGTATTTGTAATTTTTTAAAAATTTGCTCTGTTAGTACAATTGGTCTAAGCTCAAGCTGTTGTATTTTATTAAACATGGTTTCTTCTAGTTCTGGCCTTTGAGCAAGCAACTCTGCAACCTTTGGGTCAAGCAACACCCCCAGTTGCATAAATTTTTCATTCATATGAACAGCTGTTGTAAAATATTCTTTATTTTTTCTATAACTGATTCTGGTAAGGATAAAGAAATCACCCTTGTTCTTCCGTGCCTTCCTCTGGAAATTATTTTTGCATCAATTATTCCAAACAACTCAAGCTCTGCTATCAGATCTGATATTCTTCTTTGCGTTAGCTGCTTGGTTCTATGATGTCTACAAATTTCCATATATGTGCTAAAAACATCTGAAGTTTGAACTGCCCTATTTTTCTCTGCTAGTTGTACGATAGCCGAAAGTACAATTTGAGATTGTCGTGGTTGTGTTTTAATTATTTCAATTATTCTATCAAGATCAACCTTATCTTCGGCGTTATCAACATGTTCTGTTGTTATTTTTTCATCGCCGGCCCTTTCAGCAAGCTCAGCTGCAACTCTCAACAGGTCTAAAGCTCGCCTAGCATCGCCATGCTCTTGCGCAGCTAGGGCTGCACATTTTTCTATTACGCCTTCTCCAATAACCCCTGGGGCAAACGCCAAGTTTGCTCTGGTTCGCAGAATGTCTTGTAGCTCTACAGCATTGTATGGCGGAAATATAAGTTCCTCCTCGCTTAAGCTGCTTTTCACTCTTGGCTCAATGTTATTAATAAAATTCAAGTTATTTGTTATGCCTATTATTGAAATTCTCGCTCTTTTTAGCTCCTGATTGATCCTTGTCAAATTATATAAAATCTCGTCCCCGGTTTTTTGAACAAGCGCATCTATCTCATCAATAACTAGTATAATTGTTTGATCTTTACTATCTATAGTCTCAAAAAATGTTCTATATATCTTATCTGTTGGCAAGCCTGTAAATGGAACCTCTTTACCAAGCTCCTTTGTTAAAGCGGCCAGGAGTCTATATTCTGTATCAGCCTCTCTTTTCATCTTGCAGTTAAGATAAATGGTTTTGATGGCATAGCCATTTTCTTTTGATAGCCTTTCAAGCTCAGATGCGACAAGCCTTGCTATTAGGGTTTTCCCTGTTCCTGTCCTTCCATATATGAATATGTTGCTTGGTCTCGCCCCTTTTAAAGTAGGTGCTAATATCTTGCCCAAATCAGCAATTTGCTGCTCCCTGTGGGGTATTGTCTCTGGT
The DNA here is from genome assembly GCA_964654075.1 of uncultured archaeon. Lineage (GTDB taxonomy): Archaea > Aenigmatarchaeota > Aenigmatarchaeia > Aenigmatarchaeales > Aenigmatarchaeaceae > CAZZIA01. Next base: position 8,628 of record CAZZIA010000014.1, on the reverse strand, counting down.
GCAAATGCTATTGTTAGAGCTGATCTGTTCGCAAATATTTGTTTTGTTTTTAGAAATTGAGTAAAAATATCTTTTAGCTCCTGTGTCATGTTTTCACTTCCATTAAATTAACCTTTGTTTCTTTTGAAGTATCATGCATATTGTACGTGAACATATTTATTCTTAATTTCATGTGAAGTTCCATAGGCTGTGAAGGGGTGTGAAGAGTATTATAACAGTGTTATATACTTGCCCTTCTATTGCTTGTGGAGGAATTCTATATTATTTTATATTGTTAGTAGAAATTAACCTTTATTTCATATAACAATGTTATATATTATATTTAACTTAAAAAATATTTATTATAACACGAGTTCGACGCGCAAGAAGGGGGTTATGGGAACCTCTTTTTTAAATTGTTTATTAGCTCTTTGACATTCTTAGTTTTACAAATTGCTAAAGGAACTGACTCTATCTCAGATATCCTTTTTGCTAAGTCATCAACCTCTTCTGAGCCATATAATATTACTAACCCAGGCCTTAAATTTGTAACTTTTAGAGCAACCATACAGCTCTTGCCATGATGCGCGCCTGCGAATATCAATGCTCTCTCTGTTGTTAGGCCGTAAAGTTTAACAAGTTCAAGGGGCGGGAGCTCTATTATGGCTTTTTCAGAATCTATTATTGTATATCCATATAATTTGTTATCAGCCAAGTCTTCTCTAACAATAATAGTTGCATCAGCAAGTTTACAAAAATCCCTAACTGACATTGGAGTTGTAAATTCCTTTAGATCCATGACAGCATCTGAAAGCATAGCTGTTACCGGGAATGAAGAAAAGCTCCTAATAACATTCCCGCCAGCCTTTTCATCTATTGCTATCAGGCCATCTACAATTCTTTTAACAACCTTTATACCTGGTGATTTTCGCCTTCCAGATTCATAATCTGATACAACAGATGGCATCACATTCATTTGGTCTGCTAGTCTTCTCTGAGGGATCTTAAAAATATTTCTCCATTTTTGGATTGTCTTTCCAGCCTCCATACTTAGAACAATTTCTCCAGCTATCCTCTTTGCTAAGGTCTCTTTAGCAATACCTTGAGCTTCCATATTAGATATTTGTCGATGTTAAAATATAAAACCAACTATAAGCAATATTTTAATAAATTCCAATACATAAATTTATATTAGTTAAAAAACATATCATGATGTGATTAATGATGGAAGAAATAAAAATCAAAGACATAATGTCAACAAGGGTTGTCACAGCAAGACCAGATGAAACAGTTGCAGTAGTTGCAAAGAGAATGAAAGATGAGGATATAGGTAGTGTTGTCATATGCAAAGGCGAGATCCCAATAGGAATTGCTACTAGGGAAGATGTAACGAATAAGGTTGCAGCAGCAGATATAAAACCATCAAAAATTTTAATAAAAGATATAATGAATGCTCCAGTAATTACATGCTCACCAGATGAAAGCCTTGAAGAGGTTACAAGGAGAATGGCAAAATATGGCTACGAAAGGCTGCCTGTTAAATATTTAAACAAGCTTGTTGGTTTTATCTCTGTTAGAGAAGTTCTTAGGGTTTCACCGGGTCTTTTAGGAATTATGAAGGAAAGGCTAGAAATTGAGCAGCCACCGGAAATCAGCGAGGAATTTAATTCTGGCGACTGTGAGCTATGCGGAAATTTCTCAGAGCAGCTGCATAATGTTAATGACAAATGGGTGTGCGACTCCTGCAAGGACGAGGCAGCTGAGCTATGATTCAATGCTAATAAAAGCAAAGATAAAGCCAAATTCTAAAAAAATTAAAATTTTATTCAAAAATAACAACTTACAGATTTATTTGACTGAGCCAGCAGAAAATAATAGGGCAAATTTAGAGCTAATAAGAACCATAAAAAAGATTTTCGGTTCTTGCAAAATTGTTAAAGGTTTACATTCAAGAACAAAGCTTTTAAAGATTCCAACAGATTTAAATACTTTTAAGGATAATATATGTTCAATAAGGTTGAGAAAGAGAGATTGCTAAAACTCCTTGGAAAAATAAAAGACAAAACAGTAATTGTTGAAGGAGCTCGAGACAAAAAAATTTTATATTCATTAGGTTTCACAAAAATAATAACTGTTAGGCACGGACCATATGGCACGGCCACGAAAATAAAAGATAAAGAGGTCTGTATATTAACAGACTTTGACCGTGCTGGTGAGGAGTTAGCAAAAAAACTAAATCTCTTTCTTCAATCTTATGGTTGTAAGGTTGATCGCTTTACAAGAAGAAAATTAAAGTTCATGTTTGTAAAATTAAGGCTTACAGCCATCGAGGATTTAAAATCGTTGAGGTGATTTAAATGTCAAAACTTGCTCAAACAACTTCAAAATATACAATTTATGCTAGATTTGATGCTGATGGAACAATAGAAAAGCCAGATGTTATAGGCGCTGTCTTCGGCCAAACAGAAGGCCTATTAGGGCCTGATATGGATTTACAAGAGCTACAGCGAACAGGAAGAATTGGAAGAATAGAAGTTAATGTAAGAACAACATCAGGAAAAACCTCTGGGCTAATAACAATTCCATCTTCTTTAGATTCCAGTGAAACAGTACTAATAGCAGCTTGCATGGAAACAATAGAGAGAGTTGGGCCATGCAACGCAAGGATTCGCATAGAGCGCGTAGAGGATGTAAGAGCTGTAAAGAGAAAATATGCTGTTGATAGGGCAAAGGAGCTACTTGGGAAGCTATTTGAAGAAGGTTTAACAGACGTACACCTGATAACAGAACAAATAAAAGAGGCAGTAAGGTCTAGTGAGGTTGTTAGTTATGGGGGTCTTCCAGCAGGCCCAGCTATAGATAACTATGATTCCCTGGTAATTGTAGAAGGCAGGGCAGATGTTATAAATCTGTTAAGATGTGGAATAAAAAATGTTATTGCAATTGAAGGGACAAATGTGCCGCAGGCAATAATAGATCTGTCTAAAGAAAAAATCACAACAGCATTTACAGACGGTGACCGTGGAGGGGATCTAATTATAAAAGAGCTGCTAGCTGTTTGTGACATTGATTATATAGCACAGGCAGAAAGAGACAAAGAAGTAGAGGAACTTAGCAAAAAAGAGATTTTCAAAGCTTTAAGAGATAAAATACCATCAGACCAGATTAAAATAGAGCATGTAGAAGGAAAACAAAAACCAGTTGCCAAAGCTATTGCCATCGAAGCAGAGCATCTGGAGCCAGTTGAGACAAAGAGATTTAAAGAGATTTTAAACGAGCTTACAGGAACAAGGGCAGCATGTTTTTTAAATGAAGATCTGGAAATTTTGGGTAAGGTTCCCATTAAAGAGATGTTTCGTGCAGCAAGAGAAATAAAATCAACAGCAATCGCCCTTGACGGCGACATAGACCAAAAACTCATAAATATCGCAGCACAATGTGGAACCGAATGGTTGCTTGGTATGAGAGTCAGAGACAATGTCAGGGTTCCTGAGGGATTGCAAATTATAACACTTAAAGATTTATAGCTGATAGGCAACTGATAAGTTATGGTAACTGAGAATCAGAGGTTTGACGCTCTAGCAAGGCAAATGTTCAATACATTTACAAAGCGATATCCAGTTTTTGCAACTTACATAGGAATTCATAAATATGATCATCTGATGCCAAAGGAATCTAAGGAGGAATACATCAAAGAAATAAAAATGCTAAGAGGGTTCCTAAAAAAATGGTCCAGCATTAATGGTAAAAAACTTTCACCAGACAGGAAAATAGATCGCGAATTAGCGATCCACACACTAAAGCTTTCTTTGTTTCATTGTGAAGTTATAAGAGAATGGGAATCCAACCCAGATGCTGCAGAGATTATCGGGGATGCAATTTTCCCATTATTTGTAAGAGAGTTTCCATCTTTAGAGAATAGAGTTAAAAGCATAGCAGCCAGGCTTGAAAAATGCCCTAAAATGATTGAACAGGTAAAGGGCAGAATAAAAAAACCTGTAAAATTATGGGTTGGGATAGCCATAGAGTCTTGTGACAACCTACCGATATTTCTTCAAGAGGTGCTGAGTTTTGCTAGAACAAAAAAAATCGACAGAAAGCTACTAGGCAAATTGCAGGGCAACATATCAAAAACCCTCTTTGCAGTTGAAAATTATAAAATATCGCTGAAAGAGTTGTTACCAGCAGCAAGAGAGGAGTTTGCAATAGGAAAGAAAAAATTTGAGAAACTAATAAAATTGAGAGAGCTTGGGGTGGATGCTGACGAGATTCTAGCTCTTGGTGAGAGCTATTTAAAAACAGAAAACGCCAAACTAAAAGCTTTGGCATTGCAAATAAAGACAGGCGCTAGTGTGAAGGATGTAAAGAAAATGATAGAGTCCAAACATCCTAGCAGCTTTAAAAGCGCGCTTGAGATCTATAGAAAATCAATAAAAACAGCAAAGAAATTTATAGCAAAAAAAGGCATACTAACCCTTCCAAAAAGAGAAAAGCTAGTTGTAATCGAAACACCAGCATATCTTCGTCACACACATCCATTTGCTGCATATTTTGAGCCGCCAAAATTTGAGAAAAGTGCATTTGGTATATACATTGTTACTCCTGGGAGTTCACTTAAAAGACATAATTTTGCAGCTATTTCAAATACATCTGTTCATGAGGCGTATCCTGGCCATCATCTACAGCTGTCTTGCGCAGCCACAAACCCTTCATTAATAAGAGTGCTCTCATCAGGAACAGAATTTGTCGAGGGATGGGCCCACTATTGCGAAGAATATATGAAAGACCTTGGGTATGATGATACACTGGAGACGAGATTCGTTCAAACACTAGATATGATATGGAGAGCTGTACGCATAATAATTGATATAAAGCTAAGCTGCGGGGGAATGAGCTTTAGCCAAGCAGTTAAATTTCTTGTAAAACATGCAGGCATGCCTAAGGAAGCTGCAATAGCAGAAGTTAAAAGATATACAATGACACCTGGCTATCAGCTCAGCTATCTGCTAGGCAAGCATCTGTTTAAGAAGCTGCGGGAGGATGTAAAAAGAAAAATGGGCCCAAATTTCTCTGACAAATTCTTTAACGATACAATATTATACAGCGGTAGCATGCCAATCAAATACATAAGAAAGGTATTTGAACAAAAGATGAAAACTCAGAAAATGAAAAATTAGGTTAAGAACGCAAGATCCTTTAAAGCCTCTTCTAAACTCAAAGGATTTTTCTGACTTTTAATTTTTTCATATGTTTCCGGCCTTAAGCACTCTACCAACTTTATTTTCAATTTTTTACAAGCCTTCCTCAAGGCAATGCAGCTTTCCGAGTCAGGCTTTAAGTAGCAATAAAATTTTTTATAATTTTTATGCGCAAGCAGATAGCTTTCTATCCTTTTTTGAGTAACAGAAACATATTTCTTCTTTATATCAGCTGTTTCTTCCCATTCTGGCCAGTCATACGAATTAAACGGATAGTAATTTGAAAATTCATACGGAATTACTCCAGGCGAGCTTATGACAATTGGATGCAATTTTGGCCAAATTTTTAAATTTCTTAAAACAGAAAAAATAGCTTTATGCAATTTTGAGCTTGGGTACGGTTTTCTGAACGCGCATGGAATAAACAAAGCAATGTTTTTTTCTTTTTTTGGCTCATAGAACCTGCAAAAATAGTCCTGCCAAACCTTATAGTAAGGGTGCAAAAGCTCCTTTTCGCTCGCGCCTTTAATTAAAACTCTTTTCTCTTTAGGAAATCTAGGGACAAACATGAAATTGTTAAAATCTTTTTCACAGTTTTTATACTGTTTGACAAGGCCATTGAATTGTTTTTTATCTAAAGGCTTCCACTTCCCAGAAATCCACATATCAAATAGCGGTGCTGCAGAATGCGGGAAAGTGTTTATCAATACAATTTCTTGCGAGTATTTCCTTGCAAACACTATAGATTTTTTCAAAGAAATTTTCTGATTTTTAACAAAAGGCAGTCCAACCATTAAGTAAGTTCGCAGTTTACATCCTGCTGTTTTTAGAATGTTCGCAGCCCTAATATAATCTTCAACAGCAAATCCTTTGTTATATTTTTTTAGAATTTCATTGTCAGCGACCTCAAGACCGATTGCAACTATTAGTTCAATACCAGAAAAATCTTGCAAACTCTGCTCTGTTATAAACTCAGGGCGCGACTCAATTACAAGTTCTTGGATATTTTTTTCTTTACATTTTCTCACTAAATAACTCCAAATAGATCTTGGAAACTGTTTTGTATCTAAAAAAGAGCCAGATGCAAATATCTTTAGCCTATTAATTTCATTTTTTTCAATTTTTGAAAATTCCCTATCAATATCAGCTTTGAGTCTGTGAATATTCGGTTCAGGCCCGACAAGACGGCCCCAGCCACAAGCAAAGCATCTTGCCCAGGCACATTTTCCGCTTTGCAGGATTATTGTTTTTTCAATCATAATACTCAAATTTATATACAATTTCACCATTTAATAAAATGTGTTAGCATGAAAAGAATAGCAATTTTTTGTTTTTTAGTCGGGATTCTTTTTTTCTCTCAGCTAGCTTTAGCAGATGGCGGGATATTCAATCCCCCAGATTATGAAAAACATGTTTATATTCCATCCCAAAAAGCAGCAATAATTTGGGACGGTACGAACGAAACAATGATTTTATCTACAAAAATTAAAACAGAAGATATCATAGACATGGTTTGGGTTATTCCAATACCATCAAAGATAAAACCAGTAATTGAAGAAGGCAACATTGAAATATTTTATGATTTAGCTGATATGTTTAGACCGCCTCCAAAGGAAAGGGGCTTTGGTATTATGGGAGCTGCTGGTGCGAAAGCGGGTGAGGTTGAAGTTGTTGAGGCAAAGAAAATTGACATCTACTATATTGTAATACTTAGGGCAACAAATGCAACCGCACTCACAGAATGGCTAAACAAACACAATTTTGCTGTTCCAGACACAGCGACCAATATTCTGCAAAACTATGTTGGAGAGGATTTTTATTTTATTGCAAATAGAATTAATCTCCCAAACAAACTAAACGAATCTGTTACAGATCAAGATAGAGCATGCGCTGCTGAAATAACATTACCTTCGGCTTATAGCATAGAAGCAATTGAAAGCCGAATAAGTTATCAATTTGAAAATATAAAAGAATGTCAAAATGCATCGTTTGAAGCAGTTAAAATTCTCAAAGAGCTTGAGTTGGGTATTTCAACGCCTCTTAAATTTGTCTTTCAGCCGGAGCAACCATTTTACCCATTAGAATTATCTTCAATAAATGATGGAGATGCTCAAATAAGTGTTTATTTCATCTCACAGAAACCAGTTAAAGATAGCAGCAACCTTCTTTCTGTCAGCAAAATGGTTCAAACAGAAACTTGGTTTAAAGACAAATATAATTTAACAAATCAAAATTATGTTACTTATCTTACTTATGATGGAAGTTTAAAAAATCTTAATGCAGACTCATATTTTGAACAAACAAATTACAATCCAAGTTTAGATCCAAAATATGTTGGTCCAGGAGAAAGGGTAGCACAAATAGGGGAAGTAATACTAATAATAATAATACTAATAATAATGTTTGTTGCAATTCCACTGATTTTTGTCGGAGTTTTATTCTTCTCCGGTTTTGCGATTGAGCGATTGTCAAGAAGATTCAAAGAAACTAAATTTTATTATTTGCCAATAATAATAGTATTTTTGATATCGCTTTTGATAACTTTTCTAATTTTCAATTGGTATTTTATACAAATTTCCCTACTCATACTATCTTTATTGGTAGGATTTTACAAAAGTAGAGAAGATTCTAAAATGATAATTTGGCTTCCATTATTAGTTTTCCTAATAGCTTATGCTATATTTTTAATTCTATCAATATATTAATAAGGTATGTTCAAACCTTGGCAGCGTTACGGTTTTCAAAGCCCAAAACCTGTCCCATAAAAAAGATGGAGCACTATTTATAAAGAATGCTATTTTTTCATCTTTTAGAGCCTGAGACGCCCAACCTCGATTTCATCAAATTTTTCTATTTGGCCACGGACCCAATAGATCACTGCTCCACCTTTATCCATTTTAATCGTATATATAGAATGCCCTTGTCAAATACATCCAAACAGCCATTTCTTTGTAAATAACTGACAGAATCACAGTGTCTGGCTTGCGGTGAGCGCTCAAATGCAGCAATTAGTTTTTCAAGTTCCAAAAAGCCTCTCTATATTTTAATTTGTACATTTATAAAAATTTCTATATTGTAGTGTATAGAAATTATTCAAAAAATTTCTTAAGGTTTTTATAAAATACTTTGTCGCTGGGGCCAATACTTTCTCTTACGCCATTAATCACACCAGGATACCAGCTTTCATTATCATATGGCACCCAGTCAGTTTCAAAAACCACCATATCTTCAAGACTATCTTCCTTTGCCTGCATTAGATATGGGTCTGGAACGAAAAAGCTTTTGCTATGGCGACTTGTACCAAGCAACAAATTGTTTGAAAGTTCCTTTAATTCTTTAAGAGTTGGAGTTTTTTCTTTCCAAAATCTTGAGGAATAAAGTGCATCAATTCCATGAGCAAGATAGATAATATTATTTCCCCTGGCGTATTTTTTAATAACACCATCAAAAA
>CAZZIA010000013.1:0-13043 GCA_964654075.1 uncultured archaeon | reverse complement strand
AATAAAAAAGTGGGTGTAAAATTAGGTAACTATAATGTTAGGATATTTAACGATATTATCTGGATTTGCAATAGTATTTACATTAGCAATATTAGTTATGCTTTTTAAGAACAAAGATTTTAGAGAAATTATAAAGTATTGTGCAATCGGGCTTCTTGTTGCATTTATAGACTTTATTGTTGAATATTTGGGCACAAGCACAGGGAATTGGACATATAATGAATCCATTTATTTTATTTTAAACCTGATACCAATAGAGCTAATCTTTTTGTTTTTCTCAGCAGGGGTCATTTGCAGATTCATATTTCTGAATGTAAATAAAATCAAAATTCCAATAAAAACCAATGCTATTTTCTATATTTTAATCCTGATTAGCTTTTTAATGTGGGTTAGAGAAGTATATCAAGAATCTGCGACTAATATGCTGCCTTTAGCGATATTGATTGGGTTGTGGGGTATATCAAATATTTCAGATAGAAATAAAGAAGGTGCTCTGATTTTGGCTATGTTGGCTACTGTTGCAAATTTTGTGCTTGAAACAGCAATAATTGGTAGTGGAAGTTATAGTTATGCAAATGGGTTCTCTCTTTCCATACCAATAACCTATGGGCTATTTACATTAGGATTACTAGCTGTGATGGAAAGGTTACATAAATTAGATGACTTTTTAGATCATCCATTTATTAAAAATCTATTAAAATTGTTTGGGGTTTATAGAAAACGATATGCACGAAAGTTCCTGAGAGTTAAAAAAGGAATTACTAAAGAGATTAAAAATAAGGTTAAGAAAATGCTATATACATAAACAACAAGGTGGAAAAATGAACAATAAAACTATTCGGAAAATCTTTGATTTGAAAAATCTTTCTCTTGGAAGAAATGCTTGGATATGGTGGTTTTGGTTATTTTTCTTTAAAAATCCGTCAAATTCACAAAAACCAAGGCAGGTGGCAATTCTTTGGTCAGCGAAAAATGATGCCAATATAAAATGCAATGGAATTGAACTTGGTACGAAGAACCCGCTCAAAGAGGACGGTTCAGTGCATGGTGGAATAGCAGCATGGTATTTTGATGGAAAAAAAATGCATGATAATTTCTTATTAAGCAGAGTTAAAATAAATCAGATACCGCTTGGTTTATACACACCTTATCCTGATACAAAATTTCAATTCAAAGAGGATTTTTTCAAAATAACTATAAAGGACAAGATGGAATTTAAAGCTACTCTGATAAAGGACAAAAATAAGTTTATAACTCCTTGGGTAAAGGAACATAAATATTTTGGACTAGGATATGATATGACAGGGATAAACAAACTTAATCTAAAGGCCACAATTAATGGAAAAAAATCAAATGGAACTGCTTATTTTCAAAAAGTTCTTCTTAATGCTCCAGCTGTTCCATGGTATTGGGGGATTTTTCATTTTAAACATGGTGCATTTTTATCATATTTCAACCCCCATTTCTTAGGCAAATCCTTGAAAAAGGATGTTTCTTTTTATGATGGCAAAATACTTCACAAATTCGATAATATTAAAGTAAAAAGAACTGGAAATTCTCTGCCAACCTTTCATATAAAAGCATGTAACAATGAAAAAACAATAGATTTTTTAGTCAAGAGTTATTCAAAAACAACATGGAATTTCAGAAAGAAAAAATTTGGTTTTATTCCAACAACGTTTGATTACAGGCAGTATCCTGCAAAGATAACTAATTTCAAGTTTAATAACATGAAAAATGGTTCAACTATTTCAGAAAAGGATATAGGAATTGGTATAGGAAATGCTGAACATAGCACAGGAATTTTAATATAGAATAGATTATGATCTTTAAAATAATCATTAATTAAATCTTCCATCAATATTTTAACTGGATGGCCGATTAAATAATTTTCTAACTGCTTTTTCTACTTTTGGTATATCATCTGGGCTTCCCATATCTGTCCAATAGCCCTCTAATTTGTATACAAAAACACTTTCTAACTGCATAAGAGCATCTGTAAGCTCATACTCACCCCTTGGAGATTTTTCTATCTGTTCAATTGCAGCAAAAATATCTTTAGTTAGCAGATATGCTCCTGCGTTAACCAAGCTAGAGCTTGCGCTTTTTGGCTTTTCCTCTATTTTTAATAACTTGTCGCCATCACAAACAAGTACCCCGTACTTAGATGGGTTTTTTACCTCTGTTGCTGCTATAGTTGGCCTTGATGCCTTAGAAAGCTCTTTTATATCCATCACAGAGCAAAGGTTATCTCCCATTAGAACAAGAAATGGCTCATTCTTGACAAATTGCCTTGCATGGCTAACTGCATGGCCTGTTCCAAGCTGCTGCCTTTGTTCTATCAGCACTATATTGTTAAAGTGCTCGCTTTCTAAAAATTTTTTTATTTTTTCTTTTTTATAACCAACTACAAGACCTATTTCGCTAATTCCTGCTGCCTTGAGAGCTTTTAGCAAATACCAAAGAAAGGGTTTGTCAGCAATTTTTATTAATACCTTTGGCAAATCTTTTGTCAGTTTGCCCATCCTTATGCCCTTACCAGCAGCTAGCACAACAGCTCTCATTGTAAATCACTCATTATTTTAAATCAATTCTAAATTCATAACCCCATTTTTGAAATCCATTTTTCTCATAAAAGCTATGCACAGCTTTTCTTGTTTTTCGGCTTGTTGCTATTATTTTATAACAGCCACGTTTTTTGGTTTCTTCTATCATTGCCTGTAGCATTTTTGATCCATAGCCAGCCCCTCTTTCTACCTCAGCAACATATAGATCTTCTATAAAGGCATACGGCCTTTCATGTAAATCATTTTTCAGCAAATAGAGATAGCCTCTTGCAAGCTCCTCATTTTTTTCACTAATCGCAAATCTTATACCGGTTATACTTATTGGCTGTTTTTTCATATTATTTCACAGTCACACTCTTTATCATATCTGCTAAATCATTTTTGATTTTTAAACCTTTTGATGTAAGTTGATATTTTTTATTTAATAATATTTTCTAGATTTCATAGCTTATTTGACTGTTACACTTTTACTCAAATTTCTTGGCCGATCTGGATCGCAACCTCTTAACAGAGCTAACTGATATGCAAGAATTTGTATTGGAATTATCTGGCATATGGAATTTGCCTCTTCAGCTTCTCTGACTTTAATAAAGAAATCAAAAACCTCATTGGGCTTGGGGCTGACTCCTATTATATAAGCTCCTCTTGCTTTTAGTTCCATTGCATTACTTATTACCTCTTTTTCTGTATCCTGAGAAGAGAAGACGATACAAGGTGTGCCTTTCTCTATCAAAGCTATCGAACCATGCTTTAGCTCACCGCCAGCAAATCCTTCTGCATGAATATAGCTAACTTCTTTTATTTTCAGTGCAGCCTCTAGAGCAGTTGGATACTGAAGCCCACGACCAATCATATAAATGTCTTTTATGCTACTAAGCCTCTTAGCTAGATATTTTATGTGGCTCTGCATGTTTGCTGAAGTTAGATAATAGATGTATTTTATTAAGTCCTTTAGTTTTGCTCTCCCTTCTTCAAATTTCCCAGCAATTGCATACGCAAGTAGCGTGAGTATTGCTAGCTGCGAAGTATAACTTTTGGTTGAAAGCACACAAATTTCAGGACCTGCATGCTGAAGCAAAGCTTGATCTGATTCCCTTGCTAGAGAAGAGCCTGCTACGTTAACTATTGAGATAACTTTTGCGCCCTTTGCCTTAGCAGCTCTAATAGCAGCTAGCACATCAGCTGTTTCACCTGACTGGGAAACCGCAATCACTAAACTCTGGGGAATTAAGAAATCCTTATAATTTGGAAATTCTGAAGCTAAAGCAACATTTACATGCCTCTTTGCTATTTTTGAGAACTTATAGCTTGCAGCTAGACAAGCATGATAAGCTGTTCCACATGCTACAAAATAAATTCCTCTAGCCTTTTTAATTGCATCAGCAATTTCATAAATTATTTTTTTATCCTGAGCTATTGCCTTGTTTATAACTTCTGCCTGCTCTGTTATTTCTTTAAGCATAAAATGCCTAAATTTTCCTTTTTTTGCTTGCTCAGCATCCCACTCAATTGTATGTACTGGCCTGACAACAGGCGAATCTGATTTTAAGTTAAATATCTCTAGCTTTTTGTTTATTATTGCCATGTCTTTGTCATCCAGATATATCACTTTTTTTGTATGGCCCAAAAAAGCAGGAATGTCAGATGCAACAAAAAATTCACTATCACCAACCCCAATCACCAGGGGTGACTCATGCCGCACAGCAACTAACTGATTTTCATTTTCATATATCATAACAAGGGCATAGCTGCCTTCTAGCTGGCCAATTGCTTTTTTAACAGCATCAACAAAATTGTTTTCTTTCATATAAAATTCAATCAGATTTGGTATAACCTCTGTGTCTGTTTCAGAATAAAACTTGAATCCATTTGAAATCAAAAATTTCTTAAGCTCCTGATAGTTTTCTATTATACCATTATGCACAACCGCTATTTTTCCGTTATTTGATAAGTGGGGGTGGGCATTTTCCTTTGTAACCTTTCCGTGCGTTGACCATCTTGAGTGTCCTACGGCCACATTTCCTTCTATATTATTGATTTCTGAGTTAGAACTAATTTCACTAATTTTTCCAACTTCCTTTTTAACAGTTATTCCAGAGCCGTTCAATATTCCAATTCCAAAGGAGTCATAACCTCTGTACTCTAGTTTTTTCAATCCGTCAAGCACAATTGGAACTGCATTTTTGTTTCCTATATAGCCAATTATCCCGCACATATAATCACTGAAGCACTCTAAAGTAATAGAAAACTATATATATAAGCTTTACTAAAAAATTTATAATAGTGCTAAAATAAAATTTATAGTGGTTATATGTGGGTAGTTGAACAAAAAAATGGAAAAACCTTTAGTGCACCTACAGGTGTTTTAAACCCTTCCCAGCTTAAGGTTGCTTTATCTCCTTTAGCATGGAAAATTCTGCAACTCCTAGCACAAAAACCATACTATCCAAAAGAGCTTGCTAAGAAGCTGAAAGTTCATGAGCAAAAAGTTTATTATCATATAAGAAATTTAGAGAAAGCAGGAATTATCGCGCTTGTTAGGCAAGAAGCAAAACAAGGAGCAGTTGCAAAGTTTTATTCTATAACAGAACTTGCATTTTCCTTGTTGCTAAAGCCATTAGAAAGCTCGCAAAAAATATTTTCTTTGAAATCTGAATATAAAAGGTTTCTAGAGCCGTTTATTTTTGATGGTAAATTAAATGCTCTAATTATAGTTGGCTCTCCGGAGCCGCATGGCCCAACAAAGGTTAGAGCAAAGGATGGACCTGCTGCAACTTCTTTAGGATTGTTCCTAGGAACTTTTCTAAATTATATACCTGAAATTTCAATTAAGCTTGACACTGAAGTAAAGGAAGAGGATTTAAAGAATAATTTAATTCTAATAGGAGGTCCTGGTGTTAATACTGTAACTGCAAGAGTAAATCCAAAATTACCAATAAGATTAGAACAAATAAAATATAAAAGCAATTTTTATTCAAGCATTCATTCAGCTATTTCTAAAAAAAATTATTCTGAAGAGGAATGTGGACTAATTGTTAAGGCAAAAAACCCATTTGATTCCACAAAACAGATACTTGTTGTTGGTGGTAGGAGAGCTAGTGGAACAAGAGCAGCTATTCTTGCCTTTATTCATAAATTTGATCAACTTTGTGAGGGAAATTCATATGACAAAAAGCTCTTAGCTAGGGTTGTAGAAGGCATTGATGCTGATGCAGATGGTATTATAGATTCAGTAGAATTTTTAGAATAGCTATTTTTCTAAAGCAAATCGAGCTCAACAGGGTATCGCTTTCCGAGTTTTAGAACGGTCGCTCCAAATAAGCCTTTACGGATTACAACATCATCACCAGACTGCAAGTCTAGCTCTTGGGCTGTAAAGCGAAATTTCTTGCCATCTTTGAGGATATACCACTTGCATGTAGTCTCGCCCAAATATGAGGTGCTTTCAAATGGAGCATATGAGGCTATAATTGACTCCTTCTCAGTCCTTATATCAACGATTTTATCGCGGATGAATTTTGCCATATTCAAATTTAGCCAGAAAAGCTTAAATAGCTCACGTTTAAAAGTTAAAGTTTGGTAAGTTTAAGCTTCCGTTCCAGTTTTCGCTCGAGACGCTCACCTTTCAGCACAATCCACACCACAATCATCAGCAGGACTGTTGCAAATAGTGCTGCGGCAAATTGATAACCTAGGACTTCTACCTTTGGCACAACAGTGCTAATTGCTTCCATTACAACATCCTTCCAGATAAGTGCAGCTGCTATTATAAAGGCTGTTATCAGTGCTGTCCTAACTGCTATACGAATTTCAGCTGACATGTAGCTCCTCCTCCAGGACCTTTTTAACAACACTTCCAGGAACTTTGCCCCTTACCTCTTTCATTACTTCGCCCATTAGCGCAGAAATTCTTTTTTGCTTTACAAGTTCAGGATTTGCTTTGAAAATATCTTTGATAATTTTTTTCAGCTGATCTTTGCTCATTGCTTTTAGTCCAATCCTTTCAACAGCTTGCAGAATTGTCAGAGTTGGCTCTCTGCACAAAATTTCTAACACCTTTGATATTGCCTCCTTTGCTATTTCTTTTTTCTTTATGCTAGCAAAAAGCTCAGAGAAATGCCTCTCTGTCAGATTTTCTGTTTTAAACCCAGATCGCCTCAAATCTTTTATAATTGATATAAATGTATTAGCAACTACTACAGGTCCATACTTTTTGCCAAACTGCTCAAATAGATCTAAGTACTCGCTACGCAAAACTTGCTCGACCATTTCTTTTGGCAAAAGCTTTGAAAATCTTTTTGCCTTCTTTTCCCAGCTTTCTGGCAAGGCCTTTTTTAGCTTTGTTAACAAAGTTTTTTCAATTATAATTGGTGGGATATCTGTTTCAGGATACATTCTCTTTTCTCCAGGCAGAGGTCTTGCGTAAGATGTTGTGCCGTCTGGCTGAGCAACTCTGGTTTCTTCTGGCACGCATTTTTGCAGCTGCTCAATCCTGTCAGCAACAGCTTCTATAGCTCTTTCTGCCTCATCAAATCCAGCAATTATTATTATCACATCCTCTGAGCTTGTCATTAATTGCTTTTGCAATTGTTTAAATTCCTCCTCTAGTCCATATTTTTTTAGATCTTCATCAGAATGAATTAGACCTTTAGTATCATAAGCAACAGCATAATCAGCCAACTCCCTGCCAAGAGTTTTCCCTGGGCACAACTCTTGTTTTAATAATCCTTTAAAAGGAGCTTTTAATGCTAAAACTTGGCCTCCTTTGTAAATAAGAGGTGCAATTATTTTATTTACAGTTCTGTCAAATACATTTGTAACATTTCTTATTTTTTTGTCAATTTTATTGTCCTTTAACTTGGCTTTAATTTCCAAAAGCTTTAGCTGCCTTTTAACTTCAAGCTCAATTAGCTTTTCTAATAAATCCAGCTCTTGCAGTCCCTTTACCTCGATTCTTGCTCCGCCTTTAATAGAAATGTTTACATCCTGCCTAATTGTACCAATACCGCGCATTGCTTTTCCAGTTGATCTGCAAATCATTCCTAGCTTTTCAGCAACCTCTCTTGCTTGTCTTGGAGTTTGTATGTCAGGATAAGTTCCAATTTCAACTAGCGGAATGCCTAATCTATCTAGTCTATAAACAACTCTATCAGCTTCTTTTCTCACAATCCCAGCAGCTTCCTCTTCAAGTTCTATATCCTTTATCCTGACATCGCCATCTTTTGTTTTTAAAATGGAATTAAAACCAATTCCAATATTAGCTGTTCGCTGAAATCCGGCCGTGTTTGAGCCATCTATAACTGTTTTTCTCATTACATGTATTTCATTATTTATCTCACATTTTAATAATAAAGCGATTGTCAAAGCAATTTCTAGGGCTTCTTGATTTAAAGGGTGAGGTGGCTCGGAATCAGTTTCGACAAGGCAAGTTCCGGACGGAAAGCATTGATATAGAAATTCTCTCCCCTTCGCAACCTCGTACAGCGCAGCAGGATCAACTTCTCCTAACTCACCTGCAACTGCTCTTAATCTCCTTTTTATTATTAAATTTGGTTTTTCTGTGAAAGCTACAGTTGAACAGCTGCAAAATAGCTTATGCTTTGTAGATAATCTTTGGTGAATTTCTATCCCACATTTTAAACCAAGCTTTTCATAATCCATTTTTACACCATAAAACTAGTTGGTAAAGATCTGGCAGAAATTTCTCCTGCAATATTTGTTGCCATTAGCTTCCTTATTTTTTCTAAATTCTTTGTGTGCCCCAAAATCCAGGAAAGTTTGATATATGCAACTTCTGGAAACATATCCTCTGCTGGAATTGCTCCTGCTTCATGGAACAAAATCCTAAGATTTCGATAAACTGTCGTGTTTATTCTTCCAAAAAGAGTCTGTGAAGCAATCACAACTGGAATCCCCCCTTTAATAATTTTTTTAATTGCAGGAATCCAAGATTCTTCAGCAAATGTTGGAACATGACCCATTCCTGTTCCTTCTATCACAAAACCTTTGTAGCCTTTGCTAACTAGAAAGTTTAAAATCTCTGGCTCAGAATTTGGATATGCTTTTAGTAAAGCTACCTTAGGTTCAAATTTTGTATCAGCTGTAACTTTTGTATCAGCTCTTTTTTTATAACTTTTGTTTAATATCTCAATTTTACCATCAGGCCATATTTTTGCCAAGGGGACGTCGTTTACCGTCCTAAATGCATCCCTCCTCGTAGTATGCATTTTTCTAACTCTCACGCCTTTGTGAAATAAACAAAAATCATCTGCCATAGTTCCATGCATGCATATTCCAACCTCTGCTATATCAGAAAGTGCAGCATGGGTGGAACAAATTAAATTCATTGCTGTATCTGCTGACCCTCGGTCAGAAGAGCGCTGTGCTCCAACAAGAATAACCGGCTTTGATAAATTTTTTAGCATAAAAGATAAGGCAGCAGCAGTGTAATGCAAGGTATCGGTGCCATGAGTTATTATTAAATTGTTTCCTTTGTTCAGTTCTTTTGCAGCTAGCTTTGCTATAACCTGCCAATCTTTATAACCCATATCTTCGCTGGCTTTGTTAAAGGGGTTTAGAATTTTTTTGAAATTTGCAATTTCATGCAATTCTGGAATATTTAATAAAAATTCTTCAGGCTTCATCAACATGTAAACCCCGCCAGTTTTATAATCTACCCTACTTGCAATTGTTCCGCCAGTTGCTATGACAGAAACAGAAGGTTTTGCTGGATCAAATTTTAGCTTTTTAACTAAGAATTTCTTTCTCTTTCCAAGCTCAAATTCTTCTTTAACCTTTGGCTCTGGCATTTTGCTTTTTTGTATTCTTATCCTTTCAGCTGTTATGCCGATATTATACCCAGAATCCAACTTTAAAACTATGCAATTTTTGTCTCCAATCTCGCCTCTTGGCATCAGCAAACCTTCGTAGCTTTTGCCAGCTTTAATTATCTTAATTCTATCCCCGATTTTTGCATTAATCTTTTTCAGTATTTTCTGCACACTGGTAGAATAATTTTCAAACATACTTAGAATTTAGTAAAGCCTATATTTAAGAATTATTTAAGTGGGGTAAATTTAACAGATTCTTTTTCCTTTCTTACTAGCGTTTTAAAGTGACAGCTTGGGCAAGTTAGCCATTGAGTAATCCTTCCTTCAATAGTTAAGAGCTCCGCCCCGCATCTGGGACATGGGTTTACTTTCTCTTTCTTTTTGGAAATTTGTGCTAGTGCCATAATAATCATATCGTATTACATGCTTTTATTGCTAAGCGTGTATCTCTAAAATATCTCCATCCTGCAATATATGTTCCAGGCCAACTTTCTCGCCAGGAAATTTTGCAGAGGCTCCCCAAAGCCGTGCAAAGCGAAAGAATTTTAAGAAATCCTTATGCACAACTTTTGCTGCCTGAGCAACTGTTGCACCTTTCCTTAAAACCAAGGCCTTTTTTTCAGGGGCCTTGCCAAGCTCTTTTGTGTAAATCCTTATAAGCCCAAGTATTTTCCATATCTGCTCTTTTATTTTTTCGGTTTCCTTTATTTCAAAAACCTCAATAAATGGCTTTTTAATTCGAAACTCAGTCAGAACTTGTTTAAGATCAGCTGCTTGTTTTGCTATATCTTTTCTAGGATCACGAACTAAAATTAGCCCATCACAGTTTTGAGCTATGTTCATATACCGGGATTGAAAAGTTGATGGTATTTCTATTAGCTGCAGCTTAACTCCTTTCCACTCTGCAGTTCCAACTTCTGGTTTTGTTGTTGTGTAAGGTACTGAAGATATCTTTGGCTTTGCATTTGTTAGCTTTGATAGCAAAGTAGATTTGCCAGATTGCGTCAACCCCAAGATGCAAATTTGAGCATCTCCTTCCTTTGGAATAGCAAAACTTTTTCTGCCTACCTTTGCTTCTTTTTGAGCTTTTAACTTTGCAAGTTTAGATTTTAGCTGCGCCTGCAAATTTTCTGTACCTTTGTGCTTCGGAACTTTTGCAAGCATTTCTTCTAAAGCAGAAATTTTTTCCTCGCGAGTTTTTGCTGAAAGAAACTTCTGCTGTGCTTTTGCATATTCTATTGTTACATTTGTTGGCATAATTATACAATGGAATCAAAACTTTATTAAATTAATAATACCCAGTTCTATATCTTTCTTTTTCTTCTTTATATTCTGGATAATATTCCTCTTCCTTTTCTCTTGGTTTTTTCTTAAGAATTTTATTTATGAACTCTTTTATTTTATCTCTGTAAATAAAAGCTGTAACCAGGATAATTATTATAATAATGATTTTGGCAACTGTCCATATTGCTGAACCGATGCCTGGTATAGGTATCGCCCATGTTTGGTTTAGCTTTGTCTCTAAAGTGCTAATTTTTGACTGAGCATCTGAAAACTTTGACTTTGCTTGTGCATAGTCTTTTTCCTCAAAAGACGCCTTTGCGCTATCCAGCGAGCTAATAATTTCTTGGTAAAGAGATAAAAGCTCTGTTGCATTTCTCCCTGTCTTTTTTAGGGCAGTTATATTTTTTTCTAATTCTGCTAATTCTAATTTTTTCTGATCCACTTTGGTGGTAATATCGCCAAGAATCTCTATTCTAACTGTTAATTCAGCAGAGCCTATTGAGCTTGATATGTCAACCTTTCCTGTTTTTGTCCCTTCTTCAAGGCCGGTTGTGTCAGCCTTTAAAGTTAATATTCCATCCTCACCAGCTTTTATGCTAGATGGATAGCTTATAATTTGTATAATCTCTAAATCTGTTGTTATATTAATTCTATCAGCATCTATATTTGGCCTTAGACTAAACTCTTTCTGGGGCTTCTCACCAGCAACCGTTGTAATAGACCAGCTAGTTGGAAAAATCTCTAAAACACCTTCTATTGGTTGTAAAGCCACACTAACTTGTATTGGAAATGTGCCTTCTGCATAACTAACAGTTATTGTTCCATTTACATTTTGCTGGGCATTTATTGATGCAAAAAAACTTGTATTGCCATAAGGCCCGATTCTGGTTGACAAAGCAGTTGTGTTTAATGTAACCACGCCTTGCAGGCTTTGGCTAAGAGCAACTGCTACATCTGTTAAATTGCCTGGGCCAGTATTATTTATAAAAAATTCTTTTGTATAAGTACCTGGCTCTGCTATAGACCAGCTTGCTGGTATTACAGCAAGGGTGCCAGCAGCAATTATGTTAAAGCTCTTTTCAACAAAAACTCTGCTTGTATTATGCAATTCATCCCAAACCCAGATTTTAAATTTATAACTTCCGCTCAAGTAATCGGTTCTAATAAAATGAAATATCTCTGTGTAGCCATCAAGTCCTGTTACCCCCTCTTCTACCTGCTCTTCAATTCCTGCTGGCGCACTAAGATTTACTTCATAACTAACATTTGAAGAATTATAATAAAGATCTAAAACCTCAATCATCAATTTTGCTGTGTCACCAGCCCTATATGTTGTCTTATCTAAGCTAGGTGTAATTCTAAATGCAACAACTTCAAAAGAAGTATTTCTTTCTAATATCTCTGAATCTGTTTTAATCTTTGCACTTAATATATAAGTTCCTTGAGGAGCGCTAGGTGGCAAAGAGTAACTTCGGTTGAAATGCGTCGAATTTATTTTATTCATTTCACCTAAATCTAAAGAAGTATTGTCTGGAAGGATTATTGTCAAATTTGCTTGAGTGATATCAACATTTGAGCTTAGATTTACTTTTACAACTTCACCCGGTTTATATTGCAACTTGTCTGTTGCTAAATTTATCTCTTGTACAAATGTTGTATTAATAATTCCAAAAGTTCCACCACTTAAAGTCCCATTTACCGCGCCGATTTCAAGTATAAAATTTCCCCAATCAACCGTGGATATAGTCCTGCTATAGATATTGCCTGTCTTGGTTAGTTCTCCAGCTGATAAAATTGTAAAATCAGAGCTATTCCTTATTTTATAAAAAAGGCTAGCAAGCTGTGAAGAGCTTGCTTGAATTGTATAATTTGTTTCTGGAAAATAATTTCCAGATATGATATTAACAGTTATATTGCCTGCTTTCAGTTGTCTTGTCAAATTGCCATCATCTGCTTCTACGCTTAAACTGCTATCTGCTTGTATTTTCATTGTTCTGTTTTCCCAATATTCTGTTCCAGAATTAAATAATAAATTCCCGCCAAACGATATGTTAACTGTCCCTGTTTTAATTTCTGTTCCATCCCTTTTCAAAATCTTTGCAAGCAACCAGAAGGTTTGGTTTTTTGTTATATTTTCTGGAATTGTAAATGCTGAAATTTTCCATATTTTTTCCCCAAGAGCAAACACAACTGTTCTGTCAAACAACTCCCATGCGGCAGATGTAAATTGTGAAGGTTTATCAAGCCCCCAGAAAACACCTTTAGAGCTTGTATTAATAACAGGGTATATCTCGGTTGGAGGATCACCTTGGGGATCACAATATATACCAACCCAGACAGAATCTTCATTACCGTGAATTTT
>CAZZIA010000012.1:0-13411 GCA_964654075.1 uncultured archaeon | reverse complement strand
TAAAACGCCTGATGTCAGTTACAAGCCACAGTTTTTAAACGGTGGTAGTTGACATGTACATAAATAGATATCGATAGTATGACAGTTTGTATTGCAGCATGTGTGGCAGGGCTTTTTGCCGTTGAAAATAACAGGCTAATAGCTCATAAGTTGTTTGCAAAAGATCCAGAACAAATTGCAAAAAAGTTAGAGCAATTTGAAGAGGGAAAGCCTTTTATAGAGCTTGAACAACTAATTGGGGGATGTGGGTTTAAAGAAATTGTTGCAAAACAGCCAAACCCAGCAACAGATTGGCTAAAGCAAAATTTTAGAAGATTGGCAGTTGAGCTTGGCTTTGCAAAAAATCAAGCCGAGTTAAACGAAATAATTGTCCAAGTTGGCATTGCGCAGGCAAAGGCTAAGATTTCTGCTCTGCAAAGGAGAGATAAATTAATTATTCAGGCTGTCTGTGCTTTAAACGATCTCGATAAAATTTTAAATGCAATGGCAGAAAGGCTTAGAGAATGGTATGGTCTGCATTATCCTGAACTTAACATAGCAGATCATGAAAAATTTGCTGAAAACATTGCAAAATATGGTCATAGAGAGCAGTTTGAGCATTTTAAAAGTTCTGTTGGGATGCAGCTGAATGATAAAGATATAGAAATGTTGCAAAGTTATGCTGCAGAACTAAAAAATACATATGAGTTAAGAAAGAAATTAGAGAAATATCTAGAAGAGGTGGTTCCTGAAGAGGTTCCAAATATAAATGCAATGCTCGGTTCAATATTAGCAGCAAGGTTGCTAGCTTTGGCCGGTTCTTTAGAAAAACTTGCAAAGATGTCTAGCTCAAGTATTCAGACCCTCGGGGCAGAAAGGGCTATGTTTAGGTTTCTAAAAGAAAGAAAGAACATTAAAAAAGGAGCTAAAGCACCTCGTCCGCCAAAATTTGGAATTTTATTTGCACATCCTGACATAAATACTGCTAAAAGAGAGTTGCAGGGCAAAATTGCCCGTTTGTTATCATCAAAGCTAACAATAGCTTCTAGGGCTGATTTTTATACTAAAGAGGACAGGTCGGCTCAACTTCTAAAGGACTATAAGGAAAAACTGGCACAAATTAAGGGTAAATAAATGCAACTAAAAGAGATATTTCCAGGAATTTTCTTAATTGATAGCAGGCTTTATGTAAAAAATCTTATAAAAGATTTCAGACCATTTGGCGAGCAACTAGTTGAATATAAAAAAACTCAATATAGCCCATGGGATCCGCAGAGAAGCAAGCTTGCTGCTGCGATTGTAAAAGGACTAAAAGAAGTTCCAATCAAGAAAGCAGCTCACATCCTTTATTTGGGTGCGGCTCATGGATACACTTGCTCTAAAATAGCAAGTATAGTTGGTGAAGATGGAATAATTTATGCAATTGAATTTTCTGAAAGATGTTTTAATGAGCTTCTTCCCATTTGCGAGAAATATAAAAATATCGTTCCAATCTTGGCAGATGCTCGCAAACCAGAAGATTATAATTGGATAGAGCAAGTTGATATTGTTTATGAAGATGTTGCTCAGCCAGATGCTACGGAAATTGCAATTAGAAACTGCAAAGAATTTTTAAAACCAGGAGGTTACTTGTTTCTGGCAATAAAGACACAAAGTATTGATGTGACTGCACCAGCAAAAAAGATTGTTGAACAGGAAGTTAAAAAAATAGGAGATGCAAAGTTTGAAATAATTGATATTCGCTTTCTTGAGCCATTTGAAGAAAAGCATGCTATGGTGATAGCACAATTATAGTCTTTTTATGATTGTTAAATCCACTTATAAACTGTTCATATTTTTCAGGATGTAACTTCAATAATTTAAACTCAGCCAATTTCTTTAGATTGTTCCAATGCATTATATCAATTTTTCCGGACTTTAGATAAGTGCGGGTTGTGATACCTAACCTATTAAACATTTGATTATAAAGTATTGACTCTTCTTCATTTTCTATAGCAAGTTCTACCATAGTTAACGTTGTTTTATTTGGCCATTTGGTAAGTTTTACATGTGCATCTGCGGCCATTAGACCGCGCAGAAATGCCGCGGTCCACACCTTCGATTTTAAACATTCTCTTTTTAGAAGATTTAGAATACCCATAATAACCTCAGTGAAGATAGATGATATGAGTAAAATATGCAAAACGCCATGTCTAGAAGATTTATTTCCCCTTCGATCTATAAATATAGTTTTTTTTAGATTCTTCTGTAAAATTTTTGTATGTTTCAACCAATAGTTTTTCAATTCTTTATCACTTTTTTCACTACCAACGTAAAATATACGACCAGACCATTTGTCAAACGGAATGTTGAAAGTGTCTTTGAAATACTCTATTAAAAGATTGATTAGCTTAATATTTGAATTGACAAATTTTATCTGCGCACAATCTCTTTTGTGTTTTTTCGTACCTTCGCCTTGATACAATCCAAATATCTCAAAGGTTTTTTCATTCAATGGCAAATATCTATTAATTATTATTTGTTTCGATACATTTTTTGAACTAACTAATAATCTATCATTTAATTTAAAAACAATAATTTCGCTCTTTACGTGATCCTGATATTTTGGTAGCGAATGATAAAGGTCTAGAAAGCATTCATTATTATTCTTTATAATTTTAATTTTATGATTTCTTTGTTGATATTTATCAACAACTTCTACGCATATAGAATCACCTCTTTTCAACTCACATAATAAATTAGTGGGCAAATTAATTCTCTTAGAAGAATTAGTTCCTGATATGTAAGTGTGAAATATAATGTCATCTATTTTTATTAATAAATTATCGTGTACACCAATATTATTATTTGTACAAAAGTCATACGGTACAATAAAGTATCTATACTTTTTGTAAAGATTTATTTTAGTATGAAACCTTATGTTCATAACAATATAATAACTATTCTAAATATTTAAACATTATTAATATAGCATGGTTTTCTTCTAGCAAAAAAATAATTATTTTAGCAGTTGTAGTAACCTTCTTCTAAATGTGCTAAAGCCGTCTTCTCTTATCATGGAGCCTGCTGCGATTTTGTGGCCACCCCCGCGACCTATACCAGAAGAGGATTTTTTAAAGGCAGCTCCGATATCATATTTTCTGCTCCTTCCACTGAGTTTATAAAATCTCCCTGATTTATTATAAGTTATTATTGTCTCATCAGGATAAAGATCAAATATTTTTGTTGCCATAATAGATGTGATGCTGTATCTGCTTCTTACTTCAAAAAAATTTATATCATCCGTTTTTTCAATTTTAAATCTCTCTATTTGTTTTTCTATCTCAGCTTTAAGCAACTCTCCCATCCCAATATATTCAGGCTTATATAAAAAATCTTCAAGTTTCTTTGATTTAGCCAGGAACTTTGCTAATGATATCATGCCTTTTTCTTTCTTGAAAATTTTAATTGCATCAACAAGATCTGCTGCTTCTCTCTCTTCTTTAGTTCCAGAAATTGAACGATCGCCAACTGCTCCAAGCCTTGCTAGCCATTCAAATCCAGCTAGCCCTGCTCTGGTACATATTTTATGGCAAATTTGTGCTGCAGAGATATAAATATCAGGGTTTTCAAATCTTGGATTTATGTGCAAAAACCCAATCTTGTTTAGGTCATTGGATATTGGATGATGATCTATTACTAAAACTTTTTTTCCTTTAAACCCAGTTAGAAATTCAGGATATTGATCAATTGCAAGATCAACAAATATGGCATTTTCAATTCCTTTTTTTCCAAATTTTGCAAGTTCTTTTTCATCAAGCTCTCCACAAAAAAGCTTTGGCTTTTTTCCGCTTTGACTTAAGAAAGCTGCAATTAGGGCTGCTGAACAAACGCCGTCACTATTTTTTAAAACTACGTTATTAGCTATGAAATTGCCTGTTTCTGTTTCAATATCATAGACATTAATATTTCTTCTCCCTAGATTTTCAATTATTGGTTTTTCAAAAAAAACTTCTAAATTTATAACGTTTTCAAGCATATCTTTTATATTTTTATCTTGAAATTTAATTAATTTTTTTAAATATTCCCTTGAAAAATTCCTATTTTTACTATACCTCTTTCTAATCTTTTCTTTAATTTCCATTTCTAGTGGGATTATATCAAAAGATTGGCTTTTTTGTGCAAGTTTTATTTTTTTATTTTTATTTTTTTGTAGAAATTTTATCTCTTTTAAAAATATTTTTTTATAGTCAGTATGATTTATTGATAATTTCCAAGAATGCTTATGTTTCGTTTGGTAACCGCTTCTTGAAGAATCTTTTCTAATATAGGATCTTATATTAAAGAATAAAAGAAGTGTTTGAATATCTTCTAGAATCCCTCTGGATATACTAGAAACATTTATATCACCTTTACTAACAGTTCCATCACCTGAAAAATATCCACGTAAAAATGCTGCCATTAAACTTTCTTTTAAACCAAATACCCAATTAGGAACTTTTTTTGTTAATGCCTTACCTTTGAATCCTAGAAACATCATTAAATTGAAAATAATATTAGATGTTAAATTAGCTGTTACTCCCTTATCAGAAATATAAACTTTACATTTAAATTTTTTGGCGACTTTATCTATTATTTTTTTACATTCTTCATCATAATAAGAAGAAATTAAAATTCTTTCAGATTTTTTACCTTTGCATATACATCCATCTGCTATCCATAAACCAAAAAATGTCATTAAATTTTCATCTATATTTATTTTTGTTGGAATCTTTGGACCTTTTTGTCTTATTCTTAATGTTTTAACTTTGTTTTTTATTGATAAAATCTCTTCTCGTTTAAGGTGCCATATTGGTAAACCATATTTTTTTAATTGTATCGGACTTGTATTTGATCTAACAGCTACTTTTTTATAGATTTTAGAATCAAAATTGCCTTTTAAAATTAAGTTATTAAAAATATCATTCTTATCAAGTACGTCTATGTTCATATTCATATTTTCGAATGAATACTTCAATGGTGATGAAATAAACTTTATTTTTTCCGGTATTTCCGGAATAAATTTACAATTTTTAATAGTCATAAGAGAATGATCTTCTGTTACATTTATTTCTCCTATTTTTGATTTAACCTTAAATATCTTCTTATCTGTTCTATGTTTAACCAAAGATTTTATATTAACTAATTTTACTTTCCCATTCTTTATAGAAAATATTTTAATGTTTTTAGGTATAATTATTTTTTTTCCATCACATCTTTTGATTTCCTTATACTTATTTTTCATTTTATTATACAAAGCTTCTATAGTTATCAATTCTAATTTGTTATTCTCACTAACTAAAAGTTTGCTCTCACCAGTTATACTATCTTTATGGAAATAAATCCCAGTATTCCCTGTTATATTTTTTAAGAATGCAACTGCTTGATCAAGCATTCTCTTTCCCTTCCTCTGGAGGCATAAAAAGAATTTGGAGTTGCGTAGTGCCATGTAGCGTAGATTCTGTAGCAGAGTCAATCATATCTGCCCAGTAAACTAGCAAAGCTTCTATTGTTCTTGGATTTGCGCCTGCAGACCCGATATCACCACCATGTGAGGCAACAATATGAATAACTTCTTCTGGAAATCCTCTTGCATACAACTCACATGCTGTAAAATGAGCATGATCTAGCAGAGAACCAGTAAAATCCCATTTTTTCCCAGCCTGTTTTAAAATAAAGACCTTCATTATATCATGCAGAAGCGCTCCTGCAATTAAATTATCCCGACTTATAACAGCTTTATATATTTGCTCAAAATTATCTGCAAGACTTAGGACAATCCTTGTAACAGAAAGAGTGTGCTCAAGCAAGCCGCCTGAATAATTATGATGGCCGCCAATCCAGCACGGCATTTTTTCAATTTTTGCCTTCGGATATGCCATTTCAGGGTTTGATATTTCTTGTTCCTTTAAAAGTTTTATAGTTTTTTCTCTAAGCGTCTTATTTTTAATTTTATTTGCAAGTTCAATTAATCTTTTCACTTTTTAACACCAAATTCGTATTTTTTGCCTTCAAGCTCAAATTTTTCCTTTTTACCCGAAATCTTCCCAAAAATAATTTTGCTCCCGGTGGCACTTTTAATTACGCTTTCTGCTTCTTTAAATGTTTCTGGCAGATACAAAACTATTCTATCGCTTATATTTAAGCCAAGCTCCTTTCTCTTTTTCTGAACAGCCCTAATAAGCTCTCTTACTAACCATTCTTTTTTTAGCTCTGGAGTTACTTTAGTATCTAAAATTATCGTCCCTCCTTCAAACGGCTTCCCCTCTCCCTTCTTTTCTTTAAATATAAGGTCATCTTTTGTTAGCTCAAGTTTTCCTATTTTTATTTTCTCTTTACCAACAAGTTTGCTTGCATCCTGGTTTTCTAATAGTTTTTCCAATTCTTTAATATTTTTTCCAAACTTCTTTCCAGCAATCTTGTAATTTAATTTAACAGAATATTCTATTTTCTCTTTTGTGAATTCAATCGCCCTGACATTTGCCATCGTTTTTAGCAAATCTTTCAGAGATTCTACAGCTTTTTTGACTTCTTCTGTTCCAGAGACTGTCAGTTTCGGCAAAATATATTTTAATTTTATTTTATTTTCTTGCCTTGCAAAATTAGAAGCCTCAATTATTTTTTGAATTATGCTCATTTGTCTTTCAAGATTAACATCAACTAATTTATTGTCAGCTTTTGGCCAATCTTCGAGGTGGATAGATTCTTTTTCTTTGAAGAATTTTTGATAAATATATTCAGTTAAGAAAGGGGTTACAGGTGCCAACAGTTTTGTAAGTTTTTCCAGAGCATAATATAGCACTCCACCAACTTCATCTGTTCTTTCTCTTACATATTTAATATACGCTCTGCTTAAATCATTTAAAATAAAATCTTCAAGTATCTGAACAGCTTCGTAATGCCGCATTTCATTAACTTTCTTATCGATTTTAGGAACCACACTATTTAATTTTGAAATTATCCATTTATCTTCCGGCTTTAAATTTTTCAATGGAGTTTTCTTGCAATAAGTTTTAACAAAATTTACAACATTCATTAAAGTTGTTAATGTTCTTGACTCGCTTGCAATTTTATCCCAGTCAAAATTAAAGTCCATTGTTGTATCCTCAGTTAGATAATAGAATCTTAAAACATCTCTTCCATATCTTTTAGAAAATTCTTCAGGGCTTAATCCACCTTTTGATTTTGAAAGTTTTGATTTTCCATGAGCTTCCAAAACAAAACCATGCATTATCACATTCGTAAATGGACTTCTATCAAATGTTATCACACCCGTAATCATTTGAGAATTCCACCATCCCCTGAACTGATCTGAACCTTCCATTATCAAATCTGCTGGCCACATTTCTTCAAACAATTTTTTATCTTTAGGATATCCGATTGATGCCCATGAGCATACACCAGAATCAAACCAAACATCCAATATGTCGGGGATTCTTTTCATTTTGTTGCCACATTTGCAGTCAAACTCTATTTTGTCAATATACGGTTTATGTACATCCTTCATCTTCTTTGGTAGGTCATCAATTGAACCAATGACTTTTATTTCTCCACATTTGCAAACCCATATTGGCAGCGGAATGCCCCAATATCTTTGCCTTGATATTGGCCAGTCATCCAAAGATTCCAGCCAGTTATGGAATCTTTTTCCAGCCCATTCAGGACTCCATATAGCTTTCTTATTTTCCTCTATTAGTTTGTCTCTTATCTCACTTATTTTGAAAAACCATTGAGGGACTGAAATAAAAAGCAAAGGAGAATCGCATCTCCAACAGTGTGGATATTCATGTGCCATTTTTTCAGAGAAAATAAACAATCCCTTTTCTTTCAACTCATCTATTATTTCTTGATCTGCATCTTTTACGAACTTTCCAGCATATTTTCCAGCTTCTTCTTTATACCTTCCTTCCATGTCTACAGGAGATAATACTGCTAACCCACTTTCTCTTCCTGCTTTATAATCTTCTAAGCCATGCCCAGGTGCGGTATGAACCAAACCAGTTCCTGTGTCAAGTGTAACATATTGAGCAGAATTGATTACCTTTGGTTTAATATTTTTTTGAAGAGGCAACCCCATGAAAGGACTTTCATATTCAAGGCCTTTTAATTCAGATCCCTTGGCAGTTTTAATTATTTTGTATCCCTTTCCAATTTTTTGCATTAATTTTTCAACGAGCTCCTTTGCAATTATCCATACCTCATCACCAACTTTAACATAGGCATATTCGTATTGAGGATGAGCCATTACGCCCGTATTTGCTAAAAGAGTCCATGGAGTTGTTGTAAAAATAACCAGATATTCATTATTCTTTACTTTAAATTTTACATAAATTGAAATATCTTCAATACTTTTGTAAACAATTTCATTGTACGCAACTGCTGTTTCACATTTTGGACAAACATGAACAGGATATATGCCTTTGTATAACAGTCCTTTATCAAAAGCAACTTTGAAAGTGTACCACGCACCATTTATATAGTCTTGGTCTAAGGTCAAATAAGGATTTTTCCAATCCATCCATACCCCAAGATCATTAAACTCATTGCTCATGACATCGATGTATTTTGTTGCCCATTCATAACATTTCTTTATGAATTTCTCAATACCAATTTTTTCAATTTCTTTCTTTGTTTTTAATCCAAGTTCTTTTTGAACTTTGTTTTCAATTGGCATCCCATGACAATCAAAGCCAGGCTGGCACCAGACATTGAAACCATTCATTCTATAATATCGGATGTAGAAATCTTTCAATATTTTATTCAAAGCAGTGCCAACGTGAATCGAGCCAGATGCATATGGAGGTCCATCCAGAAAAAATAATTTTTTTTTGCCTTCTCTTGACTTTATTGTTTTTTCTTCTATTTTATTCTTTTTCCAAAGTTTGATTACCTCTTTATCAACTTCTCTTAAGTCAGCCATACTAATCACTTTAATATCTAAATTTAAATAAATTTATAGACTAGGTGTTTTTATGGAATGCGAAGTTTGTGGCTCTAAAAGTGCAAACAGAAAAATAAAGGCAGAGGGAGCAATTTTAAATGTTTGTGATGAATGTGTAAAATTTGGACAAGAAATACCCAAAATAGAGATTAGGCAAATAAAGAAAACAGCCCTTCCAGAACAAGTTGAAGAGGGTTTAAAACCAGATTTCTATTCCATAATTAAAAGAGAAAGAGAAAAAAGAAATTTAACCCAAACCCAGCTAGCAAAAAAACTAAATGAAAAGGCCTCAATTATAAAAAGGGTAGAGGAGGGGTGGGAGCCATCACTGGCTTTAATAAAGAAACTAGAAAGATTTTTCAATATAAAACTTCTAGAAAAAATAAAAGAAGGAAAAACAAAAAAGATGGAAAGAAAGGAGCTAACGATTGGTGACATAGTTCAGATTAAGGACTAAACCTTTTTATCAAGCACAAGATGGCTGAAATGTCCTATAAATGCAAAAAATCCTGGAACGAAGCTTTCTAATAAAAGCTGTGCAATTAGCCCAGCTAAAAGGCCAATCAAAAAACCTGCAAAAATAGAATGCAAAAATCCTCTGTGCCTAATTCTAATTTTTAATATTAATTTTAAAGATACAAACCAAACCAAAATAAGTCCAGCCATTAGCAGCAGCTTGTGAGCCGTATAGGCAATTATAAACGCTGTGATAATCAAGAAAACAATTCCAGTAATAGTTCTGTATATTTTTGATTTTTTTGAATCTATGTCCGGGAATAAACAAGAAAACGAACAAATAAAAAAAGAAAAAATCAGAAGAAGAGGTTTTATAAGTATGCCAAATATGCTAAATGCAAATAATAAAATAAAAAATGAAGCAACCCCTACTATCAAATGCATGTGCCAGTTAGGCATGGGCTATCACCTATTAATAAGTAGCTTCCAACAAATATTAACCCTCCTTATAAAAATATTTATACAAGATAGTTAGATAGTTTACATATTATAAGAAGATGTTACCATGATTAAAATTGATAAAAAATATTTAGTCAGATTAGCCCAAAAGCTAATCCAAGCAGATAGTTCAAACCCACCAGGTAAAGAAAAGGCTGTGGTTGATATTTTAGCTAAAGAGCTTAGAGGCTTTTGCAAAATAAAGTGCATAGAAGTGGCAAAGGATAGGCCAAACCTGCTTGCAATCTGGGGCTCTGGTGACAAGAAATTAATCATACATGGCCATACAGATACAGTTCCAGCTGGTCCTGGATGGAAATTTCTCCCATTCTCTGGAAAAATTGTTGGTGGAAAGCTGTATGGAAGAGGATCAACTGACATGAAAGGCACTCTTGCAGCAATTGTAGCAGCCTTTAGATCATTAAAGCAAAGCAAGTGGAAGCCAAAAGGCCAGCTTATATTTCTAGCGTGTTGCAATGAAGAAATGGGTGATGGGGAAGAAATTGGAATGAGATATATGGCTAAAAAAATAAAAGGTGACCTGGTTTTACTCACGGACACAACAGATTTTAATATCACAAGCGCTGAGAAAGGTGCGCTATGGCTTGAATTTATTTCTAAGGGCAAGGAAGCGCATGGGGCAACTCCATGGAAAGGTGTAAATGCGGTAGAAAAGCTTGCAAAATTTATTACAGAGTTAAATAAGTTATTCCTGCCAGGCGCGCATCACCTCCTTGGTAAGTCAACTATTAGTGTAAATATGATAACAGGTGGCATGAAAACAAATGTAATTCCTGCGCTTTGCAGAGCAAGAGTTGATGTAAGAATAGTTCCAAAGGAGAAAAAAGAAGATGTTATAAAAGCTTTACAGGGTATGATAGATCAGCTAAAGAAAGAGGACAAGGATCTAAACATAAAAATTAAAGAGTTGCTATATCTTGCTCCGGTAGAGATTGACACAGCTAAGCCATATGTAAGCACTTTTGTTTCTTGTGCTCAAGAGGTGCTTGGGAAACCCATACAGTTTGTTGGTGAGCACGGCGCAACAGGAGCAGGAGTTTTTGTAAAAGCAAGCACCCCTACTTTGGTTTTTGGGCCAGGAAAGCCAGAGCTTTGCCACGTTAAAGATGAATATATAGAGATAGAAGATCTTGTAAAGGCTGCTAAGATATATGCAGAATTTGCTGAAAAGTTCTTAAGCTAAAGCTTATAAGTTATTACTTTCTAATAGTTAATATGACTTTTGATTATAAAGAAACTTTCTGGTTAGATAGCGAAACATTAAGAGAAATAGATAGGCTAGTTAAAGATGGAAGGCACAAAAGCAGAGCTGAGCTTATCAGAGCGGCAATTGAAAAGAAAGTTAATGAATATAATTCTAAAATTGATTCTAACAAGATTGAACTCGAACTACCACAATTCCATATGAGAGCGTTGGAGATAATAGCGGACTATGAAGGAAAATCTGGTGAAGAAATTATAATAGATGCAGTGAGCCGCTACATTAATAAAAGGCCCAAAGAGCTTAAGAAAGAAAAAGAGACAATGAAGATGTTAAAAAAGATGTATGGGATTAAATAGATTTAAATTCTAAATCCCAAATTCTTTTATGTTTCAGCCACCAAAAGGAACCAGAGATTTGTCTCCCAGCGAGATGAGAAAATTACAATTTGTAATAGATAAAATTAGGCTGATTTTTGAGAAATACGGTTTCCAGCCTTTAGAAACACCTGCTTTCGAATCTTACGAACTTCTTGCTGCAAAAAGCGGGGACATTAAAAATGAGATATATTATTTCAAAGATAAAGCTGAAAGGGAGCTCGGTTTAAGATTTGAGTTTACAGCATCCCTTGCAAGATTCATTTCGAATAATCCTAATATTTCAAAACCATTTAAAAGATATCAGATAGGAAAAGTATGGAGATATGAGAATCCACAAGCAATGCGTTTTCGCGAGTTTTGGCAGGCTGATATTGATATA
This sequence comes from uncultured archaeon, assembly GCA_964654075.1. Taxonomy (GTDB): domain Archaea; phylum Aenigmatarchaeota; class Aenigmatarchaeia; order Aenigmatarchaeales; family Aenigmatarchaeaceae; genus CAZZIA01. Next base: position 1,538 of record CAZZIA010000012.1, on the reverse strand, counting down.
ATAGGAACAGATTCTGTCCTAGCGGATGCTGAATGCTTAGCTTGTTTTGTCGAATGCATGCAAGCTTTAGGTTTTAAGGATTTTTTCATTAGAATTAATTCAAGGAAAATTCTCGAAGATGCCTTAATTTCTTTTGTCCCAAAAGATAAAATTTTAGATGTATTTCGCTCAATAGATAAAATTGACAAAATAGGAATTAAAGATGTGAAAAAGGAATTAGATGAAAAAGGCTTTGACTCAGATAAAATCTTATCAATTTTTAAATCAAAGAAAGAACCTACTGGAGAAGTAAAAGAGTTATTATCTTTTGCAAAGCAGCTCGGTATTGATAAAAAACTGAGATTTGATTTTTCCCTAGTTCGTGGTTTAGACTATTATACAGGACTTGTTTTTGAGCTATTTGCAGGAGAAAAAATTAGCTGCGGCGGCGGAGGAAGATATGATAATTTAATAAAAGATTTAGGCGGTCCTGACCTTCCAGCTACTGGGATTTCTTTTGGTCTCGACAGGATAGTTTCGCTAATGGAAAAGAAGAAATTGTTTAAGGAAGAAAAAGAAAAAGAGCTATTTGTTGCACCTGTAAATGATTCTGTGCGTAAGGATGCTTTGAAAATCTGTCAAACTTTGCGAAAAAAAGGAATAATAAGTGAAACAGATTTAATGAATCGTAAACTATCCAAACAACTAGAATATGCTTCTACTTTTCCATATGTAGCAATTGTTGGTCCAACTGAGCTCAAGAAAAATTCTGTAAAGCTAAGGGATATGAGCACTGGCAAAGAAAAATTAGTGAAAATCAGCGAGCTTGCAAAAGAGATTAAACCTTAGTACATTTCCTAGTGTCAGTTATAGGATCATACTCGTATCTGCATATATACTCTGCTTCAACTTTCTTGCCGACTGAGCTCATTTTTATGTAAAATCCAGCCTTAACAAATTCCTGCGGAATACCAGTAATTGTTACAGTGAAATTACCATCTGGCTCTGTTGTACCAGAAGCTGAATAGCTTTTTGGGTCGAAACTTTCATTATAAACTGTTGCTGTAAAAGATATACCAGCAGCAGGCTTGCCAGCTTCTGTCAGCGCGCCTTTAAATGTTATATCTCGCGGGACAGAAATTGTTATCACAGCCACATCTTCTGCATAAGAACCTTGAGCTGAGACATTTACATATAACTTTCCAGTTGCGTCTATTGGCACTGTTATAGTCAAATAAGCTGTTTTCGTCACTCCTGCACCAATTGTTTTTGTTTCGCCACTACAATCAACCCCATCCATTTTATAAGTATAAACGTCCCAAATTATCCATCCATCTGTCCTATTATGTTTAGGCTCCTTTATCATGATACCATGCGCTGAATCTAAATCGTTATTTGTTATATTTACTTCAAACTGAACTTCTTTGCCAGCTTCTACTGCAACAGATTTTGGAGAAATTAGTATGTCTATTGCTTTGAATCCACATTGATTATCTACATAAGAGCATGTCAGGGTGCCACAGTCGCATATCATACTACAACTACCAGTACCATCACAA
>CAZZIA010000011.1:0-14148 GCA_964654075.1 uncultured archaeon | reverse complement strand
AGTATGAAAAATATGAATAGTATGAATAAGAAAAAAGATAAGATAATTTGTGGTTCAGTAAAGGTAGGTTCTAGGGGACAAGTAGTCATACCTCTAGAAGTTAGAAAAAAGTTCGACATAAAAGAAGGCGAGATTTTATTTGTAGTTGAAAATGGATCTCGTATCGAACTTGTAAAATCAAATATCTTAAAAAAAGCTTTAGATAACGTAAAGTGAGGAATATGGCTAGGATAAAAAAACTTGAATTACAAGGTTTTAAGTCATTTGCTAAAAAGACTTTAATAACATTTCCCAGTGATTTTTCAGTTATATGCGGACCGAATGGATCCGGTAAAAGTAATTTAATAGATGCTGTTTGTTTTGTGCTAGGCAGGACATCTGCTAAAAGCCTTCGAGCAGATAAAATGCTTGAAATGATATATAATGGAGATAAGCCAGCCGAGATAGCAAAAGTTTCAATTTATATTGATAATTCTGATAAAAAAATACCAATAGAAGATGATAGTGTTTGTATTTCAAGAAGGGTTAACAGAAAGGGGATTTCCATTTATAAATTGAGTGGCAGAACTGTTACACGGGAAAAAATAATGGAAATATTACAACCAGTACATATCAGGCCAGATGGTCACAACATCATTTTGCAGGGCGATGTAACAGATGTAATTGAGATGTCCCCTCTTGAAAGAAGGGAGATAATTGATGAGATTTCCGGAATCCAGGAATATGATGAAAAGCGAAATAAGGCACAGCGAGAACTTCTAACAGTAGAGGAAAGGTTAAAAGAAGCAAATATACGTTTGACAGAAAGGGAGACTACTTTAAAAAAACTTGAGTCAGAAAAAACTGCTGCTGAGCAATATAACATGCTAACAGCAGAGCTTGATAAGTTGAGAGCATCGCTTGCAAAGCAAAAGCTAAATGAAGCAAATGATGCTATGACAAAGTTAAATAAAATTATATCAGAAAAGGAAAGGTCTTTAGTGCTCTTTGATAAAGAAATTAAAAATATAGACACTAAAATAGAGCAAAGCGAAAAAAAGATAGAGCTAATTGCAAATAGGCTATTTGATAGAGCAGAAGATGTTGAAATAGTTAAGCAAGTTGAGCAAATACGTAGTCAAATAGCAATAAAGAGAGATAAAATTAGTGCAAATAGGTCAGAGATATCAAGATTAGATAATTTCATAGATAGTTTAGAAAGTATGCAAAGAGTTGAAAGCAGAGCTGTTCAAGCAATATTAAAGCTTGGCAAAGAAGGTGTTTATGGAACAATTGCAAGCTTGTTAAAAGTTTCTCCAAAATATCATGTTGCAATAGAAGTTGCTGCAGGCCATCATTTAGGTGACATAGTTGTTGCTAATGAGGACATTGCGATAGAGTGCATAAATTATTTAAAGAAAAATCAGATTGGAAGGGCAACTTTCTTACCTTTAAACAAGCTTAAAAAAAGAGCGGATTTGCAGTTACCAAAACATACTGGGGTGATCGGCGCAGCGCTAAATCTGATAGAATTTGATAAAAACTACTTTAATGCATTTGATTTTGTATTTGGCCATACAGTTGTTGTTGATAGCTTAGGAACAGCAAAGGAGATTGGAATAGGCAAGGCAAGGTTTGTAACCCTTGATGGAGATTTAATTGAACGTTCTGGGGTGCTTATCGGAGGGTTTTATAGAAAGCCTCTAACAGCTTCAACTGATATAAAAAAATACATTTTAGGAAAAGCAGAGCTACAAAAAGAAATTAAACAAACAGAAGCTGAAATTATAAGTTTGAACGCGAAGCTTGAACAACTTAGCGCAAAGCAACACGCTGGCGCTGAGAAACTTGTTGAGTTACAGAAAGAAAAGACAGAACTTGAGCAAGCCATTGTTGCACTGAAGGAAAAGAAAGAGGATTTTTATAAAAGTAAGATTATGACGCAAGAAGAGATAAGTGATTTAAAAATTAAAGTAGCAAAATTAGAAGCTCAGCTTGAGGCCATAAAGACAGAGTTTGAAAGCTATCCTGCTGTTGAGCTATATCAACTTGCCGTGAGCACTTTGCAAGCGAAAATAAGAGAGTGTACAGCAAGAATACAATCCCTCGGTCCAATAAACCAAAGAGCACTTGAAGAATATAAACAGTTAAATGTTATTTATACAGAATTTAAATCAAAGGTAGACAAATTAGCTGAGGAAAGGAACAAGATATTAGAGCTAATTTTTAATATTGAGGCAAGAAGAAAAGAAACTTTCATGAATACCTTAAATGCAATAGCTGAGCGCTTTAAGTCAATATTTAAAGACATGATGGGAGGGGGGGAAACTGCCCTATATCTAGAACAAGACATCCTTGATAGCGGACTGATTATAGAAGTAAGCCTCCCAGGGAAAGCAAGTTTAAATATAGATTCATTGTCAGGAGGAGAAAAAACTTTAACAGCCCTAGCTTTTCTTTTTGCAATTCAACATTTCAGACCAGCGCCTTTTTATATTCTTGATGAGATTGATGCAGCTCTTGACAAAACAAACGCAAAGAAAATTGTTGAGCTAATAAAAAACTATTCAAAGGCTGCGCAGTTTATTGTTATAAGCCATAATGACACAACAGTTGCGGCTGCCAATTGCGTTTATGGTGTTTCAATGGAAAGAGGGGAATCAAAGTTAGTTGGAATTAAAATGCCGTGATATTATGCTCACAAATGAACAAATGATCAATTTGGTTGTACGCGAGGCTAGTTGGGAAGATGTAATAGTAAAAATTGTTGCAGAAGAGGAAATGGAACCTTGGGATATTGATATAATAAGACTTGCAGATACATTTGTTGCTTACGTAGAACATCTGGAAGAATTTGATTTAAGGATTCCTGCAAGATTCATACTTATTGCTGCTATTTTACTTAAGATGAAGTCCGATATTATTGCCACAAAACAGCAAAAAATATTAATATCTGAGCCAGAACAACCTGAAAGTGAGCTACTAAGAACACTAGCATCAATACCACCTTTACAACCACCTATAAAAAGAGTTCCTCTTGGTTCTGTTGCAATGAATGAGTTAATAGTTGCTTTAAGAAAAGCTTTTGAGGTAAGGGAACGTAGAACAATAAGAAAGGCCAGAATAAGAAAAGCAGTTGAGCAAGTTCTTGGAGAAGAAGAGGATATCTCTGAACGTATAGAAAAACTCTTAGGCCAAATTTATTCTACAATTGGTCAGCTAGAGGAAAGCGTGAGTTTTTCGAAACTTATTAAAAAATGGGAAAGGATAGAAATAGTTAGAACCTTAGTACCGCTGCTACATCTTTCACAAGAAGGAAAAGTAAGTTTAAGACAGGAGCAGCTATTTGAAGAGATATTTGTGGAGTTGAGAAAAGTTGAGTAAGAAAGCAATGTTAGAGGCAGCACTTTTTATGTCAAGCCAGCCGATTTCAGCTGTTAACTTATCAAAGATTTTAAGTTGCGATGAAGGACAGGTTAAAGAACTTTTGTATGAGCTTAAAAAAGAGCTTGAGGACAAAAATAGAGGGATATGGTTAATGGAAAGCTCAGCTGGATGGCAGCTAAGAGTAAAGCCAGAGTATGTTCAGCATGTTAAAGCACTAACTCCTTATCATGAACTTGGCAAAGGGATGTTAAGGGTTTTAGCTTTAGTAGCATACAAACAGCCTATCACTCAGTCGGAAATAGTAAAAGTAATTGGTAACAGAACATATGAATACGTCAGAGCTCTTGAGGCCAGAGATTTAATTAGAACAGTTAAGCAAGGCCGCACAAAGGCCTTATGTGCAACAAAAGGCTTTGCAGATTATTTTGGTCTTGAAAAGCCAGAAGATGTAAAAAGGCTTTTTGAGGAGAAAAAATGAGAGATTTAAGTGCTTTAGATTTGTTATTTCTTGTAAATGAGTTAAAGCTACTCCTAGGAGGGTTTATACAAAAAATTTATCAAAGCGAGAAAATACTTAGATTAGAGATTTTTATTTCTGGCAAAGGAGCATTTGAACTTTATTTTAGTCCGGGGAAGATTTTCATCACAGAATATAAGAGAAAAGCCCCAGAGGCTCCAGAAAGCTTTTGTGCATTTCTAAGAAAGTATTTAACTGGACAAGTGATTAAGGATGTAAGACAAAGGAATTTTGACCGTATTATAGAAGTTGAAACTGAGCAGAATATTTTGATTTTTGAACTTTTTTCAAAGGGGAATATAATTCTTTGTGACAAAAATTATAAAATTTTAATGCCTTTAGAGGTTCAGCTCTGGCGGGAAAGGGAGCTTGTTCCAAAAAAACCATATAAATATCCTCCGGCCGTATGCAATCCATTTAAACTTAATAAATTTGAATTGAAAAATTTGATGCAAACTGAAAAGGAGCTTGTTAAGGCTCTTGCTTCTGATTTTAGTTTTTCAAGTGTATACGCCGAAGAAATATGTGCAAGGACAAAGATAGATAAAACAAAGCCATGTAAATCTCTGAATGATATTGAGCTGTCAGCTTTATATGAATCTATCAGCTCTTTAGTAAAAGAATTTAGCCCCCAGCTAGTTTTTGATAATGACAAAATTATTGATGCTGTGCCATTTAATATGGCAACATATGCTGGGAAAACAGTTCAAAAATTTAACACATTTAGCCATGCTTTAGATGAGCTGTTTACTGAGTCAGAGCTAAAGCTAGCTAAGGCAGAGCAAGGAAAAGCATTTGATTCAGAGCTAAAAAAACTTGAACGCATAAAAGAAGAACAGGAAGCTGATATTGAAAAATGGAACAAAATTGAAAAAGAAATGAGGCTGAAAGCTGAGTCAATATTTAGCAATTTTGGCCTTGTGCAAAATATAATTTCTAGATTGCAGCAGGCAAGAAAAGAAAATGTTGATTGGGTTCAAATAAAAGAAAAAATTTCAAAAGAGGCTACTCCAGAAGCATGGGTAAAGGAAATAAGAGAAAAAGAAGGGATAGTAATTATAGAAATTCCACCAAAAATTGAAATAAATTTTACTAAATCTGTCCAACAAACTGCCAATGAACTTTTTGAAGATGCAAAAAAAGCAAAAAGGAAACTTATTGCTACAAAAAGAGCGCTAACTAGGACAAAAAATGCACTTGAACAGCTAAAAGCACCTGAACTAAAAGAGATAAAGTTGAAAAAAAGAAAAAGAAGAGGAAAATGGTACGAGGCTTATAGATGGTTTTTTACAACAGACGGATTTTTGGTTATAGCAGGCAGAGATGCAAGGCAAAATGAAATTTTATTTAAAAAAAGAATGGAGCCGGCTGATATTGTGCTGCATGCAGATGTGCACGGGGCTCCATTGACTATCATCAAATCGCAAGGCAAGGAAATAAGCCCTATAGCAGTTAGAGAGGCAGCAGAGTTTGCAGGAGGATATTCATCAGCATGGAAGGCCGGGCAAGCTTGTGATGTGTATTGGATTAAGCCGGAGCAGGTTTCTAAAACTCCACCACCAGGTCAATTTTTGCCTAAAGGAGCATTTATGATAAGAGGAAAAAAGAATTATTTAAGAAAAATACCTTTAAGTATTGCAATTGGTTTGCGCTTTGAGATTGATAAATCTGGGCAAATGGCTGTTGAATTAATATGCGGAAATGTGCAGTCTGTTAATAAACATGCAAAATATTTTATAACTTTAACTCCTGGGGATATTCAAGCCGGAGAACTAGCGAAGCAGATTAAGCTAAAGCTTTTACAAAAAGCAATGCCAGAAGACAAAGAACTGATAGAGCAAATTGATCTAGATGAGATAATAAGGGCAATACCAAGTGGAAAAGGAGAGATTATTGGTTAGCTAAAATTTTCTCACAATATCCACAAGGCTCTCTTTCCGGGCAACTACCATAAATAACACCTTGAGGTTCTGCCCACTTTCCCAAAACAGGATTTTTTTCTTTAATATAATTTGCCATTTCTTTTGCTATTGACCTTATTTCCCATTGCGCTTTTACGCAAGTCCGCTTTCCTATAGAATGAATAGCATTCCACCCATTTACATGAATTAAGTCATAAATTTCTAAAGAATGCGGAATTATACCTATAGCCTCACTTCTTGGAATACCATCTCTGATCAAATCTTCATATAAATCAAACATCCTGCTTTCCTGCTCTTTATATTTAGAAATAGGTGGTGGTATTTTTATCGATGTAATTTTTAGAAATGATGGTGGTATTTTTGTTTTCTTTCTTTTAGCAGCATCATATATTGATTCTAAGGAATGGTTCCATGTTCGTTGTCTAGTTGCTTGATGATAGCAGGCTAATGACATTGGAGCTAAAAATGTAAAGTGTATGTGCTTTAAATTTGCAAGTTCTGCTTCATTTCTTTCTTTAATCGCCTTTTCAATAGATTTTTCATTTATATCAATTCCATCATAAGAAATTAATGTAGTTTTATTTGGATAATCACACTCTTCAATTAAATTATTTATTGTTTCATTTCTTGTAGAGTAGAGCTGTGCAGATGGATACCACGCTAAAGTCTCATAACTTTTTTCTCTATATTTAAACAGCTTTGGTGCAACTTTTCTAGCCTCATTTGTCATTTCATTTACAACTTTCCTTACAGCAGATGGAACTTCATCTTGAGAGTTCATACTTTGCAAATGCATTAACTCCCTTGCATCTCCTCCTGTTTGAATATTCGTTTTTGTATAAAGTGGTAAGATAAATCTTGCGTCTTCTCCAGGGATTTCATTTGCTAACATCTCTTCGTATAATTTAAAAGAATCATAAAGAATTTCCTTTGTATCCGAAAATAAATTAGAATTTCTTATCTCTTCTGGAATGTAAAATCCTCTATCTGCTTTTGCTCTCCTTAGAGATTGTTGTAAATGAGCTAAATACTCTGGCAAACATAGCTGTAGGGTAGTTGCTCTGGTTAAATTTTCTATCGAATAAATAAAATAATTCTGATCCAAAACAGAGCCATGCCCTCTTCCTGCGCTTTCTCTTAATATAGCCTCTTTTTTCTTTTCTATCTTTTCCTTAGAAATCCCCTTGTATAAATCTATTGATATCTTTTCTTCAAAACATCCTAGTGCTCCAAATGCAGAAAGTTCATCTGGTCCAAGTCCATGATATTTATCAGAGCCTCTTGTGTATGCTATTAATTTAACTTTTGGTTCTTCAAAAAGAATTTCGTCAGAAATCATACATGATTATAAGGACACAAATCTTTAAATTCTTAATTCTCTTTCTATAACCCCTTTAGCATCTTCAGATATTTTCTCTATTGGCATGTTAGAATCAATTATAACATTTTTTTATAAACACAAAAATGAACTATAACTTTAAGCCAAGTTCGGAACGCAGAACAGCAACAATCTGTTTAGTAACCTCTTCTATCGAGGCTTCGCCATCAATTACTATCCATTTGCCAAAGACGCTAGCTGAAATTAATTTCTCCTTATAAAATTTAATCAGGTTAGTGAAAAGCACCTCATCCCGCTCATTCCTGTCAAGATGTCCTGCCTTTTCACCATACTTTCGTTTGAGGCTTGTTTCCGGGGATATATCAAGATAAATTATGATATCTGGTTGTGGTAGTCCGAACATCTTTGCATACTGCAATGCTGACTTGAGTGAAAAGCCCCTCAGGCCCTGATAAGCAAGGGTTGTTGTAAAGTATCTATCGGCAATAATAATTTTATCAGCAGTCAGCGCGTCTGTTATCAGCGGTATATCCTTTATCATATCAGCCGAATATAGCAAAAATTGAAGCTTTTCATCGAAGTCATACTTTTCATGTAAATATTCATGCAGAAGTCGGCCGATTGGTTTTGTTGGGTTCTCTTTGTCAGGACCATAGTCAGGATATTGTATGCGTACAACTCCCATACCTGCCGTTTTCAAGCGTTCAGTTAGCAGTTTGCTCTGTGTTTCGGTACCTGCGCCATCTATACCTTCAAATACGATAAATTTGCCTGGCATGAAAATTAAATTAATTCCCCTGCTTTTATAGATTTCTATTCAAGGAAAGCTTTGGTGGGCCTGCCCAGATTTGAACTGGGGTCTCGAGCTTTTTCTTTAATTACCCGAAGCTCGAATCCTAGACCAAGCTAGACGACAAGCCCTGTAAAATATTTATTTATTAGCTCTTAATTAATAATATGCCAGATCAGATAAAAAGAAGGGCAGTAGCTATTGAAAAAAGCATAGCTCAAATTCAACCAGAAAAGGACATCAGAGTAAGACTAATTGGTATTGTCATTGATGTAAAAGAAAACTCTTTAGTTATAGATGATGGCTCTGGTAAAGTAGAGATTTTATTTGACCAGCCAATTACAGTGAGGCAGGGCCAGCTTGTTAGGGTGATAACGAGAATATTACCTTTAATAGATGGATACGAATGCAGAGCGGAATGCGTGCAGAACTTGGAAAATTTTGACATAGATTTATATAAAAGAGCTAAAGAAATAATATAAGGTGAGCTTATGTTTAGTGCTATGATTAAAGATGCGCACATACTAAAGGAATCCATTGACATAATTTCTCAGCTAATAGACGAGGGGCTATTTAAACTAAAAAGAGACTGCATTGAATTAATAGCAACAGACAGGGCAATGGTAGCTGTTGTTGATTTTAAACTTGTAGCAAGTGCTTTTGATGATTATAAATGTGATCAAGAAACAGCAATTGGGTTAAATTTGTTGAACTTTCTCACAATTTTAAAAAGAGCTGGTACAGAGGATCAGCTTACATTAAAGCTAAATGAAAAAGAAAATAAACTTGAAATTATTCTTAAAGGGAAATCTACTAGAGAGTTTGCAATACCTCTTCTAGATATATCTACTGAAGAGATCCCACCAATTGGACAGCTTGACTTTCCAGCTGATGCGGAAGTAAGGGCTGATGTAATTGCTGAAGGAATTGCTGATGCTGATGTTATTGCAGATTCTGTTTTTATCGAGCTATCAGAAAATAAATTAAGGATGTTGGCTGAGGGCGATTCATCTAGGACAGAACTAAAGATTGAAAAAGGATCTGAATCCCTGACAAAGCTTGATGCAAAGGGAACATTTAAGTCAAGATATCCTATTGATTATCTTAAGAAAATAATCAGGGCCGGAAAGCTCGTGGAGAAGGTAAAGCTACAGCTTGGTACAGATTATCCAATGAGACTTGAATTTATAGAAGGGGCCAAAATAAAAATTTCATTTGTGCTTGCTCCGCGAGTTTCAGAAGAATAACTTTTTAAGCTTTTCTATCCAAATTGTTAATATGATAAGTCCAAATGAGCTATACGAGCGAATTCGACGTGTATATGAAAAGCCGGATTGCAGGTCGCAAGATTGTGGAAAATGTTTTTTCTATGGAAGATACAATCCTTTAGGAGGACTCGAATGCGGACTAACTGCCATTGAATATGCTCTTAAAATCAAGGATTAATCAAGCTTTTTATTTTTTATAAATGCAATTATTAGTATGAATAAGGCTGAAATTCTCAAATACTATTCACAAAGTCATATACAAAATGCGATGCTTGCTATAGCAAAAGGAAGAGAGGTTGTTGGAAGCTTCAGAGACGGGGCTTACACAAAAAGGCCGGATGTTTTACTTTATTCAAGAGATATTCTGGAAAGGGTTCGCAACGGGGTTGTAGCATTTCATTGTTCTGTTGAGCATTGGACTCAACCAATGGCTCTTTCAGCTAATCTTAAAAGACAAGATCTTGATAACTTAAGAAATGGTTTTGACTTAATTTTGGATATTGATGCAAAAGCAAAATTTTCCCATGCAAGAATAGCAGCATGTGTTGTTTGTGATTTCTTAGCAGATTTTGGTATAACCCCAGGTGTGAAATTTTCGGGCCGTCGTGGCTTTCACATAGCAATTGCTAAAAAAGCGTTTCCGCCAACTGTTGATTTTGGTCCAGTTTCAATAAGATATCCTGAAGTGCCCCAGGCGATTGCCACATTTATCAGGGAAAAGATAAGGGACAGATTACTTGAAGCCTTAATAGAGGAGGAAGGAGGAATTGCTGCTCTAACAAAATGCATGCCAGATATATCAGAGCTTAATCCATACGCATTCATTGATATAGAAAAGGAGTGGGGCAGTAGGCATTTATTTAGGATGCCATATAGCCTACATGAAAAAACATGGCTTGTATCAATGCCAATAAAGCTATATAAATTAAAAAAATTTAAACCAGAGACAGCAAGACCTAAGGCCATCAAAAGCACCATATCATTTTTAACTAATAAAGAGGGCGAAGCAACAGAGCTTTTGGTGCAAGCATTAGATTGGACAGCAAAGCATATGCTCGAGCCAGAACAAAAAATTATGAAAAAAATCTCTATAAAAAGTCCAATACCAGAGCAATTTTTTCCACCATGTATAAAAACAATTTTAAATGGGCTGCGTGATGGGAAAAAACGTTCCATATTTACATTAGTAAGTTTTTTAAGATCAGTAAATTGGGATTTTGACAAGATTGCTCAAACACTTCAAAGCTGGAATAGCAAAAACATTCCACCTCTTTCAAGCAGGATTCTCAGCACACAGCTAAAATGGCATGAAAGACAACCCAAGACATTGTTGCCTGCTAATTGCAGCTCTGAGCTTTTTTATCGCTCTTTAGGGATTTGTAGGCCGGATGAAAATTGCGGAAAAAATCCTGTAAATTATGCTTTTAAAGCTTTTAAAACACAATTAAAAAGTAGAAAATATAATAAGTGATTTAATGACAGAGATAATAACATACGAAACAATTCGTAAGCTTCATCGCGCTGAAAAAGAAGAAGTACTAACCCCCCTACCAGAGAATTTTTTTCATGCTATGAATGCGTGGCTAAAGCATAAGGAAAGTCAAAAGGATACCACATCTTTACTTGAGGTAGAAAGTACAAAGAAATTGTTAGAAGACCTAATTAATCGCAGAGAAAGGAAAATTGTTACCGCTATGCTAAGAAGCATAAGAGGCGATCTCCCACCAAAAAATTTAACCAAAGAAGAGCAAAAACTTTTTGATCAACTTGTTGATATACTTAAAACTTTCCATAAAGAGCTACAAGAAAAAGTATTTGGTAGCAATGTAGAAGAAAATATTAAAAAACCCACGGAGCCAGCTAAAAAAGAGCAAGACATAAATAAAGAAGGCAAATCAGTTAAAATTTTAGTTGATTTGCAAAGATTTATAGACGGCGACCTAAAGTCATTTGGCCCAATGAAAGCCGGGGATGTTGTAAAATTATCCACCAATGTTGCTGAGCTGCTTATTGCAAGGCAAGTAGCTGAGGAGATTGAATGAATGTACCAAAAATCCAAAGAAGATTTTGTCCATTTTGTAAAAAGCATACAAAACATGAGCTAAAAAAAGTTTCAGGAAAAAAGAAAAGCCCCCTATCTTCTGGAGAAAGAAGATTTAAAAGAAAAATGAAAGGATTTGGATCATTCCCAAAATCAAACCCAAAAGATAGAGCAAAACCCACACGCAAACTAGATCTGAGATACATATGCAAAGAATGCGGCAAAGCACACGTAGTTGGTAAAGGATTTAGAGTTAAAAAATTTGAGATGGTGAAAGCATGATAAAACCAGCGAGCAAATTTCTAAAAGTTGTTTGTTCTAAATGTAAGAACGAGCAAATAATTTTTAATAAAGCATCTTCTAATGTTAATTGTCTGGTGTGCGGAGCGCAGCTTGCTGAAAGGACGGGCGGAAAAGCAAAAATAAAGACAAAAGTGCTACAAGTGCTTGGTTAATATGGTAAGGAAAGCATCTAAACTGCCTGAGCAAGGTCAGTTAGTTATAGGAACTATAAAAAAAGTTAATCCATTTTCTGTATTTGTAACTTTAGATGAGTATGGAGAAGCAGAGGGAATGATTCATATATCTGAGGTAGCAGGAAAATGGGTAAGGGATATTAGAGAATTTGCGCAAGAAGGTAAGACTATCGTAGCACTAGTTATGCGTACAGACCCACAAACTCGCCATATTTATTTAAGTTTAAAACGTGTTAAAAAGGATGATGCTGAAAGAAAAATTAAAGAATTTAAAAGAGAACAAAAAGCGGAAAAGCTACTTGAACTTGTTGGAAAAGAACTTAATATGAACTTGGATCAGGCATATGAAGAAATAGGCTTTCAACTACAAGAAAGTTTTGGTGAGATGTTTAAAGCATTTCAAACAGCTTTGCAAAATGAGGAATTACTTTTAAGAAAGGGTATTCCAGAAAAATTTATAAAAGCTATAAAATCTGTAGCAAAGCAACATATGGAGATCAAGGAGATTACAGTTAAAGGCATACTTGAGCTAGCCTGTTGGGCCCCGGAAGGGATAAGTATAATTAAAAAAATTCTTATGGATATAGAAAAAGAGGGCATAGAGGTTAAATATATATCAGCTCCTAAATATTCAATATCATTAAAAACCAGAATGGCAAAAAAAGCTGAAAAAATGCTCCAAGAGATAGCTAACACAGCCATACAAAAAATTAAAGTAGAAGGCGGAGAAGGAAGCTTTGAAGTGAGCTGATGTTATTAAAAAAATGCTCAAAATGTAAAAATTACACGTTAAAAGAGAAATGTTGCGTTCCAACAACTAGCCCACATCCTCCAAAATTCTTGCTAAGTGACCGCTACGGCAAATATAGGAGAGCAGCAAAACATTTAAATTAAGTAAAAATAAATGAATTAAAGGTATTTATGCTCGAAACAAAAATATTTGTTGAATCAAGACCAAAGCTAAAAAATCCAATTTGTTTAGTTGGGTTGCCAGGCATAGGCAATGTTGGTAGGATAGCAATTGGATATATGATTCATCAGCTAAAGGCGAAAAAATTTGCAGAGCTATACTCACCATATTTCTTTAATTTTGTTATGGTTCACGATGATATAATTCATACTTTAAGAAATGGGTTTTATTACTATAAAACTCCAAAAGGAAGAGACATAATCATGTTAATTGGAGACTGTCAAAGTTCTGATCCAAAGGGCCAATATGAAGTTGTTGGTAAAATTTTAGATTTTCTTCAACAGGTAGGATGCAAAGAAATAATCACCATAGGAGGATTTGGTACTGGAAAGGTTTCTGAAAAACCAAAAGTTTATGGCACTGTGTCAGATTCTAAGCTGATAAAAGAATATAAAGATTTTGGGATTGATTTTAAAATTTCAGGTGAAATTGGAACAATTATAGGAGCAACAGGCTTACTTGTTGGGCTTGGAAAGATATATGGAATCGGAGGGCTATGTTTGCTGGGCGAAACAACAGGTTTTCCTATAATTACCGATCCAAAAGCTGCTGAGGAAGTGTTGGTTATATTACAAAAAATATTAGGAATTCATATTGATTTGACTAAGCTAGCAGAAAAAGTTAAGACAATGTACGAATTTATTAAAAAGTTAGATGAAATCCAACAGCAAGCCATTGAGCAAATGAAAAAGGAAAAAAAGCCAGAAGAGCTAAAGTATATTGGCTGATTAAATTGGAAAAGCTAACAAGGTTTGAGCGTGCTAGAATAATTGGTGCAAGAGTGCTACAAATTTCTAGAGGTGCACCAATATTAATTAAAACAGATATCCAAGATCCTATAAAAATTGCAGAGCTAGAATTTGAACAAGGTGTTATTCCTCTAACAGTGAAACAGCGTCTACCAAAAAAAGGTTAATTCCTGCAAAAGTTTTTAAGCCAGGGGGATAATTATATCTTATGATTTGTGCCCTAAGCGCTCTTGAGATTTATAATTCTCGCGGGGAGCCTACAATTAAGATTTTTCTCAAAACAGATTCTGGAATTTTTACAGGTACTGCTCCTTCTGGCAGATCGAGAGGAAGATTTGAAGCAAAAATAAAAGATGTAAAGCATATAATTGAAAGTTTCCCAAAGCTCAAGAAAAAATTTTTAAATAAAGAAGAATCTGAAGTCGATAAAATAATTCATAAAATTGGAATAAATAAGATTGGAGCAAATCTTTCCACTGCCTTGTCAATTGCATCATGGAAAGCAACTTCAAAAGTTTACTCCAATGTTTTTCCATCCCCCCTGGGGAATGTCATAGGCGGCGGAGCCCATGGCGGGAATACTGCTATACAGGAATTCCTAGTTTTACCAAAATCAGCAAAAAATATCAGACAGGCCATAGAGACAAATTTTACCATCTGGCAAGAGGTTGGTAATGCTTTAAAATCAAGAGGACTTTGTGGAAGAAATG
>CAZZIA010000010.1:0-14184 GCA_964654075.1 uncultured archaeon | reverse complement strand
CCTTAATTGAAATGTGGGATTTTCGTTATGCATATTTTGACCCTAAATTTGAGTTTAATTTTATAGATGCGCTTGATAAGGCTTCTGCTCTATCTACTGTACAAATAGATCATGAAAATGCACAAAGATATGGAATAAAATTTACTGACATAGACAATGAAAGAAAGTTCCCCTTAATTTTACATAGCTCACCATCTGGTGCAATTGAACGTTGTATGTATGCTTTGCTAGAAAAGGCATATTTAGAATCAAAAAATGGAAAAAATTCTTTGCTACCACTTTGGCTTTCCCCAATTCAAGTGCGACTTTGCACTGTGAATGACTCTTATATAAAATACTGCGAAAAAATTGCAGATGAGCTAGAAAAAAACCAAATTAGAGTTGATATAGATGACAGAGCAGAAAGTATAGAAAAGAAAGTTAGGAATGCTGAAATAGAATGGACACCTGCAATAGTTGTTGTAGGACAAAGGGAAAAAGAATCTGGAAAACTAGCAGTTAGATTTAGAGAGACAGGCAAAGTAAAAAATATGAAAGCTACAGATCTAATTAAATGGGTAAAGGCGCAAACCAAAAACTGTCCTTTTAAACCATTACCACTACCAAAGCTTTTAACTAAAAGACCTAGTTTTGTTTAAATGAACTTGGAAAAAAAGAGATGATAAAAGATGCTAAATGATATTTTATTATTGGTCTTTTTAACTTTCTTACCTACTATGGAACTTAGACTCAGCATTCCATACGGTTTGTTTATAATGAAACTTCCTCCAATGATAGTAATTCCAGTAGCTATAATATCCAATTTTATAATAGGTGTGATAGTTTTCTTTTTACTAAAGAAATTAACAAATTTTTTCTTGAAATATAAGTGGTTTAATAAAATTTACAATAAATTAGTTGAAAGAACACAAAGAAAAATTGAAAAGCCTGTAAGAAAATATGGAATTTTTGGCGTCGCAATATTTATAGGTATACCACTAGTAGGAACAGGTTCATGGACAGGAGCTTTAGGATCGTATATTCTGGGTTTAGGGTATAGGGATTTTATAATTGCAAATTTGATTGGCGTCATAATGGCTGGTGTTATTGTTTCAGTATTATCTTTGGGTATATTATCTTTACCTATCTAGTTCCTAAGAAAATTTAAATTACTTTAATTTTTCCCAAAGTAGGTCGAACATTGGCCCCATTATATTTCCAGCCACATGTTCACTTTGTGTCCAGAAAGAAAGATCTTGTGTTGGGTGTATATCTTTATCATCTGTTAGCGCAAGCACAACATGGGAGTCATCTACAACACAAAGTCTTCCTGTTATATCTACAAGAGATTTGTCAATCTTGCGAACTTCTGCAAACTCTTTTAGCATATCAATAGAAATGCCTTTTTTATCTGGAACTACTATTCTTATTTTCACTCCTCTTTTATAAGCTTTCTTTAGTAATTCGCCATGTCTTGGATATAACTCAGTTAGACTTTCTGGTGTAGTTACCATAAAAATTTTGCTTTTTGCGCCTTTAAACATAGTTTCAAGCTGCTGGTGTAGCGCGTACCTTCCTTTTAAAGCTCCTGTAAATTCTCCTGGCTCAACAAGCGTTATTCCATGCTTATGAATTTTTTCAAGATCATTTAAAATTGATGAGCTTTGAATTTTATTTATTCTCCCTGTTGCTATTTCAGTATCTTCCTTTAACTTTTTCTTTGCTCTTTCTAGAGCTTCTTTAGGTTGTATTGCCATGTACCTTAGAGGTTTTGTTGACTGAGCTAGAACAAAGCCTTTTGTTGCAAGACTTTCAAGTACATCATAAGTTCTAGAATGCGGAACCTTCGCTAAATTAGAAAGCTCGCCTGCTGTAGCAGTGCCTCTAGATAGAAGTGCAACCCAAAGTTTTCTTTCATATAGGTTTAAACCAATTTGCTTCAGCGAATCAAGCACATGCTGCGTTACAACCATTCATTATCACCTGTGTTATATTATCAAACTCCAATATTTAAAGTTTATTACTTAGTTGTAATAGGAGTTTCTATTAATAAATAGTGGTATAGATAAATATTTAAACCTTTACCACTGAGCTGTAATAAGAATTTTACTCATAAAAATGAGTTAATTTAGCTGTTTTATCGAACCTAAACTTTGTTCGGTTAGCTTTTTTATATTAATTTTTCCCTCTTCGGACAAAACATCTTTTATATTCGCTCGAGTTGCTGGTTTAGAAGGGACAGCTTTGCAACTCATAATGGGTAAAATTGAGCTTTCATATGTTCCAATTTCTTTAGCTAAATTTACTATATCTTCCTTATCAAACCCTATCAGTGGCCTTAGCACCAAAGTGCTAATTGCTTGGTCTATTACTGCAAGATTTGTCAAAGTTTGCGATGCGACCTGAGCAAGGTTTTCGCCTGTTACAATTGCTCTTGCGTGCTCTTTTTTTGCAATCTCCTCGGCTATTCTGTACATTTGCCTCTTGCATAAAATGCACGTTATATTTTTACATTTAACGAACTCCTTTAGATTTTTTCCGTGACTAAATTTATAGCATTTAAGTTTTTTTCCAATATGCCAAGGCTTTAAAGCCTTTAGCACTTTTTTTCCTCTTTTTAAATTTGCTTTATCTGTAAATGGCATGATGTCAGCATATAGCAATACAAGCTCGCAACCCCGCTTTGCAACTAACCACGCTGCTACTGCTGAGTCAATCCCACCTGAAAAAAGGCAAACAACATTCCCTCCCGTGCCCAAGGGCAGTCCACCTGGCCCCTGAACTTTTTCTGTAAATATATAAGTTTTTCTTGATCTGCACTCAATAAAGATTTCTTTTTCCGGAGCTGTCAAATTGACTTTTACCCCTGTTAATCTTTTAACAGCCCCGCCGGCTTCTTCTGCAATTGTTTGCGAGCTAAATTCATGTTTGCCTGCTCTACGAGCTCTAATCGCAAACGATTGATTTTTATTTAATTTTATATGTTTTGCAATAGCTGTTGCCAAAATCCTCATCTCATTCAAATTTGAATAACATGTCCAGACTGGAGATATAGAAGTTATGCCGAATATCTTTTGTAAAATTTTTATTGCTTTTTTTATTTGCTTTGTATAAATAAAAATTCTGTTTGGATTTATCTCAAAATTAAATTTTATTTTCTTCTCATTTAGGCCTGCTCTAATGTTATTTAGCAAAATACTAAAAAACCTTCTTTGAACTTGCTTGCTTTTCAAAGCAAGCTCCCCAACCCTTACTAGCAGGCAATCTGGCTTTCGCATAATTAGAATAGAGCTAGATTAAATAAATGTTATTCCGCCCGTTTCCATCTCACACCGCTTGGTGTATCCTCTAATAAAATTCCTTTCTCCATCAATTCACTTCGAATTTTGTCTGCTTCCGCAAAATCTTTCCTCTTTCTCGCAACCTCTCTTTGTTCAATTAATTTCTTTATCTCTTGCGGAAGTTCTTCTTTTTTATGTTCTAATACACCAAATACTTTATCAAAACTCATTATAGCTTCATAAACTTCTTTTAAATTCTCCTGAGAAATATTTCTTTCTTCGACTGCCTTGTTTGTTTCTTTTACCAGTTCAAATATAGCTGCAACTGCAGGAGAAAAATTTAAATCATCATCCATAAATTCTTCAAACTTTTTTTTAGTTTCTTTAAGCTTATTTCCTAAATTATCGTTATATTTGTGTTCAACTTTAAGTTCTTGTAATTTATCAAGAAAATCAATTAAACTTTTAATTGTTTTTTCTGCATTCTCTAATCCGTCTAATGTTAGGTTCATTTGAGTTCTATAGTGAGCCAATAACAACAACCATCTTAATGATCTTGGAGTATGCCCCTTATCTTCTAAATCTCTTAAAGTATAAAAATTTCCTTTTGATTTGCTCATTTTTTCTTCATTAACCATCAGATGTCTGACATGCATCCAATATTTTACAAAAGTTTTTCCTGTAGCTGCTTCTGCTTGCGCAATCTCACATTCATGGTGTGGAAACATATTATCTTCCCCTCCTGTGTGAATGTCTAATGTAATACCTAAATATTTTATTGACATTACAGAACATTCTATATGCCAACCGGGATATCCCTTTTCGCACCAAGGACTTTTCCAATTCATTATATGCTTAGGATCGTTTATCCACAATGCAAAATCAAACGGATTTTTTTTATCGGGATTTTCCTCTACTCTTCCTCCTGCACCCGACTTTAATTTATCTAAAGTGTTTCCTGATAATTTTCCATAATCTGTAAACTTGGAAATATCATAATAAACAGAACCATTTACAACATAAGCATATCCTTTTTCAATTAATTTCTGTATTGTTTCTATTATATCTTGAATATGGTCAGTAGCCCTTGGCATAACCTCTGGCTCTAAAAAATTCATTTTTTTAAAATCTTCTTTTGCAGCTTTTATATAAAATTCGGCTATTTCCCATGGAGTTTTCCCTGCCTTTTTTGCTGCTGCCTCAATTTTTTCTTCACCAATATCAACATCTTCAAACATATGTCCAACATCAGTAAAATTCATGACCTGTCTTACTTCATAGCCTTTGTATTCCAAATATCTTCTTATTAAATCTGCAAATAAAAATGCTCTTAAATTACCTATATGGGCATAATCGTAAACAGTTAAACCACAATTATACATTGTAACTATTCCTTTCTTTAGTGGTTTGAATACCTCTTTTTTCCTTCCCATTGTATTGTAAAATTTCAGCACCATATCATTCATTTATATTTAAATAATCTAACTTAAAAATAATTAACATGCTGGCGTGACAGAACGGCCATGTGGTTGCCTGCAGAGCAACAAAACCCGGTTCGACTTATTTATACGAAAATCCGGGCGCCAGCTCCAATTAAACTCCGCACACATCATTTACACATGGAGCTTGACCGAGAATTATCCATTCTATAAACAAGTAAATAAAATAAATTGAAATTATTGTAAATGTAATTCCCGCTACGCTTAGAGTTATGTTAAAATTTCTTTTGTTATAAAAAAATTTACCAAGTCTTTTTGATTTTGTTGATATCCATGCTGCGAATTTAATTCTCATTCTCTCATCAAATGCTATCGAACATTTTTTACCTCTTAATTTATCTAAAAAGCATTTCCACCCTTCTTTGATATAAACTCTATACTTCGGAAAAAATATTCCTGCTATTCCAAAATATGCAATTAGCACAATGCAAGGAATACAAAACCAAATCATTTTTTCACTTTATTTAGCTCTTTAAGTAAATTTTTAATATCAACACCATACATTTTGCAAACATCACCAATTTTTAAATTTTCCATCTCAAATTTTGCCATCGGACATCCAAGGCAGGGTACGCTATATTTTTCAAGGATTTTAATTGCCACTTTATATTTTATAATTTCGGCTAAAGTTGTGTTTGCTGTGATTTTTTTCATTCACATCCCTCTCAATTTAATATACTCTTTGTCTTTTTTCTATATATTCTAATTATATCTTTTATCTTTTTATGCTTTTTTTCTTATACCCTTTCATTAATAACGAATTTGAAACTACAGTTATGTCTGACAAAACCATGGCAACTGCTGCAAGCATTGGAGACAAAATAAGCCGACCAATAAAAGGATATAAAATTCCTCCTGCAATAGGAATGGCTACAACATTATAAATAAATGCAAAGAATAGGTTTTGCTTAATTTTAGTCATTGTTTTTTTGCTTAGCTCGATTGCGTAATTCACATCTCTTAAATCATCTCTGATTAAAATAACATCGCCAGCCTCAATAGCAATGTCAGTACCAGAACCGATTGCCACCCCAAAATCGCTCTGTGTTAAAGCAGGGGCGTCATTGATACCATCGCCAATCATTGCTACAACCTCTCCCCTCTTTTGCAATATCTTTATCTCTTTTGCTTTATCTCCAGGTAAAACATTAGCTAGAACATCTTCAATTCCAACCTGCGCAGCTATTGCTCTAGCAACCCTTTCATTGTCTCCTGTCAACATGATTATTTTGATTCCCATCCTTTGTAACTCTTTAACAGCTTCCTTTGCCTCTTTCCTTAATACATCAGCAATTGTTAGTATCCCGATTAATTTTTTGTTTACTGCTACAAACATTAGGGTCTTTCCTTCTTTTTCCAATTTACTTATTTTCTCTTTTTTCTCAATTTTAATATTCTTTTCTGATAAAAAATCTTGATTGCCAACAAATATCTTCTTTTTTCCATATTTTGCTTCAACACCTTTACCAGGTATAGCTTTAAAATAGGATGAATCTGGAATTTTAATTTTACTTTTTACAACAGCATTGACAATTGCTTTACTTATTGGATGTTCGCTTCTTTTCTCTGCTATCGCTGCAAATTTTAAAAGTTCTTTCTTTTTATAGCCAAAAGGGAAGATATCAATGATAGATGGCTGGCCTTTTGTCAAAGTTGCTGTTTTATCAAATACAATTGTTGTTATTCTCTTTGCTGTTTCCAAAGATTCGCTTCTTTTTATCAAAATTCCTTTTTCTGCTCCCATCCCCATACCAACCATTATTGCTGTAGGAGTTGCTATTCCCAGAGCACAAGGGCAAGCAACAGCAAGTATAGTAACGAGAACTGTCAAGGCAAAAAGAAAATTAGCTCCTATAAATAAATACCATAGCACAAATGAGAATATTGCTATAAATACAACTATCGGAACAAAATAGTTTGTTACTTTATCAGCTAGCCTTTGTATTGGTGCTTTACTTGCTTGAGCTTCTTCTACTAATTTTATAATCTGTGCGAGTACCGTTGCTGAACCAACTTTTGTTGCCTTAAATTTTATTGTTCCATATTTGTTGATAGTAGCACCAATAACTTCATCTCCCTTCTTTTTTTCAACAGGCATACTTTCACCAGTTATAGCAGATTCATCAACCGAAGTAAAACCTTTGACAATAACACCATCTACAGGTATTCTTTCACCTGGTTTAACTATCACAATATCTCCTTTTTCCACATGACCTGTTGGTATCTCCATCTCTTTACCCTTTCTTATTACCTTTGCAAGTTTCGGCTCTAATCTCAAGAGTTTTTTTATTGCTTCTCCTGCCTTTCCTTTTGTTCTCTCTTCCAAGAACATACCTATGTAAATTGTTGTTAATACAGCGGTGCTTGCTTCATAAAAAGTATTGCCTGAAATGAAAAATGTCACAGCTACAGAATAAACATAAGCAGTAGTGGTAGAAAGTGCAACCAAGACATTCATATCAGACATCTTAGCTTTGATAGAGTAGTAAGCTCCTTTATAGAATCTATATCCAAGTAAAAATTGCACTGGCGTAGCTAAAAGGAAGAGCAAAAAGCTCTTTTGAGGGAAAACAAAGAACATCTCTATTATAATTGTTGGGATAGTTAATATCAAGCCTACCGCAATTACGAGTAACTTTGTTTCCACGGGCTTTTTGATTTCTTCTTCCTTTACTTTATAACCTATATCTTCAATGGCTTTCTTTATTTTCTCTACATTTACCTTTTTTGGATCAAACTCAATTATTGCTTTTTCTGAGATGAAATTAACATTTGCGTCTACAATCCCATTTAATTTTTTAAGTGTTTTCTCTATTTTTTGTGCACAAGAGGCACAGTGCATTCCTGATATTGAAATCGTTTTTCTCATTTAATCAGCCCTTTGTTTTAAAGGTTTTATAAACTGCAACCTGTCAGGCTTGCTAATCTCCCCAAACTCTGCAATCCTGAATAATTAGTATTATTAATACGCCAAGTAGGATAACTTATAACATCTGCCATATCACAAGCTTGTTTATTATAATCGCAATTTATATAATTAATATAACTAAAAGATTTCTCAAATAAAGATTTTTGATTCTGGCAAGATTTACACCAGTCAGTACCGTACATCACTGCTCCTTTCTCAGTTAAACATTTAGCAAGGTTGTCGTATGCTCCGGGCGCGGTACTCCATAAATAAATGAAATATAGTGATATGATTATTGGTACGCATATTAGAACATACTTCGCGACCGTTTTCATTTTACATCACTTCCGGGCACAATGCATTCTGTATCTTTTATTTGACTTATACATCTACCTTCTTTTATGCCTTTTATGCATTGTGGACATACACTGTCCCAATCTCCATTGACTATCATACTATCACAATCACAAGTTCCATCTTTCCATATCCAATTACCCAAATAACACATTGTGCATGGAGGATCAATACAACATTTGTATTTCCCTTGAACTATTGCTTCTTCAATAGAAAGTGAAAGCTCATTTAGAATTCTTGCTCTTTTTTGCCTAAAATCTTCTTTCTGGAAGACTGAACTATGAAAAACTGCTAAAAGCAAGATGACTAACATAATCGAAAAAATTATTTCTTTCATTTTTCACCACCATTAGTTTTATTACATTTTTTCATATCAATCACTTCATATCATCTCTTTTTTTATCCACCGCAACAACCTCTTCCACCACAGTTACCACCACAACCACAAGAGCTTCTTCTGTTGTCTATCGGTTCGATATTTGTTATCTGCTGTGCAGATGATTTATCGATAACCGTGGCTTTGTAGGTTTTAAACACTCCCAATGAAAGTATTTGCTGTTTTGATGTTTTTGTAGAATCATATTTCACATCGAAAATATTAGGAAAACTAAACTGTACTCCTGCTATACCATTTATTGACTTAAGTTCTTCTGATATCAGTGGTGCATGTCCTGGACATGGTATATCAACTTTTAATCTTAGCGAAAAAATATCATTTTCACCTCCTATTCCGATAAAAGCTCCTGTTACTCCCGTTATTGATTGTGAAGGTACGTTTGCGAGAAGCGGAAATATTACCATAAAAAGCACAAGATTAATTCCTATCGTTGAACCGTACATGGTCAAAAGATATTTCCATTTTCTCTTTATACCAGCTAATGACAAGAAACTGTTTTTTCTCAGGTATATGGCTGAAGAAATTGTTGCAAACATTAACGATATCAAAATAAGTATATGAAAAAAATATCTGTTCATTAAGAGAGGTTTAAAGAATTCCATAAGCACGGTAACTCCAAGTATAGAACCTATGATGAAAGCTATGCAACCTATATGTGGAATTAAACCGTAAATTATTCCTTCTTTTATACTACTCTTCTTTGTTTTGCTATTGATGCCAGTTCCGTAGCCTATACTTTCGATTTCTTTTTTTATTGTATCAAGATTCATTTGTGTTGGATTAAAGCAAATATACACTTTTTCTTCAACAAGACTTACCCTTGCTTTGTCCACACCCTTCAGCTGCGATAATTTTGTTTCTATTTTTTCAACACAGCTTTTGCAATGCATACCTTTGATTTCTATAACTTCTTCCCGAAGTTTATTTTGGTTACCCATAAGAAATCATAGAAATGAAACAGCATATTAATATTAATGTGAAACTAGTTTCAATGTTTTAGAATAACAACATTAGTCATGCCGCGCCTTTTTCTTTCTATTAATCCCTTTCCTTCAAGCTTATCAAGAATTCTTGTAACTTTAACTTTTGTAAATTTGGTTTTATCAACTAAAACAGATTGTAATATACTTCCTTCAGACTCAATAATTTTTTCAAGAATTTCCTTTTCATCACCTGTTAATTTTTTGAGTATATTTCCGAAGCTCCCTTTTTCTATTTTTTTAACCTCAGGCTCTGGTCTAAAAAAGATATATAACCCAATAATTAGAATTATAATAAAAATTGGAATTAATAAAAATAACATTTTAGAATATGCTTGCGCCATTACTAAACAACAAGGTACAATCAAGTTAGGAATTACCAAACTTACAGCTATGCCAAAAATGCCAAACATAACGATAAACAACCCGAGTCTTTTTCTACCAAATATTTGTAAGATATTTTTTTCAATCATATCAAATCCTCTTTAAAAATAAGGATAAATATTCTAGTGGTCTCTTATTTAATGATTTTAACTTTATTATTTTTTTGAAATTATGTTCAAGAATATTTTCAATTTGCAACTCTTTGTATAATTTGTTTAATATTTCTGTATCTGCTCTTGTCACTGGATATTTTGGAGTAGCTGTACAACAGCCGGTATGGGATTCTGACCATATACCTAATTGCTTAGAAATTGCCTCAATTTCAGTTTTATCCAGACCTAAAAGAGGTCTTAAAATTGGATATTTTAATCCATGTGAAGTTGCAGCTAGATTAGACAAGGTTTGGCTCGCTTTCTGGGCAAGTGATTCGCCAGTTGCAAATGCTTGAGCACCTTCTTTTTTAGCAACTAATTCTGCTGCTTTGTACATGGCTCGTCTGCAAAGAACGCACATATATTTTCTATTCTGACCTTTTAAAATAGCTGAGAGTATGTTAGCCCAGGGGTAAATTATTAAATTTTTAAATTTAGTCTTTCTTTTTAGCCTTCTTAAAACCATGATCATAGTTTCGAACGAACCTTTACAGTAAAATGGATAAAGACAGAAATGTAAAGGGATGATATCAAACTTCTTTGCAACTTGCCCAGCTGCCACAGGGCTATCAATCCCACCAGATATCAAACAAACTACTTTTAATCTCATTATAAAACTGTTCCATATCGACTTTTTTATAACTTCTAAATTTTCATATGTGCATGCCTTCTTTCTATGCTTTCCAGTGTCTGTTGTACTGTTTTATGTCTCTTCTGTAATTCTTTTGGGATTTTTAGTTTATTCTTTTTTAAATAATCATAAATAGCTTCATTCAAAGCTTCTATTGCCAAAACAGAGCAATGAATTTTAATTGGAGGAAGTTGGCCCAATTCTTTTATAATATTTTCTTTTTTTATTTTCAGTGCCTGTTCAATTGTCTTTCCTTTTACAATTTCAGTTATCATACTGCTTGAGGATATCGCGGCTGCACAACCATACGTTTCGAACTTAATATCTTTTATTTTGCAGCCTTTAACTTTGATGTAAAGATACATCACGTCCCCACAATTATGAACTAGTGCAGAATCAGTAGTAAAGGAGTGTATTCCCTTTATCTCTAAATTGTGTACTTTGCCTTTGTAAAATTCTCTACTTATTGACGTAACAGGTAAATAAATATAATTATCATCAGCCCAAGAATCATTTTTTATTTCTTTTTTTTCTATAGGTATATCAAGTATTTTTACTAGCTTCCGAACAGACCAGCTTCCTACATGTATTCTATAGCATTTTTTATGATGTACTCCTTTCTTTATTTTAGCTTCCTCTGTATAAAAAGAAGGAATTATTCTTTGTCTGATTAGAAGGAACTTTAATTGTTGCGCTAATTTGTAAGAGATAGTTGAAAAACCTGCTCGAGGAATTTTCTTATTGACAAAACCGTCACCATTCCAAAGTCCTCTTATTAACTCTTTCTGCTTTTCAATTGGCAAAAATAACATGAAATTTGGAATTTTTTTATTTTCACAACCTTTTCCAAATAATTTATTGAAAAATCGTGTTAGATGAACATTATCAACTCTTATCACAACAGTATTTCTTTGTTTAAATTCATTCACTTTTGGCTCTACTTTAAATATTTTTTTTAGTAAATAGATGACATCTTTAATATATTTTTTTTCATGATATCCGAAGGTAAATGTTGTACAGACACGAGTTATTTCCATATTTGTATTGCCTTCAGCTATGAAATATCCAGACAATCTTAAAAAATCTCCATCAACGTTTATTAATTTTGGTATTCCTTTACTTCTGAAATCATATTTTAATTTAGAAGTGTCCACTTTTACTTTCTTAATATCTTTAACTATCTTTGGTATAGGGTAAA
Organism: uncultured archaeon; assembly: GCA_964654075.1. Classification (GTDB taxonomy): domain Archaea; phylum Aenigmatarchaeota; class Aenigmatarchaeia; order Aenigmatarchaeales; family Aenigmatarchaeaceae; genus CAZZIA01. The sequence goes on along the minus strand of CAZZIA010000010.1, from coordinate 2,421 downwards.
GAAGAATATCATTTCTTTTTAAATCACCTGCATGATACCAATCTGATGACAGAGTTTGTTTATTCTTTATATGTAAATATTTATCTTCTTTCGGTACTTTTATTGCTTTAACTAAATGCTCTGGTGTTAATCTTACTATACCCAACCTACCTTTGATATTAATAACTTCTCCAGAATATTTTCTTTTAAATGTCTTAGTTACTTTGCTATATTTTCCATTATGGCTTAATACCTTTGAGCCGACTTTTAATGTTTCAATTGAACTTAAAATGGGGTTCGCTTGAATCTTTGAACCTGTAGGCAAACATAAAATATTCCCCACCTTTCCAATGCCGTCTGGATTTTTTATTTTCCCCATGTTTTTCGGATGCAAAAAATGCTGCATAACTTTTTTTGAATACATAAAATCACTTAAATGGTGAAATTACTCTTAGCCTTTCTACACAGCCCGGCAGAACTTTTAAAACATAATCAATGTCCTTTTCTGTATTTTCTATCCCTAGCGTCAAGCGCAACGAGCCATGGGCCTCCTCAGGCTTTAGACCTATTGCAGTTAGCACATGACTTGGTTCTAAACTCTTGGTTGAGCATGCAGAGCCAGTTGAGGCAGAAATTCCTGCTTGATCTAGCAAAAGAACCAATGACTCGCCTTCTATGAATTTGAATGAAAAATTTGCATTGTTTGGAAGCCTTTTAACAGAATGTCCGTTTAACCAGCAATCTGGAATTTCTAAAACTCCAGATATAAGTTTGTCCCTTAATTTTGTTTGCTTTTTTGATTCTTTTTTCATTTCTTTTTGAGCAAGCTCAAGAGCTTTTGCAAAACCAACTATTCCTGCGATATTTTCTGTCCCTGACCTTAGCTCAGATTCATGGCCGCCACCGTGTGTGAGCGGCTCAATTTTCACTCCTTCTTTTTTAAATAGCAAGCCAACACCTTTTGGCCCATAAATCTTGTGGGAAGATGCAGAAAGTAGGTCTACATTCTTTAAGTTAATTGGAATTTTTCCAGCAGTTTGAACAGCATCTGTATGAAAATAAATTCTTTTTTCTTTGCAAATTTCTGCGATTTCCTCTATATCTTGAATTGTCCCAATCTCATTGTTTGCGTGCATTATTGAAACAAGGAATGTATCCTTTCTAATTGCACTTTTTAATTTTTCAATATCTACAAGACCGTACTTGTCTACTGGCAAATAACTAACAGAAAATCCTTTAGTTTCTAACCATTTGCAAGGATTTAACACAGCATGATGCTCTATTTTAGAAGTAATAACATGCCTTCCTTTGCTTGCAAAAGCAAGACCTTTTATTGCTAAATTATCTGATTCAGTCCCGCCGGAAGTAAAAAATATTTCACTTGGTTTTGCGCCTAAAATTTTTGCAACTTTCTCCCTTGAGCTTTCTAAAGCTTCCTTTGCTTCTCTTCCCAAATAATAAATGGAAGAGGCATTGCCAAATTTTTCTGAAAAATATGGTTGCATTGATTTAAGCACTTCTTTTCGAATAGGAGTTGTTGCTGCATGATCCATGTAAATTTGCATTCTCATCATTAAAAATTATAACACCGTTATATTTAAATATTTGCCTGAGATATAATTATTATGAAACCTTTTTGTGAAATAGTTGTCCAAAATGTGTTGCCAGGAATAAGAGCACTAATAGCAAAAGAACTTATGGAAAGGCATTCTTTAACACAAAAAGATGTCGCACTCAGGCTTGGTGTAACACAGGCTGCTATATCACAATATATGAGACAGCTGAGAGGGTTAAAAATAAAGATTTTGCAAAAAGATAGGACCGTGACAGAAGAAATAGAAAAGTTAGCAGGCCGCATAGCAGCAGGTGAGCTAACAGCTGTCACGGCAATGACAGAACTTTGCGAAATTTGTAAAACAATTAGAAAAAACGGATTGATTTGTGATTTGCATAAACAAGCTTTTCCAGATCTTGAAAAATGTAAAATATGTGTTTAGTTACGTGCACCCGCCAGTTGAACTGCTTGAGCCTGCTGATAAAGTTTGAGAACATTTTTCAGGTGGTGTAGTAAATGCAGAACAAATTGCAGATTTAATTCCTTCAGGGCTCCTGTTTACATTCTCTAAATATTCACCATTTATCACAAAAGAAGGTGAATATCTTAATTGTAAATTAGTAGCATCATTTATGTCTTGTTGATAATATGTTTCTCCGTCTTTTTTTACACAATCCATAACATCGTCAGAATTTATACCAACAGATGTCATAAGTACAACTGATTGATTCTTATCACAATCTATACTTCTTGAAGAACCACAAACTTGATATATTTCTTCTGAAAATCGTTTGGCATAATTCCAATATTTATCAGGCAAAACTTTTTGAATACACTCCTGAATCATGTTCTGTTGTTGTTCGTGCTCGCCGTGCATATTGCTGAAA
>CAZZIA010000009.1:12776-14245 GCA_964654075.1 uncultured archaeon | reverse complement strand
AACAACTATTTCTACTATTTCTTTTAGGCAAAGTTTTTCATTAATGGTTATAGGCATAGAAGTGTCATATCTAATGTATTTATAAATGATTAGAACTAATACTTCTATAGTTGGTCAAGATGGACGAATTGATAGCAAAGCATAATCCATGGTGGAAAGGGCAGGAAGATATTACGATTAAGAGATTTGAGTCTATGAAAACAAGATGGTTTCCCAAATGGATAAGGCAGATAAGCACAGAACCATTTTCGCTGAATTTTGTCATAGGCTCCCGTCAGGTAGGGAAAAGCACAGGAATAAAAATCCTTATACATGAACTTTTGAAGAAGAATATTGCTGAAAGCATTTTTTATTTCAATTGCGATTTTATCCCAGATATAGAATCGTTCAAAAAAATCATGGATACCTATCTGGATTTCAGAAAAACGCAAAATATTAAGTCAAGTTATATTTTTTTGGATGAGGTAACAAGCCTTCCAGAATGGTGGAGAATAATTAAAGGTTATATAGATTTAGGTGTTTTTGAAGACGATGTCCTGACAATCACAGGCTCTTCCTCGCTAAAGCTTAGGAGGGACGCAGAGCTTTTTCCCGGCAGAAGAGGAAAAGGAAAAAACATAACAGTATATCCCCTTTCCTTCAGGGAATTTTTGGATGTTAAAGGAATAAAAATAGAGACAACTGGAGACATTGAAAAAGATATGAAAAGCCTGCTAAAAAACGAAGATGAAATTTTAAGATTGTTTTCTGATTTTATCAAAACAGGCGGATTCCCGCTTTCAATAAATGAAGACCAGACAGCAGAAGAGCAGTTTATAGCAGGATTCGAGGGAGAGATATTGAAATCCAAAAAAAGCATGCATCTTACGAAAGCAGTTATTTCAAGTATAATCAGAAAGTCTCCTTCTCCTCTATCTTTCTCAACCATAGGCAAGGATATAGGCGTGTCTTACAAAACCGTCCAAGACTATGTGGAAACCCTGAAAAATCTCTATATTATTGATCAGGCATTTTATGGTAATGAGAAAAAAATCATATGGAGAAAAGAAAGAAAATTCTTCTTTTTGGACCCGTTCATAGCAAGAACTTTTGCTTTATGGTCCGGCGAAAAATATCTGGACAGCGCGTTTTATGAATGGCTGGCTCAATCCCATTTATTAAGAAGGTTTGGCTCAATTTTTTATTTCAGGAACAGTTTCGAGATAGACTGTATAGCAGGAGGGCTCAAGGTCGAAATCAAAGTTAGCAAGCCGCACAGAAAATATCCTAAAGATGTGCTTATTCTTAACCTAAAAACTATGCCTTTGTTTTTAAGCACAGTTTTGTAATAAATCATTGACCAGAGCAGGATAAAACGTTTTAATTGCAAATCGCTTCTAAAATCTGCTAGATGATTTACTCAATTAAAACTTAAAAACAGTTTTCTTTTCTCTTTCCTTGAACAAAATATCAAATTTATTAAAGATGTC
>CAZZIA010000009.1:0-12676 GCA_964654075.1 uncultured archaeon | reverse complement strand
CACAAGAATTAGTGTTTCCTCTTCAGGTATTTTTCTCAGAACAATTTCCTTTTTAGGATATTTTGCCTTGGCATTTTCAAGCACAACTTTAGCATTTTTTCCGCTAGCAACAATTTTTTCATCTACTAAAGCAATGTATTTCCCTTTATATTTTGTAAAATCTATGTTTATTTTTAATTCTTGCTCCATATTCACACCTGTAAGCTTCTTATAATGATATTATTTTGTGTCTTATTTAAACATTTTGACAGCATATTCATAGCATACTTATACAACTCACTTATGAGTTTAATTGCAAATCTGGAATAACAAATCTTTATCCCACTATTATCCCAGAAAAGTATATGATTAGTAATTGCTTTGATAAAGAATGGATAATAAATCATTATCAAAGTGTATATCTATAAATAATATAATAAGGATAAAGATTGGATAAAGGTGGGATAACAAATCATTATCCTGATTATTGTTATAAAAACATTCGTATCAAAATCAATACGAAAAGTTTAAATATTAGTATTGGTTATAAATATATCCATATGGATAATAAAATAACCATTAATGAGACGAGCTTGAAAATAACTTCCTTATATAGAGATAATTATCTTAAAGAGCTTTATGTGAGAGAAATAGCAAGACTTTTAGAACTTAATCATAGAACCGTTTTGCTAAATCTGAATAAACTTGAAAAAAACAATTTTCTAAAATCAAAAACAAAAGGAAAAAATAAGTATTTTCATCTTAATCTCGAAAATCTAGCAACTAGAGATTTAATTTCTATGACTGAAAATTATATTACAATTAAATTTTTAAGCAAAGTGTTCTTAGTAAAAAAACTTCTATCAGAAATAGAAAGGGAAATTAAATTTGATGGGATTCTTATTTTGTTTGGTTCTTTTGCTGGAGGTTATGCAACAGAGGAATCAGATATAGATATTTTGGCGATAGGGGAAATTGACAAAGAAAAAATAAGAAAAATAGGAAGAACTTATGGAAAAGATGTTAACATAAAAACCTCTAACTTAAAAAATTTTGAAATTGCTTTAAGGAAAAGAGATATTTTAGTAAGAGAAGTTATTAAAGAACATATTATTTTAAAGAATACAGATAAATTTGTGGATATGTTATGGAGGTATTTTAATGAGATTAGGTGATTTGAGTTGGTGTGTCAAACAGAAAAGGGGTTTGAAGCTTGTAAGATCATCGCAAGAACTTTGTGAAGCATTTTTGAAGAGCAAATTAAATTAGTTAGAGCAAAGTTACAAAAATATCCTACTTTGTATAAAATTTTCTGATAAGAAACAGCGCAACTATTATAACTGCTATTGCTGCTGCAATATACCAAATGTTAAATCCAATATTAAATCCAGCTTGGCCTGACCAGCCATGCTGAGTGCAGTGGGCTCTTGCCAACAAGTTTTCTTGAGCAGGAATTTGGGTTTTTATTTGCCAGCTTTCTGCCTTCACATAGTTAGTTTCATTTGAGACCCAGCTTGCTATTAGCTTTTCACCAGAATATAGTTCGATTCGATCAACAAAGTGGTCTTGGGATTGGCCAAGATGTGTTATATTTAATATAATTTCTATTTTGCCGTTGACAGGGTTTTGGATTAGCTGCACTGTTGGTACTGTGGCAAGGGCAGGCTGTGCAATTAAAAGCAGCACAAGTAAAGCTAAAATCGCCTTTTTCATATAAATCATTTGTTTTTGGTTAATATATTTTCGCGCTCATTACCACTTTTTCTTCTGTTAATGAAATCCTAGCAATGTCAATGTTTTTTCCAGAGAAGCCTTCTACTTGGAATTCAGCCTTTACTGTCAGGGTTTCAAATTCAAGTGGGATTTCAAATGTTATTTCGCTGCTCGTGTCTCCATCTGTAATTGTTCCTTCAGCAGTTGTCGCTTCTATAGTTACTTCAGATGGCCAGCGCCACCTTAATTTATAAGTTCTATAAGGCTCTGATACATCGCATCTCTGCTCTATGTACCTTTTTTTATCTATTGTTACCCAAGGATGAGAATCGCAAACCTTTCCTTTTGTTACGATTTCATATTGCAGGCTGTCATTATGAGCTGTAACTCTTCCGCGGTCAGCTGCTATAAAGCATCTGCTCCCAGTTCCTGTTCTCGCTGTCTCTAAAATTTTGTCAGCACAACTTGCGAAATGGCTTTGAACAAGTTTTATTTCTGAGCTATCCATTGCACTTTGGATCATTCCTGAGAGAAATGGTATTGCGATTGCTACTAGGCTTAAAGCAACCGCAAATATTAAAACAGTCTGCAAAACAGTGAATGGCATAGAATTTAATTATTAAGATTTATATAAAAGTTTGAGGGTAGTTACACTTAAAAAAATTAGAAGAGAGTTCTTTAACCTATAAGCATGCTGTCATCAAGCACAAATCCGCAGTTCGTGCAGAGAATTTCCTTTCTTCCTATCTCAATTTTGTCTGAGCCGCATTCAGGGCATTTTGTTCGCATACACAATTTTCTTTTATGATGTATATAAGTATTCTTTCAAAGGAAAATATATTTTGTAGGATATTCGACATTTTATAAGGCCTCGGCAAGAAGAGTTAAATAATTCAAAATATAAGTGATTTTAATGAGAAAGAAAAGAAAACCTGAGAAGTTAAGGCATGCGCTTGAAAGGGTTGTGATAGATACATCTGCGATTATTTCAGGTAAGCTTAGCTCTTTGATTAGGGGCGGGAAGCTTGATGGAGCTGAGCTAATAATACCGGAAATAGTTATGGGCGAGTTGCAGGGTTTAGCAGCAAGAGGAAAGGAAGTTGGCTTTGTTGGCCTTGATGAAATAAAAAAGGTAAGGGCTCTTGTAAAAAAGCATAATATTAATTTAAAGTTTGTTGGTGAGAGGCCTGGCTATGAGGATATTTTACTTGCCAAGTCAGGCAGGATTGATGCTCTGATACAAGATGTTGCTAAAGCAAACAAAGCTGTGCTAATCACAACAGATTTACCGCAAGCTTTGGTCGCAGAGGCAGAAGGCATTAAGGTAAGCTATTTTGAGCCGTATAAAATAGCAAAAAAAATAAAACTAGAGAGTTTTCTAACCCCAGATACAATGTCTGTTCATCTAAAAGAAGGTGCGCTTCCGTATGCTAAAAGAGGAAAGCCAGGAGCAATAAAATTTACACCTCTAGCTAAAAAACCAATTAAAACAGAAGAGCTAGATGCAATAGCAAGAGAAATCATGGATGCGGCGCGATACGAGGAAGGAGCATTTATTGAGTTTGGCCAGCATGGTGCATCTGTGATACAGCTAAAAAATATAAGAATTGCAATTGCAAGACCGCCCTTTTCTGATGGTTTAGAAATAACAGCTGTCAGACCGATAGTTAAGCTAACTTTAGATGACTATAAACTTTCTGAAAAACTAAAGGAAAGGCTAGAAAAAAGAGCTGAAGGAATTTTAATAGCAGGTCCTCCTGGCGGAGGAAAAACCTGTTTTGCTGGCTCTCTTGCAGAATTTTATCTAAAGGAAGGTAAAGTTATAAAAACAATGGAATGCCCGAGGGATTTACAAGTTCCGCCAGAAATAACACAATATGGCCCTTTAAATGGATCTTTTGCAAAGACAGCTGACATATTGCTACTGGTAAGGCCAGATTATACTATCTTTGATGAAATGAGGAAAACAAGGGATTTTCAAACTTTTGCAGATATGAGACTAGCTGGAGTCGGAATGGTTGGGGTTTTGCATGCTAGTGACACAGTGGATGCTATACAAAGATTTATTGGCCGCGTTGAGCTTGGAGTAATACCTCATGTGATTGATACTATAATTTTCATAAAAGATGGTGAGGTAAAAAAAGTTTACTCTTTAAGCCTAACAGTTAAAGTTCCAACAGGTATGACCGAAGCAGATTTAGCAAGGCCTGTAGTTGATGTAAGGGATTTTGAAACAGACAAACTAGAATATGAGATATATACATATGGAGAGCAAACAGCTGTGATTCAAATTAAAGAAGAGAAGAAGGCTGCTTTGCAAAGGTTAGCAAGCGAACGAATACTAGGAGAGCTAAGGCGCTTTGATCCGGCTGTACAGGTAGAATTTCTATCGGACCAAAAAATTATAGCAAGAGTTAGAAATGAGGCAATACCCAGGCTAATTGGAAGGGATGGAAAAATGATTAAAGCTTTAGAGAAAAAGCTTGGTCTTCAAATAGATGTTCAGCCTGCTGTTGAATCTTTAGGAAAGGAGGTAAGATTTGATTTTGGTGAAACAGGCGCATATATTGTGATTTCATTTGGAAAGGAGCTAGCAGGCCAAAATGCAAATGTTTACATAGAAAATCAATATTTGTTTACAGCAACAATAGGTAGGGCGGGCCAAATAAAAGTTAGCAAGGGCTCTGATATAGGAAAAGATTTGCTAAGAGCTGTGGCAGGAAAAAGAGAGATAAAAGTATTTATCTAAGCTTTTCTTTAAAAAGAAAATCTTAATCAAAAGAAACTTATTAAACTTTTATTAATTCTGCAAGTTTAATTAAATTATGCCCGCATAGCTCAGGTTGGATAGACATAAGATCTAAAGCACCTGCCTCCTAAGCAGGGGGTCGCGCGTTCGAATCGCGCTGCGGGCACCAATTTATATTTAAGTAATAACAAATGATTTTTATGCCAAAGAGAAAAAATGTAAAAAGAAAAATAAAAAAGAAAAGGCCTTGTCGATTTCCGCTATTGGCTGTAGGCATAGTTGCTATAGTTTTAATTGCAATCTTATCAATTGCTCTTGTAAATTTAAGAGAAGAAGGTTTTGTTGAGGCAAGCGTTATAAAAGTTGTTGGCAGTGACATAATAATAGGAGATAATTGCACAGCAATTATTGCAACAACCTCTCCTGAGAGAGCATATTCAATCCAGCTGGGGATAGAGGATAAGATAGAGGAAAGGCCAAACACGCATGATTCTTTTGCTGAGGTTTTAAAAAGTTTTAACATAACCTTAGAATCAGTAAAGCTAACAAATTTTGATGGAAGATATTATTATGCAAATATGGTTTTAAGGGCAAAGGATAAAGTTCTAAAGCTTGATATAAAGCCATCAGATGCGATTGCAGTTGCAGTGAGGCTCAAAGCTCCGATTTATGTAAATGCAACACTTTTGCAAGAAATTGGAAAAAATATTTGTTGAGCAAAATGCATGCATACAAACTTCTTGCTCCAAGACCAGTTTGGCTAGTTACAACTGTTGATGCAAAAGGAAGGATAAATGCTGCTCCATTTTCATTTGTAATGCCAGTTGAATTTGACCCACCTTTAGTTAGCTTTGCATGCGGCCGTGAGCATCATACGTATAAAAATATAGCTGAAACAAAGGAGTTTGTAATTAACATCCCATCAGCTTCCTTGAAAAAGCAGATTTTAGTTTGTGGAAAAGCTTGGCCAGTTGGTGTGAATGAGCTGGAAAAAGCTGGCCTTAAATGGGCAAAAGCTAAAAAAGTTAAACCACCTCTTGTCAAGGAATGTCCGATAAATCTTGAATGTATTTTAAAAGAAATAAGAGAAGGCGAGCATTGTTTAGTTATCGGTGAAGTCGTTGAGGCGCACTTTAAAAAAGAGGTTTTTAATGGAAAGGTTAATTTAAAAAATTTCAAACCTTTGATGCATTTAGGCGGAATAGATTTTGCAACAGCTGATGAAATATGAATGCATTTCTTGAGGTTGTTGTTTTAAAATGCCCTAGTTGTGGAAATTTCATAGTAGAACCCAGTTGGTTTTCTGATATTGAGCAGGATATAACTTGTGCTGTTTGCAAAAAAGATTTCAATTCAAAGAAAAATGAAATTGATAGGAAAATGATAAAGTTTGACATTAATAAAAAGATTAAAAGAGTTTCTATTATTTAATTTTATTTGCAATTTTGGTTAATAAGCTAATTATAAACATTAAATATTCTTTATCCTTTATTCCTCCTTTTTGCGTATAATATATTTTATTTTCAACTATCCTTATTATTGATTTTTGATGATTTTTTTTAATTTCATTTCTCATTTCCTCATTTAAAATATTTTTAAGAGCTTGTTCATCATCGCATTTAATTAAAAATCGCTCGTCAAATGCTTGGTCACCAATTTCCATATCTTGTATACTAATTTTTTTAATAATATCGTCAAACATATCCTCTCTTCTTATAACTATCGGGCTAGCTATATTTTTGTTGCTTGTTAATTTAACTTCAGTATATGGTGTGAAAATAAAAGGAAAGAGATGGAAAGGAGTTATACCAATAGCACCAATCAATTCACTTAAAAATAACTCTTCACAATCGGCTATATTTGTTAATTTTATAGATACATCATATCCTTTAATTATGCCCCTTACTTCAATTATTCCCCTTTTCGTAAAATGAAAAACCCTTTGTAGGTTTAGCTCATTAGCAACATTCCTTATAGTTAAACCAGTTCTTATTCTATCTAAAAAGAGAATGAGCATTTTGATAAACATATAAGGCACAAAAATAAGCATAAAAGCAACGCTTACTATAAGTGTCAAACCAGATGATTTAAAAGATATAAATTGGAACAAAAAATTAGGTAATGAGAGTATAGTAGTGAAAACAATTATGACAAGAAATACAATCACAAAGAATTTTTTAATCAAATTGTTCATTTTACATCTCTCTTAAAGCCTTTACCCTAGCATCTAAAGGAGGATGAGTTGAAAACAAATTGCTAAACCAGTCCCCTTTCTTAAAAGGGTTTGCAAAAAATAGATGGGCTGTTGCACTGTTTGCTGTTTTTAGCTGCACATTTTCATTTTTAATTTTTTCAAGCGCGTCTGCAAGTCCAGCAGGATATCTTGTTAGTAGTGCACCATCTGCATCAGCTAAAAATTCTCTTTTACGAGAAATCGCGAATTTAATAATATATGCAAATAGAGGAGCAAGAACAATTAGCACAAGGCCAAGCAGCAAAATAATACCTCCGCCTTTACCTCTTCTCCCCCTAAGCCCGCCAAAGAAAAGCATTCTCCATGTGATGTTGCATAGGAATACAACAACGCCAACCAGAGCTATCACAATTGTTGCGATTAATATGTCCTTATTCTTGATGTGAGATAGCTCGTGTGAAAGAACGCCTTCAAGCTCTAGCCTTTTTAGTTTTTCTAAAGCTCCAGTTGTCACTGCAATTGCTGAGTGCTCAGGGTCTCTACCGGTTGCAAACGCGTTTATTGTCTGATCCTCGATAACATACAGCTTTGGCATCGGAAGTCCAGCAGCAATAGAAAGGCCTTCAACAGTATTGTAATAATATAAATAATCTTCTCTTTTAGCAGGCTTTGCCCCAGTTAGCCTTATTGCTATTTTATCGCTCTTGTACCAGCTAAATATATTAATAGCAATTGCAAATATCAGTGCAATTGCTGTGATAAAAATTCCCAGACCAGTTATTTGACCAATTATCCAGCCAATAGCAACTATTAGCAAACAAAAAATTCCTATTAGCAAATAAGTTTTCCTTGTATTGCTCTCTATACGCTCATATATTGGCATAAAAAAACCTAGAACTAAAACTTTACTTTCACTGGCTCTCTAGCTTCGCCAACAGTTTTAAAGAAGTCTCTGCTCATTTCAAATCTAAATGGACTTGCAAAAATCCTTGCTGGGAAAGACTGCGTGTATGCATTATACCCTAGAACAGAATCATTGTAAAACTGTCTTGAATACGCGATTTTATTCTCAGTTCCAGCAAGCTCTTCCTGTAACATCATGAAATTCTTGCTTGCCTTCAGGTCAGGATATCTTTCAGAAACAGCAAATAACGATTTCAAGGCTCCTGTTAGCATATCGTTGGCTCGGGATTTCTCACCGGGGCTTGTTGCACCTGCCATTGCAGCTCTTGCCTTTGTCACCTCATTTAAAACCTTTCTCTCATATCCCATGTATCCTTTCACAGCTTCAACAAGATTTGGTATAAGATCATATCTTCTCCTCAACTGCGTATCAATCTGCGCCCATGCATTGTTTACTCTGGCTCTTAATGTTATCAGTCTGTTAAAGACATAGATTACATAAAGAATTATAGCAGCAACTATTATCACAGCTAAATAAACCCACATACATTTTAAATAACATTGCTTATTTATAAATATTATGAGTGGCCCAGCTGAGTCAAAAATTCCAATAAAAGTTAATGCCTATATCCACAAGCAAGATGCTGCCACCAGAAGCAGAGTAATACACTTGGATTTTGAAGCACCGATTTTAAATGAAATAATAAAACCAGGCGAAAGCACTTTTTGCTCAGGTAAAAAAGGCGGAATTTTTATCGGATTAAAGTCAAATATGCTTGAAAGGGCTAAAAAGCTTATAAAAAAGCTAAAGTAGAAAAGTTTTTATGCCGGGAAATGCAAAAATCAAGTGATTAAATGAAATTTAGATTTAAGTATCTATTACCTATTATATTTTTAATATTTTGCTTTCTATTAATTCCAGGTTCCGCAATTAAATGGAGTGCAAGCGGTCAGTTTAATGCAACTCCAGATGAATTGTATGTTAATTGGACAACGATAAATTATAATGGAACAATAACCTTAGGAAATAATATCAGTGCCAGTATTATATTAAATGTCTCAAATTCAACATCGAATATTAAAAATTCAACTTTTAGTTCTGCACCATTTTCTGTTTATGGTTGGAACGGAACAAATTACACTTACACAAATAACATAAATATGAGCTCTCTTGGTGAAAATGTAACAACTTTGATTTTTGATGTAAGCAGTTTGGCACCTGGTAGGTATAATGGAAACGTAACAATAACAAATTACACAAATGCTACCGATAATATTAATATAACAGTAACATTAGATGTTCCAATTAATGTTAATGCAAGCAATATAGGAACATTTTCAGGAAATGTTACAAATTCGACTTCTGAGATTTATTATTTCAATGTCTCTAATATTACAAATGTTGCAGGGATGGAAATCAATTTTACTGTAATTGGAAGCAATTTTGTTAATTTTACAATTTACAATTCAACTGAAAGTTTAAAGCAAACAAACATAACAAATTCTACAACAGCCAATTCAACAGACTATATTTTCTCAACTTTCCCATCGCCAGCTGAATATTGGAAAATATATGCAATTTCAAACAATACATCTGATTCAACTCCAATTTATTTTAATGGAACAATTGAGCTGAAAAAAGCAAGCCTAAGAGTTAATAATAGCTTTACATCTGAAAATATCACATTGAAAGATAATTTAGGAATAAACAGAACAGATAATCCTAGGCAGATAAGTTTCTACATAAATAATACAGCTGACTATGATTTAACAATTCAAGAAATTACAAACTCAACAAATCTAACAAAATCTGATGATTCATCAAAATACATGCCTTTAACATTTAATATAATAAGTGGAGATATTCCAGCAAGAACCGGAAATCTTACAAATGTTAATATCACAATTAATACAATAAATACGAACAACACAGGTCTTTACAAGGGCTGGATTTTCTTTAACACAACAAACGGATATCCTTACAAAACATTTAATTTGAGTTTGATTGTGGATTTAACACATGAATTAGATACCACTTTATCAACAGTTACAAATAACACAGGTGGAAATTACATAATTCCAGGTTTAACATCTTATATTTTAGTTAATGTAACACCAAAATACCAAAATGGAACTGCTATACCTAATTTTGAAACTTCAAATTTCCTTGTTAGTGCAATCCATCAAAATGTTAGCTCTCTAACTAGTTCAGGAAAAAGCCTAAGTCCAACTTTAAATAGCGCAACTTATATTCCTTCCGGACCTTACTATACTTTGAATCTCACTTTGGGCAGCACAGCACTTGGTGGTATATATAAACTTTTAGTAAACACAACAGACAATAATACAAATAATTTAAATTATGGGAATACATCTAAAGATTTTACCGTAAATGAAACAGCGCTGAAATTGGATGATTATGGTAGGACTTATTGTGTTCATGGACAAACTTATAGTTTAACTGTAGGTAATATTGCTGTTTGCAAACCAAGAGTTACAAATTATGGTTATAAAACAGCTTCTGGTGTAAATGTAAGTTACTCATTAAGTAGCGCCTGCATTGTAATAGTTAGCGGTTCAGCACCTTCTACAATACAACTTGGGAATATTGCTGGTGGAGGTAGTAATGATACTTTGCTAAGTTATTGGACATTTAATGCAAGTTCTGCTGGTTCTTGCACACTAACGATAACCACAAATACTTCTGGAACAGTATATGACAGACAAACCACAACAATAAATTATAATGTCTCTGCTGCAGCAGCAGCAGGAGATGGAGGAGCTACAACCACAACAACCACAGCTACAACAAATACAACAACAGCCCTATCAATAACAGACTATCCAACTGAGATAAAAATCGAACAAGGTAAAGAAAAAATAGAGACAATAAAAGTTAAAAACACTGGCGCTGTTGCACTAACAAGTGTTTCTGTTTCTGTAAGCGGAATTAATGAAACATGGTGGGCTCAGCCAAGCGCAAAAGATATAGCAAAAAATGCTGAAAAAACTTATAATATTACTTTTAGCATACCAGGAGATGCAGAAGTAAAGAGCTATCCAATAACATTTAAAGCAGCTGCAACCGGTGTTTCTAAAACAGTAACTTCAAACTTAATTGTTTTGCCGAGCGCCGAGATGGTTAATGAAACAATTTTACCAGAATTTGAAAATCTAACTGCATGGTATACAAATGTCTCTCTGGTTTTTAACCAAACAAAAGCTGCTGGAGGTAATGTCAGCCTTGTTGAGGCCAAGCTAAATGAAACAAGAGACCTATTAGATAATGCAAGCGCATATATAGAGCAAGGAGATTATTATTCAGCTTACCAGCTATTTGCTCAAATAAAAAATCTGCTAAACACGACTGAAACCGATTTAATTGCAATTAAAGAAGGATTAGGCAAAGTAGCTTTGCCTTGGACATGGATTGCTATTGTAGTTGCTGCAATAGCATGTGTAATAATTATAATATATGTTTCCTTGCCGCGTCTTGGCAAGCTAAAAATAGGGTTTAAGCCAAAAGCTTTAAAACCAGAAGTTTCTATAATTGAAAAAATAAAAGAAAAAATTAAAAAATTAAAAGAAAGGCTAAAAAGGAAAAAAGAACCTGAATATAAGTATGAGGGAGAGACGTGGATAGGAGGCTAATTTTAGGGCTTATATTTGCTTTATTTATTCTTTCTGCCCTATCGCTATCATTTTCTGGCTTAACTATTATAAAATCAATTGAGCTTCAAAACAGCTTAACAAGCATTTTTCTTCAAGAAGTACAACAAGCGACTGTTCTTTCTGCTGTGCTCGCAGCGGCAGTTTATATTATAAAGTCTATACTACCACTTTTACCATTTTTGTTTTTAGCTGGAGCCGGTTTTGTGCTATGCATGCACTTCAGGCCAAATATAAAATTCCTATTACCAATTTTTCTTGCAGTTTTTATAATAAATTTACTGATTAAGCCATCCATAATTATGGCTGCAGTTTGTTTGGGATTTTTACCAGTTATTTTAATATCTAAAACTTTTGAGGAGAGAAAGTCTGTTTTCAAATCCGCTAAAGGATTTACTTCATCTTGCTTGAGATGGTTAAATATTTTTGTTGTAATAGGACTCTTTCTAGGAATTTATTACATGCCAAACTATGAGCAAGTCGGCCAGCAGCAAATGGAGACGACAATCAGCAGTTTCATCCCAACAGATATGTCACAAATCCAAACAGGGCTTGTGAGCCAAATCAGTTCAGGATTTACTTCTTCTATAAATGAAGAATGGTCAAAACTGCCGTTGGCAACCCAGACACAATGTGCATCAGTGAAAGACGCCATGTTAAAAGGTATAGAAAATTATGGTGTCGAACAAGGCGCTGTTCAACAAGAAGGCGCACTGCTGCAGCAAGGGCCATCTCTCCAGCAAGGAATTATGTCAGCAATACCAATCTTCTCAGTTTTTTCAAAAATGCTGCCATTAACGACAGCAATTGCTGCATTTGTTCTTTTAGAGATTTTAAGACCTATATTAGCAATTGTTATCGGATTTGGATACATTCTAGCTACCAAAAAACCAGTTACCAAAAGACTTAAATAGTTTAATAAAAAATGAATTTGTATGACTGAAGAAAAGAAAAAGATTCAGAAAAAAATTCCAGTGCAGTTAATCGTTACTGCTGTTATAGCTCTTTTTATTGGTTTTGGTTTAAGCGCAGCTTTTGGCTGCAATATTACTGGTGCTTTTGTAAGTAAGCAAAGTATAGGAGATAAAGTCATCAATTATATGAATACGAATATTTTGCCAAGATATGGCGCAAGTGCAGAGCTTATATCGATAAATGAGACAGGAAACAGTCTATATTCTGTAAACATGCTGATAAAAGGAGATGAAGGTTCACAGCCAACTAGCGTTTTTGTAACAAAAGATGGGAATTATTTGATACCAGTATCAGAGCAATATCTAGTTGATTTAAATGAAAAACCAGAGCAACCTGTTCAAGAACAACCATCGCAAGAAATACCAAAGCAGGACAGACCAGACGTTGAGCTTTATATTTTCTCTTACTGCCCAGCAGGCAGTGCTGCACTAGATTCCTTTTCAGAGGCAGCAGACCTTTTAAAGGATTATGCCAATTTTAAAGTCAAGTTTTTC
>CAZZIA010000008.1:0-15707 GCA_964654075.1 uncultured archaeon | reverse complement strand
AGTTTGGATAAAGCCTAGAGGATTTGATGACCAAATGGAATGCCCAAATAAAAAAAGGAATGAAGAAAGATGTCCTTGTCTGGAGAAAGATTGCCCGAGGCATGGAATCTGCTGCGAGTGCACCTGGTTTCATAGAAATTCTAAGCAATGGCCAAAAACGGCGTGTATGAAATAAAATTAACTACGATAACCAACGAATTCATAATATCTTTCTTGTCTTTCTAAATCTAGAACTTCTTTAGCAATTCCTGCTTCTAAATAGATTTTTAATGTTTCCTTATTAACAGCCTGAGACAATCCTTTAATTTCTATTAGCTCCATAATTTAATTTTCTCAAGAAAGCTTAAATACCTTAACTTAAAAGGGATTTAATTATTTTTTCTGGATCAAAGGATTCTAAGTCGTTATAACCTTGCCCCGTACCTATGAAAATTATAGGTTTATTAATAGTGTGGGTTGCTGATAACAATGCTCCTCCTTTTTCATAAACATCTGCCTTTGTAAAGATAATAGCATCTACCCCTACTGCTTTATCAAACATTAAACTCTGACTCGTTGCATCATTGCCGACAAGTGAGTCAAGTACAAGTATCTTCAAATCTGGCTTGTTAACCCTACATATCTTCTTTAATTCCTCAACCAAATTAATATCGGTATGACTTCTTCCGGCGCTATCAGCTAAAATAAAATCAATATCATGTGCTTCTCCATATTTTTTTGAATCAAAAACAACAGCTGCAGGATCTGCTCCATACTTATGTTTTATAATTTTTATTCCAATATTTTTGCCATGTTCTTCAATCTGTTCTATACTTGCTGCACGAAAGCAATCAGCTGCAGCAAATATGACCTTAAATTCTTGCTTTTGAAGAAAATAACCAACTTTCGCTAAACTTGTTGTTTTTCCGCTTCCGTTAAATCCCAAAAATAAAATCAAATATGGCTTCTTCTTTTTTACTTCTTCAATTAAATCTATCTTTGGAACTTTAAGAATTTCCAAAATACTTTTTTCTAAGCTTTCTTTAACAATTTTTTCAATTTGCCCTCTTTTAATTGATTTTCCGATTAAAGCATTTTTTAAATCAGCACAAATCTTTTCAGCAACCTCAACAGCTACATCAGATTGAATTAAAGAAATCTGTATATTCCATAGCACATCTTTTATATCTTTCTCTGTTAGCTTTTTTTCAGCTATTCTCTTTTTTACTTTTTCTATTAGACCTTCTTCTCTCTCTTTAGGAATTTTTTCATATGGCTTTTCAACAATTTCCCTTATCTCAGGCTTCAGCTTATAGCCTGCCTCTTCGATTAGCTTTTCCTTGTAGGCAATCTCTTCCTTAGCTTCAAATTCCTTTTCAACCTCTTCTACAGCTTCTTCTACCTTTTCGATTTCCTCTTCTTTTTTTATAACTTTAGCAATTGCCTTAACACTTTCTTGTAATTTTTTCTTCAAAAAGCCAAACATTTGCCTCACTTGGACAGACTTTCAATTTCTGGTTGTATCCTTTGTAGCTCAGCAACAAGCATTTGCTCTTGTACAGATATCTCTTTTAGCATACCTTGTAGCTCAGCAATGCGATCGGCCAAAATTCTTTTTGCTTCTTTTTTATCTTTTCTTATTGCAACTCCACCGCCAACACCAACCAGCACTTTTTCAGATTCAAGAATTTTTCCAGAAACAAAATTTCCAGATCCTAATGAAATTAGAGCTTCTCCTTTTGTTAGCTCATCTAATGTCTGATCTGTCCGATCCAACTCATCTAGCCTTTGTATAATTACATCTTCCCTTTCGCGCAGCATTTGCAGGTTTCTTTGTAGAATCTGAAATTTTATTAGCTTTTGCTCAAGCTCCTCTTTATTTTCCATTCAATCACCAAAAACCTCTTCTATCCGCCCTAGCTCAGGGCCTGTATTTTGCTCAGACACCACAACACCGCTACTATTAACAATAATGCCTGCTTTTATAAATGGACTCCCGTAGCTAACAGTTCCTATATCTACTTTTACTTTTAACAGTTGCTCAATTGCCTTTAGCTCTGCCTCGCTGGCGCTACGGTGACATAAGCATCCTATATTGCTTGCTCTAGCTGCTGAGCCAACTATTTCCAATCCAGCTACTGTTCCTATCTCGGCTTCGCAATCTAAGCAATCAGCTATTTGCCTTTTAAACTTTTTTAACTTTTTTGATATCAGACATCCATTATCATTGCATAAAATTAAATTTCCAAGGGCCGTTTCTTTTGCCCTGAGCACAAGCAGATTTATCCCCAAACCTTTAAAATTCCTTACCTCATCCTTTTCAATTATCTTTGGCAAAACTATGCCAGAGCGATTGCCAGCAGCAAATATCCCAACAAGCTCTGTCCTAGCCATTGTTGCAATTTTAATATTAAGTTTAAGCGCTTTTGCAATTTTTTCAATTTTCTTTGTCCCAAGACCTAGCAGGCAGTAAGAATCGGTTGCAAAGCCATATAGCCCTATGTTTGGATCTCCGTTAAAATTTGCTCTTAAAAACTTAAATGACATGTTGTGATTTTATATTTAGAAGTATATAAATTCTATTTTAATTTTATAAGCCCTATTCACCTTCCTTTACCTCAGTTACTTTCTCTACCTTCTCTTCTTTCTTTCCAACTTCTTCCTCAAGTTCTTCTTGTATTGTTCTCTTTTTCCTTTCCTTTCGCTCCTCTTTAATTTTTGCTGCCTTTTTTGATATCTTTTCTTTTTTCTCTTTTACCTCTTCCTTAGAAGGGAGTTTTAGCTCAACCCCAACTAGTTCAGCATACGTTACATTGTCTTCGGTAAGCGCATGAACCCTAACTCTTCTAGGCGGTTTTTGAATTCCTCTTGACCAAACTGAGCCATTAATAGAACTTCCAATCTTCACATCCTGAGACTTCATATGCCTCTCAAGGAATTGTCTTATTAGATCTATAGCTTTTTTTGCCCTTCTGGTTCGCTCTGTCCTCCACGCCCTTCTCAGAGGGATTGTAAAAATCTTTTCTTCTGGCATAAGCTCATCTCTTTAGCTTTCCTCTTCTCCATGGCTTAGTTCTCTGAACTGCGATCCTTCTTGTTCTTGCCCTTTTTCCATATTTCTTTAGGTCAGCCCATCTAGGCGCGGCCTTTTTCTTTCGAGCTGCAATCAGCCTTAGCTTTTTTGCTAGATGTTTAACAGCTCCCATATCACTTCCTCCTAATTTTTGTTTTCTTCTCTTCAGTTAGCACAGACAATATTTGTTTTAGCTGCTGGTCTCCAATCTGCTCTTTTAACTGCCCGCTTTGATAAAGTTGGATTAAGTATAACTCAAGTTGCGCTGCAAGCATGGGGTTTGCAAGTCTTACTCTTCCAAGTCTCTCAGATGCTTCTTTTGTTAATATTTTCATTAAAATGGTTTTTTTCATTGTTTCTAGCTGAGCTGCTTGCTCTAACGTTAAATCATCGCTCATTTTATCCCCTTTGAAACCTTATCTAAAAAAGCCCGGCCTTTGGCAGTGAGTACTCTGCCTTTTCTTGGTTTTTCAACTTTGCTTATAAACCCTGCACTTTCAAGTTGCTGAAGCATAAGTCTGATAAATTTTCCACCAGCAGATCTGTGATGAGCTGGCTTATGCCCCCTTCTTTTTCTACCACCAAAAACTGTTCTTAGCCTTTGAACACCTACGGGCCCTCTCAGGGCTATTCTCCTAAGTATTGCGGCAGATCTTAAATACCAGAAATCTGGCTGCACTGGGGGCCTTTCTGCACAAACTCCTGACTTAATAAAAGCTGCCTGCGGTGGTGGTTTTATAGATTCAATTTTTTTTAGCTCATCTGCTAGTTTTAAAATCAACTTCTGGGGTGGAACTTCCTTTATTAACATATGAACACTTAGTCTTGTTTATATCTTATATTTAAAAACTTTTTGGTTATTGTATTTCCACAGCCGCATCTAACCATTACTTTCTTTTTTATTATTCTTATTTTACAGTTTTGGCCCGCAATAAGATATCTCCAGCAGCTAGGACAAAAAAGCTCTTTAAAATTCTGCCGAATTCTATATTTTTTTGCAATCCTCCCAACTAGTTCGATGTACCTTTTGGCATAATCTTGATTTTTCTTTGCAAGCTCAAAAAGTATTGCAATCCTTTCCAAAGCAATTTTTCTCTGTTCCTTCCTTCTTAAAAGTCTTTTCTTGAATCTGGATACCATAAATAGAATTTGCTTTTGCTAAATAAATGGTGCGGCCAACGGGATTTGAACCCGTGTTATCAGCTTACCTCAGAATCTATGGAAGGCTGAAGTCCTACCACTAGACTATGGCCGCATAATTAAATTAATCGAACAATATTTATAAATTAAGTTTTGCAAACAATTTCTCTGCTTTCATCAATTAAGTCCCAAACAATATCAGCAGCAAGTTCTGGATATAACTGAGATAGAAACTCTGAAAACTCTACTTGGAATGCAACCCCCCTTGTTTTTTTAATTAGCGGCAGCACAACAAATTCAGCAACTTTACCATTAAAATTCCTCTCTATTGTTATTTTTAAGTTTTTTTCTCTATTTAAAACATTTTGAACAGCTAAGGTGTATGTACTTTCGTTAAATTTTCTATTAAGAAGCTCAAGTACTTCTTTGCTAGCAAATAATTTAATATTCTCTATATCTGGCTTAAAGGCATCAGCTGCGTCTGAATCAAAGCAACTAAATTTTTGTTTATATTTGTTTATCTCATTGCTGGTCTCGTTTAACAAGAAGGATTTAAACTGTTCAAACAACTGTTTAAATTTTTCTTCATACCTATTATTTAGCTTTTCAACAACTTGTTCTAATATTTTATTTTCAAATGCCCTGCCTTCAAATGTGGCCACATCAACTATACTTGGATAATTTTTTATGCAAGCAAACTGTGTATGAACAAAAATATATATTGGCTTAGTTGACATTTTTGCATAATCCCAAAATGAATCATATATCATTTGTTTTTGCTTAAATTGCGCTCTATCTCTTGCAGCAAATGCATATTTAGCAGCAACTTCTCTAATCATATTATTATCACATTTTTCATATGCCCCGTATATTTCTAGTGCTGTCCTTTGTGATGGGCACATTCTATAAAAATCAATGCCGTTTATTTTGTCCCTCCCGATTAAGGCTATAAGTGCTGATCCTCCCCTTTTAGCAGCATGATATGCAACTGCTTCTGACCCCATATCCCTAAGAAGAGCTCTTGTTAGGCTTAGGCCTGAATGGGTTGCAACAAATGTAGGGCCTGGTTTACCAGAATCGTAAACAACAAAACCATTTCTATAGCTCCAATTTTCTGTCATATTAAATTATATAAGATTTGTAAATAAATATTAATAATGCCCAAACATTACTTATTTGCAGGAATAGACTTGATGATATCTAGAGATAAAAAAGCGTGGTTCATTGAGGCGAATGCTGCACCGTTTGGGCTAATGGAATACAAACAGGTTTATGGTCATTGCAAACCTCTAAAAGATCTTGTTAGACTTCTGAATCCAAAAAGAAACAAAATCGCAATCATGTGCAGCAAAAATCCAGATCTTGTAGATTCTCCTTGGGTAGCAAACGAGATCAAAAAATATATTAAATATATACATGTTTGCATTTTTGAGGATAATAAGCTGAATTTTATAAAAGGAAATGGCCAGCTAATTGATAAAAATGGTAATAGAATTAAACCAGATATCTTGTTAAGGCAAAACTGGAGTACTAAAAGATATAGACCGTATGCTCAAGAGAGAGCAGGCATCAAAATTATTAATCCTGTGTGCGTTCTAAAGATAACAAAAGATAAAATGGCTACGCAAAAAGTAGTTAAAAAATATGCTAAGGGGGTTAATTGTCCTGCACAATTTGCAATCAAAAGCAAAAGAGAAATTTTACCTTTAATTAAAAGGAATAAAATTTTTAAAAACGGTTTTATTTTAAAGCCAAAATCTGGAAGTGGCGGTAGGGGCATATTTTCATTTCGTAATTTTTCTCAAATTCCAGCTAGTTTCAGAATAAGGGAGCCTTACATTTTAAGCCAAAAAATACTGCCATATAAAATTTTTAATGGAAGGTATTTTGATATAAGAGCTTATGTTATAGGTGGTAAATATTCAGGTGCACTTTTGAGGGTATCAAGAACTCCAATAACAAATATTTTAAGAGGAGCAAAGCCAGCTAAAATAAGAAAATGGATGGAAAAAATTATAAAACCGGTAGCAGAAAAGGTTGTAAAAGCAATTGATATTGAAGCAGATAAGATTAAAAAAACTTATATTTAAAGCCTTTTAGAAAAAGGCTTTATCTAAAATTTTCTTGGTAAAACTTCTTTAAAAAGAAGTTTTATTTAACCTCGTATTATATCTCTTAAAACCATTTTCACATCTTCTATAAATTTAACTATTATCCCTCCTTTTTCTACTTCAGCCAAAGCCTTAATTTTTTTAAAGACTTTATCTCCAACATCTTTGTCTTTTATCTTTGAAAGAAGGGGGCATATATCAACATCAACAATAACTGGCTCTTGAGTACCTAAAATATCAATCCTTGCAAAGGAAGTTTTTAAAATTCTGCATACATTAAGTGCAACTCTAACAACAGCTCTCGACGGTTTTGAAATTTCATATTTTTCATATTCGGCCTCGCTTGTTTTTCTTTTTAAAGTTGCTATAACATCATTTCTAACAACAAAAACTTGCAAAAGGTCTTCTTTATGCAACTCTTCTAAGAAAATTGGCTGGTTTAAAGTTTGTAAAGTATCCATCATAGCTATAGCTTCGCTTTGAGTGTTAGCTAGCATAACCTTTTCTTTATCAGATGGAACTCTAACTAAAATAGGGAAATTTAGCTCTTTTAAAGCACTAGATGCTGTCTTAGCGTTATCAGCAAAACAAATCTTAGAAACAGTCAAGCCTTTTTGAGCAAGTGTTTGAAATAATAATAATCTATTAGAGCAAATTAAAAAGCTTTCAGGGTCTTGAGGTTTAAAAACCGGGTTTGGCAAATTTTTCAAAATTAAGTAAGCTAAATTGTATTTTGATTTTGGCACTCTTAAAAAAACAACATCAAACTTTGAAATATCTGTTTGTCTGTATTTAACAATAATTTTTTTATCCTTTGTTTCAAGTCTTATATTAGAAATTGGAACGAAAAGAACAGAATTAAAATTTTTCTTAGCACCTTCTAGCAAAAGCAGGTCTGTTGGCTTTTTTTCAGAAATACCTATTATACAAATTTTCATGCTTTTGCCTCATCATAACAAAATTGTGCAATTCTTCTAGCAACATTTACTCCAGTTGCTTTTGAAATACCGACAATCCCTGGATTTATATTTGCCTCTATAATCTCAGGACCATTCGGCCCTTCAACTAAGTCGATTCCACAAATTTTTGCATCTATCACATCAGCTACCTTCAGCGCAAGTTCAAGCTCTTCTGAGCTTGGTCTGTAAGGTTTTCCTTTACCACCAGCATATATGTTAGCCCTTTTCTCACCTAATGCCGCCACCCTTTTCATTGCAACAAAGTCTTGGCCTATTACAAAGATTCTTATGTCCTCACCCGGATTTTTAACATATTCCTCTAGCATCAGCTCTTGCTTTAGCAAATCAAGTGTTTTAACAACAGAGCTTGCAGCTTCTTTGCTCTCTAAAAACATCACACCCTTTCCACCAAAAGAGCTAACAAGTTTTATTACTGCTGGAAATTCTAACTTGTTTATTATATCATTGGCAGAACTTTTTGCTGCAGTATAAAATGTTTCTGGAACTGGTAAACCTGCTTTTTTTAGTTCATAAATTGTTGCAAATTTATTGTGTGCAATTAAAATAGTCTCTGCTTTATATGGTTTTTTCATTCCAACCATGTCAAAAAAATTCATTACCTGATAGCCA
Organism: uncultured archaeon; assembly: GCA_964654075.1. Lineage (GTDB taxonomy): Archaea > Aenigmatarchaeota > Aenigmatarchaeia > Aenigmatarchaeales > Aenigmatarchaeaceae > CAZZIA01. The sequence goes on along the minus strand of CAZZIA010000008.1, from coordinate 7,815 downwards.
AATCTTGCTCTTACTGAATCAATTCTTGGCAATAGATAATCATAACTTGTCAGATCATCATTACCATAATAAATACCGAGTACATCTCCAAGTTTAATTGCTACATTTTTTATTGGAACTAAACTTACAGAAGAAAATAGATTTTTTGCTTCGCTAATTATCATATTGGTTGTTGTAGATTGTTTTTGCGGTGAGAGAACTAAAAGTTTCATTTTTCCTTACCTATATCTATTATAAAATTCGACCCGATTATATCTCTGCCTATTAAAACTTTCTCTTTTAAGTTTTTCCTATCATCTATGCCGATTGGGAGGGTTATGCATTTGCCACAAACCTCTATTGTGGCCATAACAATAGCTCTTCTGTACTTTTTCCTTGTGGCAGAAACCACTTTTACTGTTTTAACTATTGGTCCTATCCTTGCTTTTGCAGCAATTCTCATATCTATACAGCTTCTGGCTGCCCCAGTATCAAACTTTGCTAATGTCTCTACTACATTCTCACCAATGACCTTAACCATTTCTCTAAGACCAACGTGAATTTTCATAAATTAACCTATTTTTCTTCTCCTCTTATCTTTTTCGCTATTTGTTCGAGTTTTTTAATGTCTGTTTTTGGCCCAAGTTGTGTTGTAATATAACCCTTGTACTTGTCAAAGAATACTGTCTCTCTTGGCAACATTTCTTGAAATTTCTCATCCAACCCGTGCAAAGGGTAAAGCTTGATATGCGCATGGTCAACACCCATTCCCTCCATAACCATTGCTGTCCTCCTAACGCCGAGATTTTTATCAATAAGTCTTGCAATCCTTTTCACTGTTAGCATGAATTTTTTATAAAATTCATCCTGCATCTCAAATACATAGGAAGAGTAATGCTCCTTTGGCATAACTAATGTCATGCCTTCTGTGTTTGGGGATACGTCAAGTATAGCAATGAACTCATCATCTTCATAAATCTTTACAGCAGGAATTTCTCTTGCAACAATCTTACAAAATATGCACTCTGACATAATTATCTCTCAAACTTCTTTTTGATGTTTTTATAAAATTTCTTGACAAACCTTCTTCTTTGTTAAACCTTTCTTTTTAAGAAAGGTTTGGTGGGGTCGCCAGGATTCGAACCTGGGTCCGATGGTATCACCATGGCACTAGAGCCACATACCATGCAAGCTATCATTGTGTGCATTTGCACGCTCAGCGCTCCAGTAAAACTCTGGAGCCATCTATCAGGAAATACCAAAAGCTCTTGAATTTTATCCTGACCAGACTAGACTACGAGTATAGCCAGCACAAAACATCTGTACTGATCCCCATCGTAGTTCTCTCACCCCAAATATTTATCTAACTTCCTTCTTTTATTAATATTATTAAAACCTATTGTCATACTTAAACTTATCTAGAACAAATATCCCAAATTTTATAGTTTTATAATCGCTGAGCTAAAACCCCGATCCAAGCTCCAAAAAATGGTTTTAATATTTTAACGGGCTTCAAATTATTCTTTTTACAAGAATTTAATAGCTCTTCTAATGAAAATGGAACTTCCTTAAATTTTTTAAACCATTTAAACTTTCTTGAAATATAATATGCCTTTGATGAATATGGCACTAAAATTAAAATATGGCCATTTCTTTTTGTCAAGCTTGCATGCAGTGCTAATATTTTTTCTCTATCAAAACCGCTAAAATGCTCAGCTAGGCCGTCACTAAAAACTAAATCATATTTTTTTCTATCTTTTAGAGCAAAAACATCTTTAAAAATAAAATTTGCCTTAATATTATTTTTATTAAATATTTTTCTAGCTTTATCTAATATTACTTTACAATTATCTACTAACGTTGCTTTACAGCCATATTTTTTGCATATTTTAAGACTATTTTTGCCTGGACCGCAACCAAGCTCTAAAATATGTGAGCTCTGTGAAAGTATCATAGGACTTAATAATTTTTTATAATTTTTCCAAGAAATTAACCTATAAATTGGTTCAGATAATTTCATTAACAAACTATTAGCCCATATTTCTGCCCACTCATCTTTATTCATATATTTCATTATATCACTAAAATGGAGCCCCGAGGGAGATTCGAACTCCCGACATACTGCTCTCCTTGCTTTCATACAAGGCAGTCACTAACGGTTTAGCATCTACCGGGCTGAGTCACCGGGGCATAGATTTTATTTATTTCTTATTTTTAAAAGCTTATCTTGCAACTGGATAATAATCTTCTGGTTCCTTCAAAAGGATAATTTTAAAGAAATTTTTAACATGAAATGCTACTGCCTTACCGAGACCCATGCCAGTAATTCTTCGTGGTGATGTTATAGCTACAGCATTTCTGACAAGTATACACTTACCATGTCGTGCCATTTTACGTGTAATATCTATGTCTTCACCAGTGATTAAGTGTTCATCAAATCCACCTACATCTTTAAAGATATTATTTCTCCATGCCATACACATACCATAAAATAAAGGTATTTTTAATATTGTTGAAAGCCATGCTATTTCTGAGCATAATTTATATGTTATTCTATTGACTAAAGAGCCATATGTTCTGATATAACCACAAACACCAACAACATCAGGAGTATTAAATTTCTCTACAATTCGATTAATAAAATTTTTCTCTAGTACTGTATCAGCATCTAAAAATAAAAAAATATCTCCAGATGCTGCGCTTGCTCCTAGATTTCTGCCCAGTGCAATTCCCCTTTTTTTCGTAACAATTACCTTATCAGCATATTTTTTTGCAATTTTCACTGTCTTGTCTGAAGAATCTGAATCAACAACAATTATTTCAAGATTTTTATAGTTCTGCTTTTTAACTGACCTTAAGGTTTTCCCAATATATCTCTCTTCACTATAAGTTGGAATAATAACAGATACTTTTTGTCTCCTCATAAACATATTATAAATATTCTCCAAAGATTTTGTGCAATTTTCTATACTAAGTTTTTTAGCATTTTCATATCCATTCTTACTTAATCTCTTCCATAATCTTTTATTATCTAAAACTTCTTTCATTTTTTTGGCCAAATCATTGATATTTCCTGGCTTAAACAAAATGCCATTATAATTATTTTTAATACAGTCCTTAAACCCACCAGCACTAGCTGCTATAATAGGTGTTCCATATTGCATTGCTTCTAAAAGAACCAATCCTTGTGTATCAGTTGTAGATGCGGTAACAAACAAATCTGCTTTTTTATACAAACTGTTCTTTTCCCTTTCACTAATATAACCAGTGAATTTAACATTTTTCTTCAATCCAAGTTCCTTTACCAACTCCTTTAATTCTTTCTCAGCTGGACCAAAAGAGGTTATTATTAATTTAATGTCTGTACTTTTTTTTAACTCTTTAAATGCTTTTATAACAACATCAATATTTTTCTCTTTACAAATTCTTCCAACATGAAGTATAATTGGCTTTTTATTCTTTCTCTTTTTAAATTTCAAATCTTTGAATTTAATTCCAGTTGGAAGAACAAAAACTTCTTTTTTAACACCAGTTTTTTTAAGAAAGTTTTTTGTATACCCACTTGGTACAATTGTTATATCAGATCTATTATAGAACCATTTTGTATACTTATCAACTGTTTTTTTGTTTATTTTTCGAATTATTTTATTTTTTGATCCTGGTATATAATCAAGGTACTCTGTTAACAATGTGTGATATGTCATTATGACTGGTATTTTTAGCCTTTTTGCGGTTGCCAATCCTATTACGCCGAGAGAAGCAGGGGAATGAATATGAATTATATCAGGGCTTATTTTATTTATTAAAGAAAAGATTTTAGGATTTGGTATACCTACTCTATAACTAGGATATGGCTTAAATTCAAATGATTTAAAAGTATGAATGTATTTATTTTTTCTTAGTTTATTATCAGATGGACAAAAAATATACACTTCATGCCCAAGCTTACGCAACTGCTCTACATATAACTTTATTGTAGTTACAACTCCATTTATCTGGGGTTCGTATGTATCAGTAAAATATGCAATTCGCATTAAATCACTTTTGGTGCCGAGAGCGGGATTTAAACCCGCGACCTCCAGATTTCTTTCATCTTTTAATCAATACTCATATTTAAATGATATGAGTCTGGCGCTCTAATCAGGCTGAGCCACCTCGGCGAAACCTTTAAAAAAGGTTTTATTCAAATTTCTTGATAAACCTTCTTTTTTAAAGAAGGTTTGGTGGGCCCAACGGGATCTTCGCTGTTGAAGTTAGTTTCAACAGTTTCGAACCCGCGACATCTCGGTTTCACCAATCATCTTTTATCACATGGCTCTTGATTTTAAGAGCCGAGCACTCCTCTGGAACTTTTTGTTCAACCTTTTTTCTAAAAAAGTTTTACCAGACTGAGTTATGGGCCCGTATACAAAGTGAACTACCCAACAGCTAAAGCTTGTTGGCTTCCTGATTCATAGACTGAACTTGCCCTGTTGGTAGAGGTTCTGTCTCCAGAGGCGTAGATTCGGGCAGTTCCTGCCCTATTTTGAGTATGTTTATTGCGGAATTATAATCTCTATCTATTTCCAAACCACAACTGCATTTATGAATTCTATTCCAGAGTTCCTTATGAATTTGCATTCCGCAATTTGAACATATTTGTGTTGTTCCTCTCGGTTCAACCTTCACAACTTGAACACCAGCTCTTTCAGCCTTATATCCAAGCATCTGGATGAACCTTGACCATGAAGCATCCATTATTGACTTTGCTAAATAATGATTTCTGGTCATGCCTTTTATATTTAAGTTTTCATACGCTATGAAACCATATTTGTCAATATAATATCTTGAAAGCTTATGCAGAAAATCATCTCTTTGGTTCACAATTTTCTCGTGAACTCTTACTACTTTTATTCTTTGTTTTATTCTGTTCTTAGAGCCTTTTTTCTTTTTTGATAATATTCTCTGCTCTTTTCTAAGTTTTTCAAGTGAGTTATCCAGAAACTTCGGATGATTTATATGATTTCCATCGCTATCATAAACAAAGTTATATAATCCTAAGTCTATACCAACTTGCTTTGTATTTTGTATTTTTTGAATTTGTTTTTGTTTCACTTCTATATCTTGCTCAACGCAAATAGAGACAAACCATTTGCCAGAAGGATGATATTTTATTGTTACTTGTTTTATTTTTCCTTTAATTTTTCTATGCATTATGAAGGGAATATCTCCAATCTTTGATAGATGTAAGCTATCACATCTTTTATCTGTTCTTATAATCCTGAAGCCCGATTGGTTATAAGTGAATGTTTTGAACTAGTTTTTTCCTTTGAATCTCAGTCTACCCACTTTCTTACCGTTCTTTTTGAGTTTCGCTAACGCTCTCAAATTGGAAAATAAACGACAGTTTTCATATTGTAGAACTTTTGAGTGAACCTTTTGTAATTCTGGGAACTGTTTTTTGAGTTCAATAATAGACTCTTGCAACTTATTTCTGTTTATTTTTTCTTGTTTGTTTAGACTTTCGAGAAGCTTGTTATAAACAAATCTACATTTGTCAAGGGTCCATAATAATCTTTGTTCTTGCTCTTTGTTTGGATATAGCCGAAATTTATATGATAGTTGCATTATTTTCAATTGTAATAATTAGAATTTATTTATAATTCACTACCGTGAGTGGTAAATCTGTAATAAATATGGCTCGCTCTCATCCCACCTCTAAAGAGTGTAGGATTTCCCGCTCACGATGTTAAAGTTTAGATAATTTATAAATATTAGAAATAGTTATCTTTTTCTTTCTCTCGTAAGGGTGTTTTTCCAAGCCCAATTAAAATTTCTTAGCTTTGGAGCTGGATAACCACATCTAGCACATGTTTTCTTTCTAATATGATAAGAATGAGCTCCACATCTTCTACATCTAATATGCGTAATTTTATTATGCTTACCAAAAGAGGGCGTTCCTTTTGACATTTAAATCACTCAGGAGATATTAGTATTATTGTGTCTCCTCTTACAAGAGTTGAGCCAAGTTTAATTTGCTTTTCATCTTTTCTCTGTTCTGCTTCCTCAAGCCAAATATTTAAATGTAAATCAAATGCTTGCAGAACTCCTGCGATCTCTGCTCCATTTTTTAGTTTTATTATAACCCGCTTTCCCTTTGCCTTATCTAGCACATCTAGTGGTCTTATTGCTGTCATACTCTCACTTTCTGTAGTAGTTTTAATATATATAAATATATTGGTTAATAAAATAATAAGTGATTAAATGAAAACACAGTCGAGATCTAAAAGAAAGCTAACTGGTGGTCTATACCATCAATTAAGAAAAAAGAAAAAATACGATTTTGGTAGCGATTATCTTCCAGTTAAGATTGCCAAAACAAAAAAGAAGACAATTAAAGTTCTGGGTGGAAATAAAAAACAAAGGCTGCTTCAAACTGATATAGCGAATGTATTGAACCTGGCAACAGGAAAATCACAACTAGTGAAAATTCTTACTGTTAAGGAAAACCCAGCAAACCCGCACTTCGTAAGAATGAATGTTATAACTAAGGGAGCTATAATTGAAACTGAGCTTGGTCTTGCAAAGGTTACAAGCAGACCAGGACAGCATGGTGCTATAAATGCTGTTTTAATCAAGTCCTAACTTTCATTAGATCTTCCGCTATAACCACATTCTTAAAAATTGGTTTGGCTACATTTAATATTTCTTTTGAACTTTTATACCTTCTGCTTAAGTGTGTAAGTATAAGCCTTTTTATCCCATACTCCTTTGCAAGTTTAGAAACCTCAATAACAGATGAATGCGGCCTTTCAGGCATAGGCTCTATGAATGTAGCATCATGTATTAGTATATCTGCGCCTTTGGCTGCTAAAAAAAGACTTTTGCAAACTAAACTATCACCAGAATAAACAATCTTTCTGCCTTTACTCATGTGCGCTATATCCTCTAGTTTAATTACCAGCTTGCCAATTTTTAGTTTTTTATCTTGTTTTATTTTCTGTAACAAAGGCCCTGCCTTCAGTCCAAACTTTTTAGCAAGAGACAAATCAATTTTCCAATGCGCCTTTTCCTCAAAACAATAGCCTACAGCAGGCACAGAATGCTTTACTGGAACAGAGAAAATTTTATATTGATCTGTTTCAAAAATCTTTTCTGTTTTTCTGCAGCTACAATTTTTTGCTATAATTTTAAATGAAACCCCAAAATAACTTAATTTAAGAAGCGCACTCACAAATCTAGAGGCCTCGGGCCCATAAATTTCTAAAGGAGCTTGTCTTTTTGACAACTGCAAAGTTTCTATTAGCGGGAGTAGCCCTGCAAAATGGTCTGCATGCCAGTGGGTAATAAAAATTTTTGATATTCGCATCGGGCTAACACCTGCTTTATCAAGCTGCAGCTGACAGCTCTCGCCACAGTCAAATAAAATATAATCACCTGCTTTGTGAAGTAAAATTGCTGGATGATGTCTTGATAAACTAGGAATCCCACAACCTGTTCCAAGAAATATTATGTCAATTGGCTCTGGCATGCTAATTATATATTAGCTTTATATATTAGTTATTTGTAATTATTAATTAGTGGTAAAAATGCCTTGCTGCCCAGAAGATGAAAAAGAATTGCCGCCTCATGTTAAAGATGAACTAGATGAAAAGAGTGTAGCATATGGTTGGAGAGCTGTATGTGCAGCATGTGGTATAAATCCAGATCCATACGAGGGAGTCTCTATTAATAAACTTGGGGGAAGAAAAAATATTCCTAAAGATTCTGCTCAGCGCTCTTTATCTTATTACTAAGCAACATTTAGATTCTTTTCAAAATACTCTTTAATAAAAGACCTAAGCTCTTCTGGTAGCT
>CAZZIA010000007.1:0-16729 GCA_964654075.1 uncultured archaeon | reverse complement strand
GTTATGGCTGGATTAGAGAGTTTAATATTAAATTTAAAGGCAGCCGGGTTTGACCTTGTTCTGCTTTGGCTACTAACTCTGGCAATAGTTTATGGCATTTTGTCGCATGTGGCAATACCAAAGTCAGTATCTGCTCGCGGAGTGATCTCACTTGTGATTGCATTTTTGGTTTTGTTTGGAGCAGCTGGACCAGTAGCAGTGTTTTTATCTAATATAATAACAGCATTTATTATGATAGCTTTTGGCTTGATAATTGCTGTAATATTCCTAGAAATAACTGGAACAAAAGTAGGAGGGGAAAAACCAATATTTGCTGCGCATCCAAAATTCTTTGGCGCAGCTATATTGATACTTACAGTTGCTATTTTTGTTGGAGCAGGCGGGCTAAATCTACTGGGCTGGAAAATATCAATCACAGAGCCACTAATTGCAATTATGTTTGTCCTTGTGATAATGGCAGTGGCAGTTTGGGTTTTACTTAAGGAAACAGAAGGAAAGTAAGATTTAAATATATAAAATAACTATAAATATTGAGTGATAAAAAATGGTTGATGCAACAATACCAATGATAATTGAAAGGCTTGGATTTGCCGATGTTTTGCTATGGTTGCTAACATTTGCTATTTTTTACGGAGTGCTATCGCAAGTTAAAATTCCAAAGTCAAATGCTTCTAGAGGGATAATTTCTATTATAGTTGGATTTTTGGTTTTAATGGCAGCGCCAGCTAAGCTAATAGGAATTTTATCAGTGATGTCAAGTAATTTGTTGTTAATAGTTTTAGGAATTTTGGTTTTGTTAATATTCATAGAAGTTAGTGGAGTAAAATTCTTTGAAGGTTATGAAAAAGATAAAGAAGGAAATGTAAAGATAAAATATGGACCATTAACGGAGAAATATGGTACAGCATTTGCAATTATTCTAATAATAATTGCAATATTAGTTTTTGTTGGAGCAGGCGGGCTTGATTTGCTGGGATGGAAAATTGCACTAGGTCCACTGCCTATGATGTCTACACTTTTCTTTGTTGTTTTAATTTTAGCAATATTCTGGATGGTTGCAGAAAAACCTAAAGAATAAAACTTTTTAAAAAAGCTTAGTTACTTCTTTTTTAATTTTTCAACGATTTCAGCCATTGTTTTAACATTTTCAGTTATAGTTGGTAAAAAGTCTTTGAAAACCCTTTCTATAGAGCCAATCCTTCCTTCAACAGAAGTTATTGTTTCTCCAAAATCGTCAAATCTTCCTAGTAAAGTTTGCTCCGCTGTTTTAGTTTTAGCAGCAATTTCATCAATTTGCCTTCTTATATCTTCTATTTGCTGCTGCAATTGTATATCCCGCTTTTCAAAATCACTAAGTCTTTCTTCAAAAACTCCCCATCTTTCTGCAACAACACCTTCTATAATTTCTTCTAGAGTTATTTCACCAGCTTCTTCTGGAATTGGAAATCTTTCCTCTTCTGGCCTTTCAAAGGTATATTCAGGAGCTTCCTCAGGCGCAAGCTCAATCGGCCTAGGTGGCCTTGGCATAACAATTCTTTCCGGCGGCATTCCCAGACGTTCTGGCGGTGCCCCATACTCTCGTGGTGCTTCAGGTGGCATTGGAGGCTCTCTATATTCTGGAGGTGCTGGCCTTCTTGCCAGAGACGGTGCTCTTTCAGGCATTTCCATTGTGGGTGTTTCCGGCGCTTCAACTTCTGCTTTTAGCGCTTGCCTTAGTGCTGCATCGATTTGTGCTGGGCTAAAACCCTGGGATCTTAGCTGGGTAATAATTTGTGATTCAGACATTCCAGATCCAGCCAACCTTTGAACAAGATCAACTGGAACGTATTCTGAAACTGGCCTTGGTGTTGGTTTCTTAAAAAGCGGCATTTTTATCCCTTCCCTATTAATTTTAAAACGTCTTCCTTAGTTATAAATTTACTCCTCAATGGGTTAAATAATGACAACATATTTTCTAGCTCGGCAAGTTCAGTTTTTTTTGCTGTTTTTTCAAGAGTTTTATTTATTTTTGAAACATCATTTTCTATTTTTAAAAGCTGTGAGCTAAAATTATCTAATTTTTCATTTAGCTCTTCCAGCTTTGTTTTAGCAAGCTCAGCATTCCTTAATATTGCACCTTCCATGTTTCCAACTCTCGTTTCAATCAGCATATTTCTTTCTTCTAAAGCCCTTATTCTTCTTGAATTTTCATTTGCTCTTCTAACAAGCTCATTTAATATACTTTCAACATCCTTTGGCATTACACCACAAATATATTTTAATCTTGTATATATAATATTTAAGCTTGATATATAAAATTTGGTGGATTTATGGTTTGTGAATCAGAAGTTAAAGACGGCATTCTAAGAATAAATTGCCTAGGCTGCATGTTTGGGGCATCAATAGAGGATTTTGATGTTTGCATGGCAAGGATAATTGACAAGTTAATGGAAGAAAGAAATATTATTGGGATTATACTTGCTGAGACCCGTGAGTATGAATATGATTCTTATCAAACAAATTTGCTTGTTGAGATTGCTGATGCGATAAAAGAGATTGTTAGGGAGAAAAAAATAATATCACTGAAAAATCTGGGCCCAGGCCCATGCCAAAAATGCTTTCCAAAATGGTATTCTTGGTTGCACGATCTTGTAACATTTCAACTTAGGGGAGACCCGATAGGAGCTTATGTAAATCTAAGCAGGGAAATAAGGCATATAAAAGTAAAAGCTGCAAAAGGCGGTGAATGCAGCAGCTGCCTGTTACATTATTTAAACCATGCCCTGCTGCCAATAAAGGAAATTCTTGACGGATGCGAGATAATTAAGAGAGTTCCAGATCTAACAGCTTATCACATTGGAGATAGGGAGATATATAGAAAAATTTTCAGGCCGTCCATTAGGCCGAATTTCATGTTTACAAAATTCATGGCTCAAAGGCCTTTAGGTGAAACGATTGATAGATATAAAGTTGCTGATATGGATGTTGAGATATTTAAAGTTCCTGGAAAAGTTAGAAAGGTTTATCATATAGTCCCGCCCGAGTTTAGTCTCAGTGAGGATGAGTATACTTTACTAGATGGTGCAAGGAGGATTTTAGAAGAAAGAAGGCCGCATGAGCTTGAGATGAAAGAACAGACAAAAATGCGTGAGTTGTTTCATGGAATAGGAACCGAACTAATTAGAGACCTAGGAGAGCGAATGGGCAGGGTGCTTAGCCCTGAGCAAATTGAAAAGCTAGCCCAAATATTAACAAGATATACAGCTGGTCTTGGAATCATCGAGCTTCTACTAGCAGATGATAAAATTCAAGATATTTCTTTAAATTCACCTTTAGGAGTTTCACCAATTTATATTTTCCATCAGGATTTTGAGGAATGCGAAACAAATCTTATATCAACAAAAGCAGACGGCGACAGACTTGCCACCCGTTTTAGATTATTATCTGGAAGGCCTTTAGACGAGGCTAACCCGGTTTTAGATACAGAAGTATCTGTTCCAGGCGGCGTGGCAAGAGTTTGTGCAATTAACCCTAGACTTTCTCCTGACGGTTTAGCATTTGCGCTAAGAAGACATAGATTTAGGCCATGGACATTCCCCCTATTTCTCGATGCAAAATTCTTTAATCCGCTATTCGCTGGTTTAATGTCATTCATGGCAACATATGGAAGAACTTTCCTTGTAGCAGGGACAAGAAGTTCTGGGAAAACCTCGTTCCTCGGATCGATGATGTTGCAGGTTTTGCCACAGTATCGCATGATCTCTTGTGAAGACACCTTGGAGCTTCCAGTAGAGCATCTCAGAACTCTCGGCTATAATATCGAAAGGCTAAAGTCCCGTTCTGTAATTACAAGGGTCGAGCTTGAGCTTCCTGCTGAAGAAGCATTAAGAACCTCTTTGCGTTTAGGAGACTCTTGTTTGTTTATAGGTGAAATTAGAAGCAAGGAAGCAACTGCTTTGTTTGAAGCAATGCGAATCGGAGCTTTAGCTAATGTAGTTGCTGGAACTGTTCACGGTGAATCTGCGTATGGCGTATTCGACAGGGTTGTTAATGACTTGGGAGTTCCGCCAACAAGTTTTAAGGCAACTGATTTGATTGTGGTTTGCAACAGACTGAGGACAGCAGACGGGCTGCATACATTTAGAAGGGTCGTTGAGCTGACAGAGGTTAGAAAACATTGGAAGGTTGATCCTGTTGACGAGGGCGGATTTGTAAATTTAATGGAATACTCAAGTAGGGAAGATACTTTAAAGCCAACTGATACCTTGCTGAATGGCGAATCATTCATATTAAACCAGATTGCATCCAGAGTTAGGGAATGGGCAGGGAGATGGGACCAGGTTTGGGACAATATAAATCTGCGCGGGAAAATCTTAAAAACAATTGTTGATATTGCAAACAAGACTGGTAACAAAGAACTTTTAGAATCTGAAATGACAGTAAAGTCAAATCAAATGTTTCATATAATTTGCGATAAAGTAAGGCAAGAAGTTGGTGTGATAGATTCTGCCAGGGTTTATTCAGAATGGCTTGAATGGTTTAAAAAACAAGCAAAAGTTTAATTCGGAAAACCGAAAATAAAATTCGGAAAACCGAAAGATTTATAAACAACGAATTAGCATTTTTAAATATGGTATTGGAAAAAATAGTAGGTTCGAAGGCTAAAGTAAAGATAATTAAAGCTCTTGCTCATCAAAAAGAATTGCAATTATATGAGATACAAAAAAGTACAAAAATGTCATCTTCTACTTTACATGAAGCTGTAAAAGATTTAGTTAAATTAAGAATTTTATCTATTAGAAAAATTGGCAAGACAAAATTATATAAATTAAATTTATCAAATTATTTTGCTAGGGTAGCAAGAGATTTTGTGTTAAAAGAAGAAAAATTTTTAGATATCATTATTAATGAATTTACCAACAAAGTTAAAAAAATCAAAAACATTTTAAACATAACGCTTTTTGGTTCAGCTTTAAGATTAAAAGAATTACCAACAGATATAGATGTAATAATTATTTGTAAATTTGATAAATTTTCAATTAAAGAAAAAGTATTAAAAATAGAAGATGAATTATTAGAAAAATATGATATTCAAATATCTTCTCTAATATTTGATAAACAAGAATTAATTGAAAAGGCAAAGAAGAATGAGAGGTTTTTAATAAATGTTATTGCTGTTGGGAAATGTCTGTATGGTAAAAAATTAGAGGTGTTGGCCTATGGTAAAAGAAGTAAGTAAAAGTAGTGTGATAGTATATATTAAAAAGGCAGAAGAGTTTTATGCTATTGCGTTAGAAGCACTGGAAAACAAGAGGTACGATGCAGCTACTTTTAATGCAACGCAGGCAGTTATTCTTGCAAATGACGCCCTTTGTATAAATTTCTTAGGCAGAAGACCTTCAAAAGACCACAGAGAAGCTGTTAATTTACATTTACAAGTCGGTAAGCAAATCGCAGATACCAGTAAAAGACAGACGGTTATTAGTATTTTTGATGAGAGAAGTGAAAGTGGTTATACAGAAAGGATGATCAAACCATTTGAAGCTAGAAAATCTGTAATTCAAGCAAAACAGTTTATAGAATGGGCAAAGGAGAAAATAGGATAGTGGTTAAATGGCATTTTGGAAAAAAAGCAAGGAAGAAGTGGCAAGAAAAAAAGCTGAGGAGCAAAAAAAGGCGGAGCTGGAAAAAATCCTAAAGCTAACTGAGCTGAAAATACCTACTCGAGAGGAAATTGTAAGATATCCAAGGGAATATGCAGAATTTTTGCGCGAAGTTAAGCAAAAGCCAACAACTTTCTATGAAAAGGCATGTGCATTTGCTGAGAAATTAAATATAAAGCCAGATGTTAAGACTGCAGAAAAAATAGACGAGTCTGCAAAAGCAGCTTTTCTAAATGTAAGTCCGACCGGAGCGCTTTCGCTTACAGTATTAGTTGCAGTTTTGCTGCTTGCAGGTAGTTTTGCTAGTTTAATATTTTTTGGCCTGACTTTTGGCTTTGTTTGCCTTTTAGTTGCTGGCTGTTTTATTTATTGGCTTTATTCTTATCCTGAGTCGCAAGCAAGAATGATGTCCATGCGCATGAGCTCGGACTCTGTCCTAGCTATATTATATATGGTAATTTACATGAGGACAAGCCCGAATTTAGAGGGTGCGCTTAAATTTGCATCAGAAAATTTAGTTGGTCCATTAAGCTGGGACCTGAAAAAGCTTATTTGGGATATTGAAATGGGGAAATATCCAACAGCTGATGCTGCGCTTGTTGATTATATTGGGAAATGGAAAGAAAAAAATGAGGAGTTTGCAAATGCTTTGCATAATTTAAGAATATCTGTTGGCTCATCTGGTGAGCGGCTTTCAGCTTTGCTAACTGAAACAATTTCCATAATATTAGTAGGAACAAGAGAGCGGACAAAGCACTATGCAGCAGGCTTGAGAATGCCAATGATGCTTGTTCATGCAATGGGCGTGCTACTCCCTGTGATGGGCCTTGTGCTTTTTCCGATTGTTTTGATTTTCATGTCAGATGTTGTCAAGCCAGCATTTATTTTTATTGGTTACAATATCATATTGCCAGTAGCCCTTTGGTTCTTGACCGCAAATGTTCTTAAAACAAAACCGCCCACATTTTCACAGCCAGATGTTTCTGAGTGCAAAGGAGTTCCTCCTTTGGGGAAAATAGCAATTGGAAAAACCATTATACCAATCTGGCCAATTTCATTTGCTGCTGCATTTCCAATAGCTGCATTTGCTTTCGGAGGTCTAGGCGCGGCTGGCCCAGTTGGAGTAAATTTCTCTATTCTATTAATTGTCGCCCTTTCAACTGCTATATCCTCTTACTGTCTGATAGATGCTTGGCAGAAAATAAAAGTCAGGAACGATATTGAAAAGATAGAGGATGAGTTTTCCCAAGCCCTATTCCAGCTAGGAAACCAGATATCCGGCGGAGTGCCATTAGAACTAGCAATAGACAAAGCAAGGGAAAATTTAAAAGATATGAAAATTGCAGAGCTTTTTTCAATTATCTCTTTGAACATGAGGAAATTTGGATACACGTTTGAGCAAGCTCTTTTTGATAAGGAGGTTGGAGCACTATGGTATTTTCCATCTCATTTAATCAAATCAATTATGCAAATTGTAACAGAATCAGCTAAAAAAGGAATCACAGTTGCAGGAGCAGCAATGCTAACAATTGCTGGCTATCTAAAAAATGTTCATGATGTTAAGGAGGAAATCGGTGAGATCCTTGGTGAAACCCTTTCAAGCATGAAATTTCTTGCAATGTTTCTCGCTCCAATGGTCGCTGGTGTTACAGTTACAATGGCAGTGATAATTATGCAGATATTAGAAAGCATGGGAGCTGCGATGAGTGGTTTAATGGGGGCTAGTACAACTCCAGCCCAGTCAATGATGATTGTGCCATGGGCAATGGGAGGTACAATGCCTATAACACCAGCTGCATTCCAGCTTGTTGTCGGTCTTTACATGGTCCAAACAGCTATTTTGCTGTCACTGTTTTTGAACCGCATAGAGTACGGAGAGGATGCTGTTGGTGAGCGATCACTGCTAGGAAAAATCCTTATAGCAGGAACTTTTGTATATATATTAAGCTGGTTCATCACATATTCAATGTTTGGCAGCTCTATATCAGCGCTGCTGACACCAATTACATAAGCTTTTTCGGCAAGATATCGGCAATAAAAAACTATTACTAATGCAATTTGCCACAGAGATTATGAAATATCAATCAATGTTCAGGTTAGAATTTTTGATGATAGGATTGAGATATGGAATTCGGGAAGATTGCCTTCTGGACTGACGATTGAAAAATTAAAGACAAAACATGAATCTATCTTGAGAAATCATCTGATTGGAAAATGTTTCTTTTTGATTAAGTATATCGAGCAATGGGGAACTGGAACTAACAGGATAATTAAAAACTGCCTAAAGCATGGTTTACCAGAACCAATTTTTGAAGAAACCAATTCTTCATTTATTCTTACTTTTAGAAAATATAAAATAACAGAGGAAATTTTAAAGCAGTTAAATGAAAGACAAAGAAAAGCGATTGAGTATCTAATCAAACACAAAAAAATTACTAACAAAGAATATCAAAAACTATGCCCAGATGTTTCTAGAAAAACACTGATTAGAGATCTACGGGATTTGATTAAGAAACAACTAATAATAATGGAAGGAAAGAAAGGGGGTGTTTACTATAAAATGTGTTGATTATCCTTTTTGGGACATTTTTGGGACATTTGGGACATCGAATACAAAACTGTTTTTATGTGCTGATATAAATGAAACGAATAAATAATTTTCAAAATTTATGGTGTGTTTTAAATAAGCTGGTTCATTACATATTCAATGTTCGGCAACTCTATATCAGCGCTGCTGACGCCGATTACTTAAGCTTTTTGAGACGGTTCCGTACGCAATTTTCTAAAGACTTAAAAAAGGTTCTATCCAAAACTTTATTAACAAAAACTTTATAATCTCATTATATGTTCAGCATATTACTTTCAAGAAACGCGGATAAGGAGTTTCGCAGCTTAGAAGAAAAATATAGAAAGCGAGTAGAAAATATTTTGAAAGTTCTCTTTATAGATCCTGTACCTATAAGATTATGTGATGTTAGAAAGTTGAAAAATCTAAAGAATACATTTAGAATTAGATTAGGAAAGTTAAGAATTGTTTATATTATTAACTGGAAAGAAAAGCAAATTCTTATAGCAAGAATTTCTTTCCGAAAAGTTGCATATGATTAGAATCTAAACGGAATTGTTTTATTTTTTTTATAATCTTTTAAAGCAGATTTTGCAGCTTGCATATCTTTTTTAGTTGGTCTTTCTCCTTTTATCAAAGAAATTTCTATAGAAATTGCTCTTGTCTTTATTTCTTCAATTTCATTTAAAATTTTTTGAGTTTGTAAGTGCATATTATATTTTTCTTTATCAAAGTATTTAAATATTACCTTATTGAGAATTTTTTTGTTAAGCTGGTTCATCACATATTCAATGTTTATGGCTACAGCGCTGCTGACGCCGATTACATAGGATAATTTTAAGAGCATATTCTATTATTGCTAACAGAAATCTTTATATATGAGCCCTATTCTATTATTATTAACAGAAAATAGTGATAAAATGATCGAATATATCAAATCAGCAAGAGAATTTGCAAAGATTAGCTTAAACTCAAATGTTTCAGCAGTTGTTATTCAAAATGCACATAAGGCTGTTGAGTTTGCGCTATCAGTTTATGCTGTTAAGAGCCGTGCAGCAATGCCAAGAGATCATTGGCAAAGTAAAAATCTTGCTTATAGAATAAATAAAGATTTTGGAAAGAAATTCGGAACCTTATTAAGAATGTATTTAGGCGCCTATAGGTTAGAAAATGGTGAAAAAGCTAAAAAGGCAAAAAAGTTGATGACAGAACTGTTAAAGGAGATTGAGAAACTTGTTGGAGAAACTTTCCTCCCTTAGTAAGAAACTTGCAAGGCTGCCAGAGATTGTTGCAATTATATTATATGGCAGTTTTGCTAGAGGCGAGGCTGGTCCAAAAAGTGATATAGATCTGCTAATTATTTTAAAGAAAAGAAGCCCAAAATTAGAAGAAAAAATAGAAAAAACAATTAATAGCGAAAGCATTGGTAAAAGGGTTGTACAAACAATTTCAACTGCTGATGAACTAACAAAAACACCATATTATTTGTTTGATATTTTAAGAGATGGTATTATTTTGTATAAAAATCCTGAGACAGTTCTAAAACTGCCAATTACTCTTGGGAAAGAAGCTGCAAGTATTTATTGCTTTGATAGCTCTGGTCTAATGCAAGACAAAAGAGCGAAATTGAGCAGAATTTTGTATGGAGGGAAATTTATCAAAAAATTAAAAAATGAAAAAATGAAAAAATACAGCTATAAAGGGCTAACTGAAAAACTAAAAGGAAAAAAGCTTGGAACAGGGGTTATTATGGTTCCAAGTGCTTTAGAAAAGGAGTTTGAGCAGGTTTTCAAAAATTTTAAAGTAAAATATGAAAAAATACATATTATATTTATTGAATCATTATGAACGAAAAATATATTACATATTCGATGTTTATGGCTACAGCGTTGCTGACGCCAATTACTTAAATTTCTTTAATGGAGAAAAGCCTTTAATATACTAATATTTAAGTTTTTCGTGCATTCTTGTGCAAAAATGTATAAAAATTGCCAAAGAGTTTATCTTCACTGAAGGTGGTGAATTAGATATAAATTCTAATTATTGTAATCGAGAATAGTTATGACAAAATTTAAACCAAAAATAAGTTATGATGAAGTCTTATTTTATCTAGAAAGAAGATCGCTTGAGAGTATAAAAATTAGGAATGATTATGTCTATGAACTGGTTAAAAAACTAACAAGCATGGCTTATCATGAAAAACTATATGGCGACTTGATTTGGGAAGAGTTTTATTTGCCAATAAAACTTTATGGCAAATTAAGATTGGCCCCTTTTACAATCAGAAAATACAAACAAACATTTTTTGTGTTTTTCTTTAGATTAGGAATTTTGGAGATAAAGAAAGGTAAAACAAAAGTTGAAAATTTTTATAAAGAAATGTTTAAAGAAGTTTTAAAATATGTTCCTATTCTAAAAAAACATCCACAAATAACAGAAAAATTAGTTCCATATTACTTCAGGAAAGGAAAAATAAAGGCAAAGTGGGTAATGGAAAGCACCATGCCAAAGAAAGAAGCAGAGAAAATATTGAAGGAATACGAAGATCTTATTAAAAGAAATAAAAAAGTAGATAGAATTTCCTTGAATGACTATTTGAAAGTTGCAGGAATATGCTATAAAGCTGCATTTAAAGAAAAAGCAAAAGATATGAACAATTTTGAGATGTATAAAAAATGGGCTGATGGAAGAGATTGCGGGATGCTTGAGATAAGAGATAAATATAGCAAGAAGGAATTTATGGAATGGCTAAATAATAAGGCACATTGCGGTGGCCACCCATTCGAGATAGTATTCAGTTGGACCAAGCATGGTGTTCTATTATATCCACCTTATCTAGAAAAACCTTATTTTACTATTTGTTTTTCGAATTATGCGTATGCTGAAACATATGCAAAAATGATAAGTGCTCTTATAAAGAATAGAATTTGTTTCAGAGCACCAGATTTAAAAGATGCTTTAGAGTTTCTTACTGGAGAAAAATATTTGTCAGTGAATGAATATGGAGAAGATTTTGTAACAACTGTATTTTATTCTCATTGCCCTTCTGAAAGAAAATTATTCAAACATATAGAATGGGAGAAAATGAAAGTTGTGAAACTTCAGAAGTGTTCATAAAATTAAACATATGTTTGAAGAATTAAACATATTAAACATATTTTTGTCTTCTTTAAAAGACGAAATGTATGCATTTTGTTTTTATAAAAGTTCAAAATGAAAAGCTTTATAATAAATACATTTAACGATATTCATCCAAAATTTGAAAAATTGGGCTTTCTATCTACCGTTCTTTGTAAAATGCTATGTTAATTTTCAATCTATAAAAGAATTTAGAAAATCAAACTAAAAATGGATAAATATATTTAAAAACAACTTCAGAAGTGTTCATAAAATTAAACATATTAAAAATATAATTCGAAACCTTTAAATATATGGTAAGATAACCATGATATTATGGCAAAAAAGAATAAAATAGAAATTATTAAGGTTTTGATAGAAAATCAGGAAGAAGAGCTGAACATAGCAAAAATAGCCAAATATTCGGAAATTGATTATAAAAATACTTATTTGATTGTTAAAAACCTGGAAAAAGAAAAGCTAGTATCTCTAAAATCTTTTGGAAAGAATAAAAAAGTTGTTCTAAACAAAAAGGTTCATCCGCTAATCCTTGAGGCAGAATTTGAAAGAAGAAAAAAACTCTTTAAAAACAAGAATTTCTTAATAATAGCAAAAAATCTATCTTCATTAAACTTCCCCTTTATAGCTCTATTATTCGGCTCTTATGCTAGAGGCACAGTACAAAAGGGCTCAGACATCGACTTGCTCATTATTTGTGAAAAAAATAGAAAAGAAAAAATCCGAGAAACTATTGATTTATTCCCTTTGGACATTCATTTGAATATATTCAGTTTTGAAGATTTTATGAAAATGCTAAAAACAAAAGAATTCAATGTGACTTTAGAAGCAGTTAAAAACAACGTCATACTTGTTGGAATAGAAGATTATTACAGGCTGATAGAAAATGCTGAGTGAAAAAAGAATAAAAGAAGCGGAAACAAATGTAAAAGTTTATTTAGAAGAAGGCTTACTAAGGAAATCTGAATTTAACACAAAGATATTCAGCATTTTAAGAAAAAATGCCCAAGAAAGCTTGAATGTTGCTAATTTTTTATATACAAACAAAAAACCAGGATTATGGATAATTGTAACCTCTTATTATTCAATGTTCTATATAGCAAATGCCTTATTATACAAGTTGGGTTATAAAGTAGGAGAAAAGATAGCACATAAAGTAACTGCTGATGCGCTGATAGTATTGGCAAGAAATAAACTAAAACAATCATTACTAGAAAGCTACGAAGACATAAGAAACGAGGCTTTAGCAACAATGAAGTCTGACGAGTTGATTGAATATTTGGATTTTGAAAGGAAGAAAAGAAGTTTTATTCAGTATAATACTCCTGAAGAAGTTAAACTCTCAAAAGTTGAGACCTCTTTAAAAAGAGCAAAGGAGTTTATGCTTCAAATAGAAAAGTTGTTGGAGGAATAATAAAAGAACTAATGGCTGGAAGAAGATGATAACAGACTTTGCCAATTTTTTAAAAGGTATGGGATTGCTTAGAAAGGAAAAGTTAAAGCCTTTTGATAAGAAACTATTAAAACTAATAGCTATAGATTTTATATCCTAAATACCAAATATACCGTTTAACGGTACTTAAATATATTTAAAAACAACTTCAAAAGTGTTCATAAAATTAAACATGTGTTTACATCCAAACTTGGTTGTTTTTATTAATTATATGAAAACAACAGTATTTTATGTCTAACAATAGATAATTATAGTAAGATAACGATCCTGTTAATGCCAATTACATAAACTCGAGAGATTAAGATATCCAATTGAATCAATTAAGCAAAGTTATTGCAGCAAAAGAATTGAACAAATTTTTCACTTCTTATTCATTTTGGCAACTATAATATATGTATTTTTTGCCATTTCTTTGCTTGATAATGATTTTCTTTTTTACTAATTTCTCAAGTTCTTTCCTGGTCCATGATTTTGAATATTTGTATTTTTCTTTCATTATTTTAGCGATTTCTCCAAAAGAATTGTTACGGCTCTTAATTATTTCCAAAATTGCTATTTTAACTAGTTCGTCACCAGCTGATTTCCAAAGATCCTTAATAATTGGTGCTGAGATTCCCCTTTCCTTTAATTTTTCTAATCTTTGAACAAGAAATGCTTCCCAGATTCTTCTCTTCTTCTGAGATAAACATTCTTTCTTAATAATATTCCAGTTTATACCAGCTTTTGCTATTGTTTCCATATCAGCTAAATCTGTCTCTCTGTCTGTTATGCTTTTGAACAAGAAAACATCTTCTGAAGACATTAAATAAACATCAAGATTTCCAAATCTTTTATAAAATTCAGCTCTTTTTAGCATAGTTTCTGTAACTTCTAAAGCTCTGCAAACTTGCTTCAGAAAAACATCAAACTGAAAACTGTCTTTATTTCTTAAAACAGCAGAAGCTCCTAATTTTTGATACGCTAGCCCTAGTTTAACAACTTCTTTAAATTTTAGCTTTTTCAAAGCATTAACAAACAACCTTAATTCCTTTGAAGAGACAAAAACAGCATCAATATCTTTTGTAGCTATCTTTAGCCTTCTTATTATCATTGAACAGCCACCAATAAGGTAAACCTTCACATTATTTTCTAAATTATTACCTATTTCTTCCAAATGCCTTTCAAGCTCAGACCTCTTGAATTTTTTATAGTAAACCATAATCTCTTGCCTTTATCTCAAATTCTTCATATTTTGGGAAATATTTTAATCTTTTCTTACCTTTTGTTTTGAAATAATCCATCAATCCATTTATTGTTTCTTCTAATTCATATTTTTCTGACTCTCTTAAAATATAATTAATGTCTATTTTTTTCTTGTTTTTGAACCATAATAACATATTAAATAATATTGTTTTTGCATCAATAGGAGATAATGCCAGAGAATGCAAAATTGCATCTTCTTTTTTCAATTTCTTTTTATATGGAGAATAGAAAAAATAATTAAAATCAAGTAATGTTAAACTTATGCCATATTTATGAAAGGCTGATAGCCCTGTTAAGAAGAAATTGCCCTCTTCTTTTTTCTTATATGATTTTATTAGAAATTCTTTGTTTTTTTGCCATAATATTATTGAATCTTTTGAAAACTTCTCAGCTATTTTTTGATTTTCATATTTTCTAAATTCAGAAACAAATTCTTTTATAGTTTTATCAGTTATTTTATATAAGCTATTTTCTTTTTTTATGATCCCATATTGACTGATATTTTTTAAAACGGCTTGTAATGTCATTTGGGATACACCAGAATTCTTTAATATTTCTTTTCTTCTTTCTGGAAAAAATGATAATATTTCAAGAACTTGCCCTGATAAAATATTTTCAAATTTCATATATTCATTTTCAATCATTATTTTTTTAAGTAAAACAGCGTGTTTTGCCTCAGAAATTGATATAAATTTTGCAAGCCCTCTTTTTTTAAAACTAACAAACCCCTTTTCAGCAAGTGCTTTAATAATATTAGACACATAGGATTTTGGGCTGCTTATCAAACTAGCTAATTCTTTAATATTTTTCTCTTCTTTGGATAAAATTCTTATTATTTGTAATTCCTTTTTTGTTAGTTTCATAATATATAATTTTTCATAACTTATATATAAATAGTTATGTTTTTTTATATATTTATGCTGAAAACTTCAGAAGTGTTCATAAAATTAAACATATGTTTGAAGAATTAAACATATTAAACATATTTTTGTCTTCTTTAAAAGACGAAATGTATGCATTTTGTTTTTATAAAAGTTCAAAATGAAAAGCTTTACATCCAAGCTTGGTTGTTTTTATTAATTATATGAAATATATTATTATATATAACGTGATAAAATGAAAGGGATTGAAAGAGAGGCGCTTTTAGGAATGATTTTGCTTATTTTAGCAATTCTAATCGTACTCATACTTGCGGTTTACTTGGGAGGATTTGATATAGCAAAGCTCCCAGTTTAAAACATTTATATTAATTAGTCCAAAATAAAGATATGAAAGGTGTATCTAATATTATTCTTTTTATTGTTTTAATGCTAGTCCTAACTATAGTAGCAATTAGTTTATCTGGCAAAGCAAAGACCATGTATGAGGAAAAAAGCACTGAAATTGGAGAAATTTTCCATCCTATGAAAGCTTATTACTTTGATATCGAAAGCTTGGTTAAAGGTGGGCTAAACTCTGGTGAATTTGACAATTATTTTAAAGGAGAGAGTTCGCAATTTTGCAACGAGCTGAAAGAAGGTATAAAATATTATTTACAAAATGAGCAACCATATGAAATTGGCCTTGTAAAATTTAAACATAATGCGGGTTCAAGTGCTATGAATAATATTTGGCATTCCTTGTTAGGAATATCTGGATTTGGCTGTAAAGATGAGCCTATAACAGAGGAGATTCAAGGTGCAAAAAGACTTGTTTGTAATTTTAACAAAGTAAATATAGGTTATCATCACTTGTATGAGAATGATAATTTACTTAAAGATTATCAACCTGATTTTCATCTTTGCAATGTACCAGATGAGTTTGAAAATGAAATAAAGGCGCATGATAACATTGCAGGTCATGGCTACATAGGACTGCATCTTATAAAAGATCCACTTACAGATGATTTTCCTTCTGAATTTCCTAAGGGTGGTCAGCTTAGGATATTTGTAACAAATGCAACTGTAAATTCAACATTAGATTGCAACTTCAACCTTTTTGTGTGCGCCCAGCCAGCTATTGCAATTTCTGAGGACAATGCAACAATGAAAATTTTCAGCTTTTTCAGGGATTTTGATTTGAATGAGCGAAGGTATGGTTATGACTGGTCTGACAACTGTGATAATTTAAATTATCCTCATTATTTTGAATTTGATCTTGATGGCTACTATAGTAAAGAAACAATTGCTAGAGCAATTGATGCTGGGCTGCGTGAGTGGAACAAATTACATATAGACGATTCTAGCCAAATCAGGGCATTTTGGGAAGGTATAACTGAACTGAATGGTGTTTCTGTTAGCGGTCCTCATACGAGGGTAAAAAAACAGGGTCCATTGAGAATTCATTTTGATTATGGACCTTTTGAACTTAAGAGTAACACAAAAATAACCTTTGCTTGCGACTGTCCGGATTTTAAAGATCATCCAGATTCGGATTGTCGTGATTACGGTAATAAAAAGAATTCTATGTGGGACTATAAAAAGTCACAAATTGTTTATAACAATGTTCCGTGCCAAGGTAAAATGAGGGTAAGGATATTTATCGAGGGAAAATGGCCTATAATAGATAATACAATAGTAATGTACCCTCACATAGTGCTTTGCTGTGAATAAACTTTTATATTAACAAACCAAATTTAATTTATGCGCGGTATTGAAATCGGCTTGTTACTTATGATAATAACAGGTATCATAGTAGCTGGACTTGCGATTA
>CAZZIA010000006.1:6136-17663 GCA_964654075.1 uncultured archaeon | reverse complement strand
ATGGAACTGGCCATGGCAATGCAACTTGGGATAAATGGGAAATGCGAATTCATAAAAGGGTTGTGGATATTACTGCTGATGACCGGACTTTGAGGCAGATAATGCATATTGTTGTTCCGGAAGGGGTTTCGATAGAAATCTCACTTAAAGAGTAAATTTATTTAAAGTCGGTCAAATGAAAGATAAAATTCTTATTGTGGGTATTAATGGCTCACCCAGAAAAAATGGCACAACTGCAAAACTTGTTAAAAGAGTTTTGAAAAGTTGTAAAAAACATGGAGGTAAAATAGTTTATATAGATTTAATTGACAAAAAAATAAAACAATGTTTAGGCTGTTATAGCAACGATCCAAAAACCTGTAAATATCCATGTAATGTAAAGGACGATATGCAAGAACTTTATAAAATATTACTGAAAGCGGATGGTATGGTTTGGGGTTCTCCAAGTTATTGGTTTTCTGTAAGCGGTTTGATGAAAGACTTTTTAGATAGGTTAACATGCTTGGAAAATAGTGGATTCCTTTTAGCAGGAAAGGTTGTCGGAATCGTAACAGACTCAGAAGAGACTGGGTCGGACGAAGCTGCAAATTATTTGTTAGCCTTTGCTAATGAAAATGCGATGCTAACTCCACCTTTTGGAGCTGCTTTTTTTGATACTCGATATAAAGGAAGTTGGGCAATGAAAGATTTGGATATTATGGGAGATAATATTGTTAGAATGTGTAAGATGTTGAGAAAAAATAAATTGAATTTAAATTGGAAATAATTTTTTAATAATAAATATACTGTTAAAGTGTATTTAAATTATATTTAACTAATTCTTAATTAATTATTATGCCGGGATCGCGTAATCTGGTAGCGCGCAAAGTTGTCATTAAACGCGCAAGCCTGGAAAGCTTGTGCCCGAAAGGGCTTCTGGGTTCAAATCCCAGTCCCGGCGCCAAATTCTTCTAACAGGCTTTGAGGTTTTAGGCGCACTTCCCTTAACTTCTTTTTGTGCACTTCTGTGATATTTTCTTTTATAAGCTTTTCTAGAATCCAATTTTTGAATTCAGGATTTCTTATAGAATATAGCTCATGTGAAATACTATTAGGATTTCTCTGAAATTCTGTTAAATTAAAATACTCTTTTATTTCTTGATTTACTTTAGAAGTATAAAGCCGATCATTACAAAAAAGTTTTCTGCCTTTGTAATTCGGCAGTTTGTCTTCAAATGTTCTCTCAATTCCTAATTTTTTATACACTATCTTTCCTTTGTAAACAGATAAAATCCTTATTTCACTAAAATTCATTTAATCACAAATAATTTATTCCAGCTTTTCCATCTATATCTTTTGCGAGCTCTATCTGATCTTTCCATTCTTCAGGCAAATTCATTTTTTCTAGCTTTTTAATTACATGCTTTCTTAGCTTAGGATTACATCCAGTAAGCTCTGTTATTACTTCAAGATGCCCTCCTAAGATTTTAGTTATGTTAACATAATTAAATTTTTTAACTTTGGCAAAATAGCGGAATTCATCTGTTCTTTTGATTTTCTTTTTTTCAGGTTCTATTCCAACTTCTCCAAAAAGAGCTACACAATCTCCTATTATAGGTTTTTGTTCAGAATAGTATACTTTAACATTTTTTAATCCGTTATTATACCAGAAGCTGTCCTTTTCAATTTTATAAACTCTACCTTCTTTAATTTTCATATTTACACCTCCAAAAGTGTATGTTGTCTGTATCCTTCTTTTAACATATCTTTCATATTATTTCTGCTTAGTCCAAGCCCTTTGCCAATTGGTTCTATTCTATCTAAAATTTCATTTATAATATCAGAAGGTTTAGGATTATAATCTTCTTTAGTTTTAATTATTTTTTCATTTTTTTCATCTATTTCGCAACTATCGATTCTTACCACATCCCTTCGTGTTGATTCACGTGGATATCCAAACGAAGGAATCAAATGGTATTTTACTTCTACTTCAAACTCTGTCATTAAATCACCTCATAATATTTTTATATTTTTCAACACCGCTTTTACAAAATTCATTTCTAATACAATCTTTACAATCGTGATTTCTATAATATTCAAAAAATTTTTCTGGGTTTTCTTTCCACATTTCATTATGAAAAATAAAATTAGAAATTTTATTAATAGCATCCCTTCTTGCAACAGAATCTGCACCAGTTAGGATTGGAACAATTGTAGGTCTTTTATTTTGTATATCATGAAGATAAACGATACAGCCAAAATTACTGTTAGGGTTTGCAACCTCGTCCTTAAAATGCGATTCAAGCCCTAAGCTATAGGTTGCCAACTGCCTTGTATGAGGGGTGTATGCAACTGTCGGTACGAATGGAGTTTTACTACTTTTGAAATCAATCGGCAGAATTCCAACTTCATCGCTGTAAAGAACAAGGTCTGGTGTTTCATGAATTTTTACTTTCCTTCCTTTAAGAGGTCCAACGTCAACCAAATATTCTATTACAAAACTCCTTTCCATGGCCGGTTTATAAATACTTGTTGCAGTTTTGTAGATACATTCGTGACACGCCTTTCCAACATCTCCTGCAACTTTAACTTCTGAACTTACTTCCAACACACCCATTTTGTCTAAGAAAAATTCTATTTCATCCTTTTTTTCAACATCAGATGCCCTTATATCAAAAGGCTTTTCATCGGTAATTGGCAGTGGGAGCGGTTTTGGATTTTCATTTAACTTAAGATTTAGCTCTTTTACAAGGCTTCTAACATTTGGTATAAGAAGTCCCTTGCCACCTATAACTCTTTTAATTTCTTTATCGTTTCCATTCATTTTCAAAACTTCATCTAAATAAGGCTCTGAACAATGTCTTTTGTCACCTCTATATTCACACCACTCTCCACTTTCTGGTGCCCATTCACAATAATAAGGACCTATTGGACACGCGTGTGCGAATTGGTTTGGATTTATTCCATCGTAAACAGGTTTTCTTAATCTTTCTTTTTCATATTTAAACCCAGCGAGGTTTTCGATTATAGTTGTAAACTTGTTTATGGCATCATTTGAGCAAGATAGACCTATTTTATAACCTCTATTAAATTTTACAAGGTCAACTACATCTATTATTTCATCCAAATCTTCAAATTCTGGTCTATATTTACATATTCCATTAAAAACATCTCTTTTAATTCTTTTTTTGGCATTAGAAGAATTTGGTAAAAGAAATAGCACAGAATCGTTACATTTTTTAGTCACAAACTCTATTGCCGTATTTGTCACGACGCTTTCAAGTATCCTCAGTCTTAACCTTTCCGTCTTTCTGTTCCATTTCGGTATTGGGTATTCCTTACCTCCTTCTTTTTCGTAAATTTTAGCCTTTTCGCACATGTTTAAATAGGTTTCTTCTTGCTTGTTCAGGTTGTCCCAGAATTTGAAAGAGTGTTGTAAATAAAAACCTTTCAACTCATCGTGAACTTCTATGTTTGGAGATTTTGAAGAGTCTATTATACTTAAAACATAAGGGGGGTCTATTACAGCAACATAACTACTATTTCCTGTTTTTAATTGGCATTGTTTTAGTCTCTTACAAATCTCCGGTATTTTTTTATTCGAAGGGTGTGTAGGTGGAAGTTCTACATTAATTTCCAATGGAGGTTTTGAATAAAGTGTATCACAAGTTGTGAGTATTACATAATCTCTTGGTTCGAGTTTTTTAAGCCCGTTTAAATATCCTTTAACCTGATCAACTGGCCTGTAGCTCCTCTCGCCCATTAAATCTTTTATTGATTTGAAAGCAGACTTTTTCAAGTTTTTTGGTAAATCTATTTCAGACAGATCGATTGGCATTCTTTGCAAAGCGTCAGTTGTGGTCCAACCAGATAGTTCTGGCCGACATAAAAAGTGATCGGTCATAATCATTTACAAGTAGTTAAAGTATTTATGCTTTAGTATCTAAGTCTCTAACATGACAAACGGTTATTTTTTAGGTGTTAAACCTCAAGAAAATAAAATGTTACTTTGTTTCAGAGATAGCGAGACAAATAATTTGATCTTTTCAGAATATGGAGACTGGCATCCAGGAGTATATCTTATAACAGATGAAATTGGGTCAAAATACTTTGAAGATGTTGCGAAAAGAGGTTTGAAAACGCCCCAAAAAACAATCAGATTTAAAGACGTTGAGATTATTAAAACAAGGTATGGCAAATTTAAAGGAAAGTCTTACGCTGTTAAAATGCAACTTGAACATTTTAATGATAAAAATTCATTAGCCCAAGCACTTAAAAAAAGTTCAGGCGGACATAAAATGTGGGGGATATATCCTGACCTGCGATTGCCCCATGAAGAGGCGTTTTACTCTGAAAATAAAATGGGTTGGCAAAAAGAGTATGAACTGAATATCGAAAAGACCGATAAGAGAACACCAGACGGTTCAATAGTATACGAATTAAAATCTTTTGAGCCAACGGGTAAAATAAATGAAAATATCCCTGTTTTAGCATATGATATAGAAAGTGACGTTAAGTCATGGAAAACCATATGTATTTCTTTTTCAAGCCCACAAGAAGATAGAGTTTTCATGCCGTTGCCACCAAATTACAAAGGTTCCCCTCAAGAATTTTTGAACGAATTTGTTGTTAATAACAAGAAATATAAGTACATAGTTGATAAATTTGAACTTGATAACAAGTTAAATATTTCTCAAGATTTACAGGCAATGTATAATGAAATTGGTTTGTACACCACCAATGCATTTAAGAAGTATGATGTGTTTACAGGTTATAACATTAAAGATTATGACCAACGTCAGTGGTACAGAGAGTTTGAGGAATTGGGCATTAAGTGGTATGGAAAGGGTGGTTGGCCACTAACCCTTTATCCTGTAACAGATGTTGGGATGGAATTTAGAGATCCATTCACATGGAATTTTGATCTTTTACGATGGGTGAACAAAGGCAGAATTTCAACACTTCATTTATCCCAAAGAGGGCTAAAAGATATTGAACAACTTTTTGATCTACCTCCAAGAATTTCTGGGTTCAAAAGTATTAGAGCAGGAGATGTGTACGAGAATTTGTATAAGTTACCTCTTTTACTTGGTTACAACATAGAGGATTGTCAGAGAGCAAGACTTATAGCAGAAAGTGTAATCAAAGGGGTTTCAAATGAAGATTTATGATATATGTTTACCGCCTAATAAAATTGAAAATAGGCCAAACGTTGAGCTAGCAAACAAGATGTTAAATCAATTTTGCTTAGAAAATGAGATTATCCCCGGGGTTTCAAACCCCTATCAAACTTACGCTAAATTCAAAAATAAAGATTTTACAACGAATAAATATTTCCGACGTGTGATAGATACCAAACCAGAAGAAGTTGATTTAGTTGAATTTATGCTCGAGCCATATGTGGTAAAGGAGTACAATATCTCTACTGATACGATGTGGTGTGGACATTACGAATGTTTTAATAATGCGAAAAAGATAGACGTAGAATCCAAAAAAGTTTATTTCTGCCAAGAACAAAAAGGCATTTTCCCCGAGTTTTTAGAAAATTCTGATCCAAGATGGCATGGATATGCTGCACGTTTGCTAAGAACACCAACAACAGATACAAATTGGTTTTCAGAATATGTTGCAAAGGCATACTATGAAATTTTAAAAAAGGAATACGATGATGTGATTAAAAATTCTTCTGAAATAAAAATTACAGAGTTAAATAGCATTTTCTCAAAGGATGTTGACAAAACCAAACAGAGATATCCTAAATTAATTGGTAAAACAATTTACAAAAATACAAAGGCTTTGGGATTTGATAGCGAAAGATATGCTTTTATGTACAAAAACAAAGTTCACATTGTTGGTTCTAGAGTTTTTTCAAGGCTGTATCCTGATTTAATAAATGGTACGCTAAAACAAGCTATTAGTGCTAGATTTCAGCAAGCTGATATGGGCAGGTTCCTAAATGGACTTTGGGAAGTTCTCAGAGCAGAAGAACCTGAGAATTTTATTATCGAAACTGTTTTGAAAAGGCGACCAGAAACTTACAAAGATACAACAAGGGCAGACACCGCTTTAAGAAAGGAGCTCGGGAAAAGATATTTTTCATTGAAAAAACAAGGAAAAATCAAAGAAGATGAGACGATTAAAAAAGCTGGTAGATTTGTTAAAGGCGTTATTACAAAGAGCGGAGTTAAATTAATACAGGAATGTTCAGATTCTGATTTAAAAAATGTTGACAGAGAATATTATTTCGCAGTACTGGCTGGGAAAAGTTTTGAAACAGTAACAGGCATCGATCCAAAAGATATAGTTAGAACGAATACAGGCTTTTTCTAATTGCAGTAAAGTTTTTTAAACTTTTCTGGGATACCGCAACTAGAACAAGGTTCATCACCGCATTTTACAGGTCGGTTATATTCGTGCCACCCTTTGATTTCCTTTGCCCTTTTAATTGCTTCATTTTTGAATTCATTAATGTTATAAGAATATTCTTTTCCTTTGTAAATTAATTTATGAAAGTCGGCCGGTTCAATAGGATAAATGCTCCTTTTAGCAAATAATTTACCGATTCTGCCGATGCTTTGTTCCACTGCTAGAGCAGATATCGTATTTTGCAGTTTTTTTCCATGTTTTGGAAATGCGACTTGTAAAGGAAAAACTTTGTAAATTTCACCCACCACAATCGCTTCGATGAAATCAGGTTGCGAGTAACATAACAATTTTTCTTCTTTATTTCTATATTGAAACGGCATAACATAGTCCTCATTATTTATGAGGAAACTTTTTTCTCTTTTTTTAACTTTTTGTAAATCAAATTCACTAAATCCTTTAATCAAATTTTGAAATTGGGTTTCGTGCACGATTAAAGCTTTTTCTTTTGAAGCATCCTTAACACCTTTTCTTGCCAAAAAAGTCTTTGTTTTGCACTCATCGTATAGGCTTAGGTAACTAGCATTTATAGTTTCTACTTGTCTACTCATTTAATCCCCAGTATTTTTTATGATCAACCTTACGAAATATGTCAACATAACGTTTTGGAATATGTTCAAAATATTTCTTTTCTTTTTTGGTTCTTAGCGTTAAACCACTTTTTTGTAGTTCTAAACCCATTTGTTCTCTTCTTTTTGATAAAATCGCTTGAATTATTTCAGCCCCCCCACCTTCTACATTTTTTAAAAGTCCTCTTTTCAGAATTTTATAATACGTTCCTGATGTATTTTTTACAAACCTTTCCTTTTCAAGTGCATTTAGTACTATATGGATTCCCCCATAAGAACAATTTAGAAGAGCACATAAATAATTGGAAGAAACGTTCACTTCGTAACTTTTTCTTTCCTTTTGCTGCTCTGCCTGTTTCATAGAACTTAAAATGTAAAAATGAAATATTTCTCTAGGCTCATTTCCAACAAGGTAAGGATCTAGAAATGTTTCGTCCTCGCACCTTTTGTGAAGTTTGGATATTGAAACCACATTTGAACATCCTAAACTTGAAATTTTATCTTTAAATTTAAAGACATTAACATCTGGGTAAAGATCTTTGATGAGTTTTATTTCTATTCTCCTTATTTTTTTAATCGTTTCAGCATTAATAGGATATTCTGTGTTTGTTATTAGCTTAGAAGATAGCTCCGAAAATTGTTTGGTTAAATTGTCAATTTCCGACTTACTTATTTTGTATTCCATTAAAATTTTATCCTTTTTAATTTTTCTTTGTTTTGGGCTAACGCCACATACAGCAACTCTAGATCGCGGTTTTTCATTAACAATCATTTGGGCAGCATAAAGTGTACCAACTTGATAACAATTAGAACAAGCAAAGTTATCAAAACCATAAAGTGTTCCACATCTCTCGCATTTTAGTTCTGAACGAGGAAATTTGTAATAAAATCGCCAAAATTCTTTTAGATCTTTGTATTCCTTTTTAATTAGATTCGTTAAACCAACTTCATTTAATATAGGAGAGGACCTAACATAACCTATTTCTACCATACTTAAATTTTCTTTTAAAAAGGATTTAAAGATAAAAATTAAAATAAAAAACTTTAAATATCTTCCCGCTAAATTAAATTTGGAAAGTTTTTGTGCATACGTGTTCTGAGAAGATTTAAATAGATTGAATTAGAAAACGATAAATATGCCAGCAAGGAAAAGGCCATTAAGAGGAAGTAGAGGATTTTACCCAAAGAAAAGGGCAAAAAGAATTTATCCTAGAATTAAGCACTGGCCAGACTTGCTTACAAACAAGCTATTGGGTTTTGCAGGATACAAAGTAGGAATGACTCATGTGCTAGTAATAGACACAAATCCAAATACAAGAACAAGAGGCCAGCCAATATCAAGGGCTGTGACAATTCTCGATTGTCCTTCTTTAAAAGTTTTTGGCTTTCGTTGCTATAATAAATCAGAAACAGCTTCTGATATAATTTCAGAAAAACTTGATAAAAGACTCGAGAGAAAAATAAAAGTTCCAAAGCAGATAAAACCAAAAGAGTTGCCTAAAGAGATAACAGCTGTTCGAGCTCTTTGTCATACACAGCCAGGATTTAAAAAGAAACCTGAGATTTTTGAGCTTGCAATTGGAGGTTCTGTTGAAAAGCAGCTTGAATATACAAAATCTATGCTTGGAAAAGAAATCAAAATTTCTGAGATTTTTAAGCAAGGTGATTTTGTTGATGTGCTTGCAGTTACAAAAGGAAAGGGCTTTTCAGGACCTGTTAAGAGATTTGGAGTGCGAATGCATGGCAGAAAGGCAGAACAAATGCACAGGCATGTTGCGCCTTTGGGGCAAAAAGAGCCTGGAAAAGTTAGGCCAACAGTCCCCCAAGCAGGCCAGCTTGGTTTCCAAACTAGGACTGAGCTAAATAAAAAGATTTTAGAAATTGGTTTTGATGCAAATAAAATAAGTCAAAGTGGCGGATATTTGAATTATGGTAAGATTTCAGGCGAATACGTGCTAATACAAGGTAGTGTGCCAGGGCCAAGAAAACAACTTATAATGCTTAGGTCGGCAATAAGGCCACTAGAAGAAAGATATCCGGTTGATATTAAATATATTTCCACAAAAAGCAAGCAAGGTATATGATATGAAATGGGTCGAAACAAGAAGTTACATCGAATTCGTATGTCCAAATTGTAAAGAGATGATTGAATTTGATGATTTAGAAGAAGATGTTACAGAAATTATGTGTCCAAATTGTAGGGTCATGAGAAAACCAAGAGAAAAAAGAGTTATAAAAGTTTTTATAAAAGGTGTATAAATGGTAGGCGTTTATGGTTTAGACGGAAAGCCTGTCGGTGAGATTAAACTTCCAGCAGTATTTAATGTTAGCTATAGACAAGATCTTATTAGAAGGGTATTCCTGGCATTGCAAAGTCACAAAAGACAGCCATATGGTACAGATCCTTTAGCTGGAAAAAGAACTTCGGCTCACTATCATGGAGAAAGGCACATACGTTTTACAATGATGAATGTAGAAATGGCTAGGCTCCCGAGGTCCCACTCAACAACACCTGCTCAAGAATTTAGAGGGAGGTTTGTTCCGCAAGCAAGATCAGGTAGAGCACCGCATCCACCAAAAGTCCAAAAGGTATGGGCTCAGAAAATAAATAAAAAAGAAAGAAGACTTGCAATCTGTTCTGCAATTGCTGCATCCGCAAATAAAGAACTTATCAAATATGAGAAAGAGCTACCAATTATAATTACAGATGAGCTGCAAAAAATTAAAAAGACGTCTGATTTAGAAGCTATTGTCAACACATTTGGCCTATCTAGAGGTTTGTTAAAGGCAAAAAAGAAAAAAATTAGGCCTGGGAAAGGTAAAATGAGAGGAAGGAAATATAGAAAAAGGATCTCTTTGCTGTTTGTGATAGACAAAGATTATGGCATTGTTAATGCAGCGACAAATCTTCCAGGCGTTGATATCTCTTCAGTTCAAAATTTAAATGTTGGGGTGCTTGCACCAGGTGCAAACGCGGGCAGAATAGTTGTATGGACAGAGTCTGCAATTAAAAAATTAGATGAGCTATTTAAGGTGTGAAAATGGCAGAAAAGGCAAAAGAAATAAAAACTTTCAAAGATCCATGGACAATAATTTATTATCCTTTGCTAACTGAGAAAGCAATATCAAAAGTTGAAACTGAGAATAGATTAATTTTTATTGTAGATAGGGCTGCAAACAAAAAACAAATTAAGTGGGCAATTGAAAATGCTTTAGCAGCAAAGGTTGACAAAATACAAACAACAATTGATAGCAAAGGAAGGAAAAAGGCATTTATAAAATTTGCCAAAGGCGTGAATGCAGTAGAAATTGCAACAAGGCTGGGAATGTTATGATAAATGGCTGTACTAAAAGCTTGATGCGAAGGTATGCTGGAGTGCAAGTTTTAGAAAAATTAAAAGAAGAAGGCATTGAGATAACAAAAGATGTTGAGGATAAAATAGATAGCATGTTAGAAGAGTATAGCTGGGATGCTAATTTAATTTATAACAAAGTTAAACAAAATTTAGGTGTTTAAAATGGGTAAAAGGATAATTTCAAGGGCAAGGGGAAAGGGTGGGCCAAGATACAGGGCGCCCTCGCATAGATTTGCTGGTAAGGTTAGCTATCCTCAAAAAGGCAAAGCAAAAATAATAGATATAATTCATGATCCTGCAAGAAGTGCACCACTAGCAAAGCTTAAGTTAGAAGATGGGAGTGAAAAACTTATAATTGCTGCAAGTGGAGCAAAAGTCGGCGATACAATTGAAATAGGCTCCACTGAAAGGGGAAACATAGCCCCATTAGCAAAAATACCAAAAGGCTCCTTTATATTTGGTATGGAAACTTTTCCAAGATCAGGACCAAAGATTTGCTGCTCTGCTGGCGTTTCTGCACTTTTGATATCACATCAACCGGACAGCGTAATTGTACAGCTGCCTTCAAAGGAATTTAAAAAGTTTCACCCAAACTGTCTAGCAACTGTAGGTGCCCCTGCTTGCAGTGGTAGAAAAGAAAAGCTATATGTGAAAGCAGGGCAAAAATTTTATGCTATGCAAGCACGTAATAAGTTGTGGCCAAGATCATCAGCTGTAAAAATGAACCCACTCGACCATCCATTTGGTGGTCATACTAAGCCAGGTTGGCCAAAAAGTGTTGCTCGTGGCGCACCGCCAGGTCAGAAGGTCGGCTCTTTGGCATCCAGGAGAACCGGAAAGAGGAAAAAGTGATTAAATGGTAAAAATTTTTACATATTATGGTAAAACAATCGAGCAGCTGCAAAAAATGTCTTTAGAGGAATTTACAAAGTTGCTACCAGCTAGGCAACGAAGATCAATTTTAAGAGGATTTAATGAAAAACAAAAAAAGCTAATTGAAAAGTTAAGGAAAGCTCAAAAGCCAGTTAGAACCCATTGCAGAGATATGCTGATAATACCAGAAATGATAGGAAAAAAAGTTGCAATTCATAATGGGAAGGAATGGATTTTAGTTGAGCTAAAACAAGAAATGGTCGGGCATTACCTGGGGGAATTTGCGCTAACTAGAAAGCAGGTTAAGCATTCAGCGCCAGGTGTTGG
>CAZZIA010000006.1:0-6126 GCA_964654075.1 uncultured archaeon | reverse complement strand
ATTCTTGCCATTAAAGTGATATTATGTACTCAATTAAAGGATCAGCATGCGCTTCAAGCACATTACCAATTTCATATAAAGCCGCACTCGCCATTTGCAGAAAAATAAATAAAATGCAGTTCGTTAAAGCAAAAAAGTTTATTGAAGACCTGGTCGCTGAAAAAAGAGCTATTAAAAGGAAATTTTATACAAAAGCAGCTAAAGAGATCCTTAGTTTGTTAAGTTCGCTAGAAAGTAATGCAAAATCAGCTGGAAAAGAACTGGAGGGCTTTAAGTTGTTCATATCTGCAAATAAAGGCCCAACGCTGTACAGGTTGAGAAGAAAAAGAGCTTTTGGTCATCAGCTGAAGATGACAAATATACAAGCTGTTTTGGTGAGCAAATGAGTTTGGGGAAAAAAATTATTCCTGAAAACAAAAGAAGAGTCCAAATTGAAGAATTTTTAATAAAAGAATTTGCAAAAGCTGGTTATAGTCATTCTGATATTCAGCGCACCCCTCTTGCTGTGCGAATTACAGTTTTTGCACAAAAGCCGGGGATTGTTATTGGCAAGGGTGGGAGAAACATTGATGTAATCACCCAAATGCTAAAGGAGCAATTCAAGCTTGAGAACCCACAGTTAGATGTGCAAGAGGTTAAAGAGCCGGATCTGGATCCAAATATAGTTGCAAAGCAGATTGCAGCAGCTATAGAAAGAGGGCTAAATTATA
Organism: uncultured archaeon; assembly: GCA_964654075.1. Classification (GTDB taxonomy): domain Archaea; phylum Aenigmatarchaeota; class Aenigmatarchaeia; order Aenigmatarchaeales; family Aenigmatarchaeaceae; genus CAZZIA01. Next base: position 5,416 of record CAZZIA010000006.1, on the reverse strand, counting down.
AAAGGGTTGCAAATCTTACTTTACAAAGAGTAATAGAAGCCGGAGCAGTTGGTGTTGCAATAAGGATAGCTGGAAAGGTTGGTGGTGAGATGTCAAGAGTTGAAAAATTTTCTTCAGGCTATCTAATGTATGCAGGAGAGCCGGCCGAAGAGCTTGTAAAAACTGCCTATGCTAGAGCTCAGGTAAAACTTGGTACAATAGGTATTCAAGTTAGAATTTTAACCCAGATGCCAGAAGAGCTCAAAGCTGCTAAAATAGTTAAAGAAGAGACGGTTAAAGAAGAAATAGTTAAAGAAGAGGAGGCAGTTAAGGAAGAAATAGTTAAAGAGTGATTATTCAATGGCAATTATAAAAAATAAACAGTTACATGAGCTAACCAGCGCAGAGCTACAAAAGAGGCTAGATGAGTTAAGGCTTTTGCTAGCAAAAGAAAAAGCACAAAGTGCAGTTGGTGGAAGTCCAACCAATCCTGGTCATGTAGCTGAAGTTAAAAAAACAATTGCAAAAATCTTAACAGAACTAAATAAAAGGAAAAAAGAGGAGGGGAAAACTGGTAGAAATTTGTCCTAAATGTGGCTTACCAAAAGAACTTTGTATATGTACGACAATAGCAAAGGAAGCTGCGAAAATTCGAGTGAGCATGACAAAAAGGTCCTTTGGTAAATGGGTAACAATAATTGATGGAATAACAGAAGATGCAAATCCAAAGAGCATTGCAAAAAAGCTAAAATCAGCACTTGCATGCGGGGGGACATATAAAGAAGGAAAAATAGAGATTCAAGGAAATCATAAAAATAAAATAAAAAAGTTACTCATTGATGCTGGATTTGGTGAAGATCAAATTGAAGTTGAATGAAATGATCACACCAAAAAATTTGGTCAAGCACGAATTAATAGGACTTCATGTTGAGGTTGTGCTAAGCACAAATCCAGCTAACATTGGTATTAAAGGAAATGTTATAGATGAAACAAAAAACATGCTCATAATAAGGACAAATAGCACAAATAAAAAAATTCAAAAAAAGAACTCAAAATTTATATTTACACTTTCGAATGGAGAAAAAGTAAGGATTGATGGTAAAATATTGGCACTGAGGCCAGAAGATAGGATAAAATTAAAGATGATAAAATGACAAAAACAAAAAAACAAATAGCAAAGCAGGGGCATAGAAATATTGGAATCGGCGCAAGCCCTCCAAAGACAAGATGTAGCGATATAAAATGTCCTTGGCATGGAATACTCTCTTTAAGAGGGAGGGCTTTTACTGGTAAGGTTGTTAGCGCTAAGGCACAAAAGACTGTTATCGTTGAGTGGGGATATACGCATTATATAAAAAAATATGAGAGATATGAGAGGCGACACAGTCATTTGGCTGCTTTTAATCCTAGTTGTATTGCAGCTAAGGCTGGCGATTTTGTTAAGGTAGTGGAGTGCCGCCCGCTTAGTAAAACAAAGAGTTTTGTTGTTGTTGAAGTGATTAAATGAAAGCAATATCATCCACAATAACCAGAGGGGTGCAGACTGGTAGTTTTGTTAGATGTATAGATAACAGCGGAGCAGACGAGCTACAAGTGATTGCAGTAAAAGGTTTTAAGGGCGTAAGCAGGCGAAGAGCTGGCGCTGGGGTTGGCGGTCTTGTTGTGTGTGCTGTGAAAAAAGGAGACCCAAAAATAAGGCATGAGGTAGTTCAAGCAGTTATAGTAAGGCAAAGAAAGGAGTTTCGCAGGTCAAGTGGGATTAGAGTAAAATTCGAGGACAATGCTGCTGTGCTGATAAATGAAAGGGGAGAACCTAGGGGAACAAGGATAAAAGGTCCAATAGCAAAGGAGGTAGTTGAAAGATTTTCAGCTATAGGTAAAATTGCAACCGTGATAGTATGAGTTCAAAAAAACCAAGAAAGCAGCGAAAGCTTTTGTATCAGGCACCTTTGCATAAAAGAAAGAAATTTTTAGCTTCTAGGTTGTCAAAAGAACTAACAAAGCAACTAAAAAGGAGAAGTTTAACACTAAGAAAAGGCGATGAGGTAAAGATTGTAAGAGGGAAGTTTAAAAAAACAATAGGCAAAATAACTAAAATCAATTTAAAAAAATCAAAAGTTTATATTGAAGGCGTTAAAAGAAAAAAGATATCTGGACAAGAGGTTCAGGTTCCAATTCATCCATCGAATTTAATAATTTTAAGTGCTGATTTAACTGATCCAAAAAGACAAAAGGCCATAAAGAGGAAGAGTTTATGAGATTAAAAAGACTTGAAGCGCCAGCATGGTGGCCAATTAAGAGAAAGGTAAAGAAATTTTCAGTTTTTCCTAGAGGCCCATATGCATTTGGTCATTCCTTACCGCTGCTTGTACTGATTCGTGATATTTTGAAATTTTCAGAGACAGCAAAAGAGGCAAGGTCAATAATAAAAGGTGGGCTAGTAAAGATAGACGGAAGACCTTGCAAAGATTATAAATTTGGAGTAGGGCTTTTTGATGTGATTGAGATTCCTACTGCCAAAAAAGCATATAGACTGGTACCAAAAAGGGGCTTAAGGCTAATAGAAATCCCTCTAAAAGAAGCAAAACTAAAGATTTGTAAAATTACAGGAAAAAAGATGATAAGAAACGGGAAAATACAGCTAAATTTGCATGATGGCAAGAATATACTTGCTGATAACTCGTATAAAGTAAATGATTCGATTCTTTTAGAGCTACCAGAGCAAAAAATTATAGAGCATTTTAAATTTGAGTCAGGCCAGCTTGTTATTGTAATAAAAGGAAAAGCTGCAGGAAGAATTGCAAAAATAAAAAACATAGAGTTTAGAAGAGTTTGGCTTACGGTTGATGAAAATTTATTTGAGGCACCGTTTGACTCTGTTGTTGCAATTGGAAAGGAAAAACCAAGCATAAAAGTTGATTAAAATGGAAGAGAATCCAATGAGAGCGATAGAAATTGAAAAAGTTGTTATAAATATAGGATGTGGCGAAGGAGGGGAAAAGCTAGATAATGCAAAAAAACTCTTAGAGACAATTACAGGCAAAAAGATACTTATTACAAAAACACACAAAAGAACAACATTTGGTGCTGCCAAAGGAAGGCCAATTGGATGCAAGGTTACCTTAAGGGGCGGGGATGCAAAAGAATTTTTGAAAAAAGCTTTAGATGCTGTTGGTAAAAAACTTCCAAAAAGTGTTTTTGATGCACAAGGAAATTTTTCATTTGGCATAAAAGAGCATATTGATATACCAGGTACTCGTTACGATCCTGATATAGGTATATATGGAATGGATATCTGCGTTACGCTGCAAAGGAAAGGATTTAGAGTTTTAAGAAAAAAATTAAAAAGTAAGATTGGGAGGAGACATAAAATAGCACCAGAAGAGGCAAAACAGTTTGTTATAAAAAATTTTGAGGTTGTTGTAGAATGAAAGTGGTGAAAAAGGAAAGAAAGTTTGGCATAGGTTCACGCCGGTGTATCAGATGCGGACGGTATGGTGCTATAATTCGTAAATATGGTCTGATGTACTGTAGGCAATGCATGAGGGAGATTGCACGAGAGCTTGGATTTAAAAAATATTAGGTGCTTAAATGAGACACGACTTAATTTCAGATGCGCTTTCAACGATAAAAAATGGAGAGACAGTTGGAAAGAGAAGTGTGAGCACTCCAGCATCAAAAATCATAAAAAATATTTTACTTATTATGCAAAGGCATAACTTTATAGGCAATTTTGAGTTCATTGATGATGGAAAGGGGGGAAAATTTAAAGTACAGATAATTAAAGCTATAAATAATTGTGGAGCAATAAGGCCACGATTTTCAATTAAAAAAGATCAATATGAAAAATATGAAAGAAGATTCTTACCAGCTGCAGGTTTTGGTATACTAATTGTTTCAACTTCTAAAGGTTTGTTAGCTCATATAGATGCTAAAAATAAAATAGGTGGAAAGCTCATCGCATATGTTTATTAGTTGATAAAAATGGAGAAAATTATCAAAATACCAAGCGACATTAATGTTATTTTAAGTAATTTTAAAGTTTCTGTTAAAGGCAAACTTGGAGAACTTGAAAGAGATTTTTTTAGTCCTTTGTTTGCAAAGCAAATCATCCTTGAAAGCTTTGATAATAAAATAATATTAAAAACAGATTCCAAAAAAAGAAAGATAAAATCTATGGTTGGTTGTATAGAATCGCATATAAAGAACATGTTTAAAGGCGTTACAGATGGTTTTACTTATAAATTAAAAATTGTTTATATGCATTTTCCTGTAACTGTAAAAGTTTCTGGCGACAAGATTTTAATAAGTAATTTTTTAGGTGAAAAGACCCCAAGGAAATCTAAGATTGTTGGTAATTGCAAGGTAGAGGTTAAAGGCGATGATGTAATTGTTAGCGGAACTGACAAAGAGCTTGCAGGACAAACAGCAGCAAACATTGAGAGAGCATGTGCAATAAAAGGCTATGATAGGAGAGTTTTCCAGGATGCCATTGTTATAGTGGAAAAACCGTGATGTTAATGAACAAACTTAAGCTAAGGTTAAAGTTGAAAAGAGCTAGACCAAAATTCCTAAGACAGGGCTGGTTTAGACTAAAGAGGCTCGGGAAAGTATGGAGAGCGCCAAAAGGCAAGCAAAGCAAACTAAGGCAGCATATGAAGGCTAAAGGGTTTATGCCACACCCCGGATATGGCTCTCCGCAAGAAGTTAGAGGGCTGCATCCATGTGGTTTAAGAGAAGTGTTAATTTCCAACCAAGCACAGCTAAAAAATATAGACCCAACTAGGCAATGTATTAGAATTTCTGCAACTGTTGGAAAGAAAAAAAGGCTAGAAATTCTTAAAGAAGCTGCTGGTTTGAAATTAAAGGTATTGAATCCAACCAAGAAATATAAAGAAAAAATTAAAGGCACCCAAGCTAAAGAAGGGGGTGAAAAGTGATGTTTATATTTATCAGTAAAAATTATTGCCCAAGTTGTGGTGTAGTTGGTAAAATATGGAATAAAAAATTAAAAATTTTTATTTGCCCCGTTTGTAATACAATTTTTAATGAGTTTGGGTTTGTTACAATAGGAGCAGAAAAAGAGATGCTGATATCATGACAGATCAAAGAAAGCTGGCGGCAAGAATTTTAAAATGCGGAAAAAATAGAATATGGATTGCCCAAGATCCAAGAGTTGCAAAAGCAATAACTAGGGCTGATATAGTTAGGTTAATAGATGAGGGGTTGATTAAAAAAAGACCTTTAAAGCAAAAGGCTAAAATTCAAAGAAGAAAAAGAAAAAAAGCTGGCAGCATAAAAGGTGCTAGGGGCGCTAGACAAAAAGGGAAAGAGGTTTGGCTAAAGCTGGTTAGGCCACAAAGAAAACTACTAAAAAAACTTAGGCTAGAGAAAAAAATAGATCAGGGCATATATCGCAAAACTTATCTAATGATAA
>CAZZIA010000005.1:9276-19913 GCA_964654075.1 uncultured archaeon | reverse complement strand
ATAATTGGATATGGGTTTGTATTCAAAACAACTAATGATTGTTCATTAGCGAAAGTAACAATATCAGAAGCACCCCAATTACCAGAATAAAAAATGCTCGCCCGCCAACTTTCTCGCTATGTTCAAACTTTTCCTTTGGAAAAGGTAGCTAACAAGCGATAAGTCCAATCGTGCCTCGCACAAAAAAGAAAATCTTTTAAATAACAGCTTATTAATTAATTATTATGATAAAAAAAGAAGAAGCTGAAAAGGTTGTTGATAAATTAAAACTTCAACTGCTTTCTATGGCTGGCTCTTCGGTTGAGTTAGTTGGTGTTGAAAACAATAATATCAAATTAAAACTTAGTTGCCCCAAAATGGAATTTAAAGTAAAAGGCAAAATCGTAACCATGGAAGAAGAAGTCAAGAAAAAAATTGAAGAACACATAAAAGCAAACATAAAAAATGCAAATGTAATTTTTTGTTAGGTGTTAAAATGATTGTTTTCGATATAGTAACTGGTAGTATAAAATTAACAGCTGTTGGAGAAAATGCTTTCATCATAAGAAGAGGGAAAAAAATAAAGATTCCTTCTGCTGAAACTAGGAACAAGTTAATCGAGGAATATCAGAAAACACATGATGCAGCCAAGCTTGATAAATTTGAGGAGGAATACCCAAAACTAATGGAAGGTGATACTGTAATTTCAGGTGGACAAACAAATATATCCATCGGTATTTCCTATAACAAAGGAAAGGAAAATCCTGTTGATGATTATAAATTCGGGGTATCGAAAAGCGTTTACATGGGTCCTAACAGCGAACTGCAGGTCAGCGGATTTGAAAAATGGGATAAGACCGATAAGGAAAAAAAGAGATATCATGGAGAACTGATAAAAAACATAGAACTGAAAAAAGGTCTTTTTTCAGTGAGCTACTCCCATACAGAAGATGTTCTTGTAACTCCTGTTGCTTTAATAAAATTCATTTTTGATGGTCATGGACTTTTTGATGTATATGGAGATATTGTTTACAGCGGACCCATAAAATCAACTTCCATCGGTGCCGGAGGAATAGAATATACAAACAAATTAACTAAAAAATCATACATTGCTAAGTCCTCAATTTTCGAAGAAATAATAGTAACTAGGGATGCGATTTATAGAAGAGGATTAACGAAAATGGATGATATTTTTCTCAATCCTGTGCAGTTAGGCCTCTTTTTTCAAAGCAAGCTCCACGCAACAATGCCTACAATGGATGCGAAGATGGTGGCCGAGCAGTATAAAAATATGCCAAAAACAATGGAGCAGACACTTGGAGGAATTGAAATGTTTAAGCAAATGTCTCCTGACGATTTGGCTCGGATGATGAAAATGGCTGAAGCACATGGAGCTAAAGTCAGCCCTGAAATGATGGAGAAGATTAAAGAGATTCCGGAAGCGTTTAAAATAATGGAAAAAGAAGGCACAATGAAAGAAATGAAAAAAGCAATGGCTATGGGAAAAGGACTTCTGGAAGGATTAGGAAATGAGGGGATAGAAAGAATGACAAAAGCTCAAACAGAAGCATTTGAAAAAATGAAAAAAGGGACGAAAGAAATGGGTTCTCAAGCTGTTATAGAAGGCGAAATTACAGATGTTGAAAAAATTCTTGAATCCCCAAGAAAATACAAGCCTTTAACAGACGCAAAAAGAGTTGCATAGTGTTAAAATGGTTGCGAAAAAAGCGAAAAAACCTGCGAAAGAACCTGCGAAAGAACCTGCGAAAGAACCTAAAAAAGAAACAAAGACTGAGACAAACAAAGAAAGTGATGAGGAATTTCTTAAAAGATTTGCAAGAATGAGGGAAGAAGCATCTAAAAAAGCATCCGAAGAAATAAGTTCATATTCAAAAGAAATAGAAGAATTTAGAGCAACAGGTAGGCAAGCAGCAAAAGATTTGGAAGAAATTGAGGAATGTAAAAAGATAGTTAAAGAGTTTGAGGTTTCTCCTCCGATTATAAAATCTGTTCATATTAATGGTGTGTCGTTTGAGTATTCATACGAAGACAGCAATGTTGCAAAGAAAATTGAACTGCTCAAGAAACATGGTTTTAGTTTCCTTAGTGCTACAAAAGGTACATCAACTTCTACAGTAAATTTTAAGACATTTGGCAAGGCGTATGTTAGGCGTGGTATGCAAAAAATACCTCTTCCTGAAAGTTCTGAACCAGCTATCGTATCTGATAGTAACTTCGGTATGGGGGGAGGAAGGGCTCTGAATCCTAAGAATTTTGACTTTATATTGAAAGATGGCGACATTTTGGGAACAGAAAAAGATGGATATGTTTATGATATTAAAGATGTAAAAGAAAACCTCGATAATTGGTCTAACAGAATCTTTATTTTTCCTGAAAGCGAACTGAGGATTTCTATACACACAGATACAACGCACCCAGAGCCAGCATTTATGGATCCAAGCCAAGTTCCTGATGCTATTAAGCGCGCAAGCAGTGCCACTGTTAACACAGATGAAATTATGGAAGTGGAGCTAATCAGAGGTTTATTTCAGATTGGTTTCCTAAGAAAGGGAAAGGATGTAAACAAGTTGTTAAAATTACCATCCGGATATCCTTCGGTAGAATTCAAACCTACATCAGAAATGGGAATTAAAATTTTAGACGAAACCCTTGAAAAAGCAAGAAAATACAGTCCCAAAGTGGCTGAGATAATCGAAGCGCAGTATTCTAAACATAAAGCAGAAGTAAGAGCAAGTTCTGGCGGGAGATGCGAAGATATATCAACTTTTATTGAACTGAATCAGGATGGCTCCCTCGTATTATTTAATACAGCGAATGTTGTTGCTCATAAAGATATCGGTAAAGAAGCAAAAAAAGTATTATTTAGTACAGCAAATGTTAATCTTCGTAAAGATATTAGCGAAGGTGGTTGGCCAATAAAAAAGATAACTTTAACACATGATTCGCTTTACGAGACCGACTGCAGTAAGAATCCAGACCCAAGAGTTGCTGCGGCCATAAAAATATCAATGGGACTAGGAGGTTATGTTGCTTCATTAGCAGAAAAAAAAGAACGTGAAAATGCACCTTCTAAAGACATCGGTAAGAAAATGGCGGAAATGGATAAAAAAACATATGAAGAAGATTTGCAAATGTTGAAGGATGCAGAAGAAATAGGAGATGAGGAACTAATAAAAATGATGAAAGAAAAAATAAAAGTAGATGAAATGCGTTACAGAACAGGCGCATCGCAAAAAGAAGCAGCTACAATAGAAGAGCAAAGGAAAAAAATGTTAGAATATGCAGAGAAAAACATTGAATTGTATAAACGACAAATTGAATCAGGATTACCGTCTTATAATCCACCAAGCGAGAGCGATAAAGTATAAAAATGATAAGAGATATAAAATATTAAAAGAGGTGAAAAAATGGGATTCCTTGAAGATATTGGAAGAAAAGTTAAGAGCGATGTATCATACAGGACAGGCAGCGAAGCCTCTTCTGCTATTGGAAAGGCAGCTGGAAAGCTTTTCAAAAAAGGCGAAAAGATTGACAAATGTCCAAAATGCAAAAGTCCAATAACACCTGGGTTAAAGTTCTGCCCTAAATGTGGTACTAAGCTTGTAATTACATGCCCTAAGTGCAATGTTGATTATCCCATCGGAACAAAATTCTGCGGTCAGTGCGGCGGGACGCTAAAGTAAAAATCTGTAGCTCGCTGATCTCGGCTTCTCTGAATTGCTTTGTAAACTTCCGTTATCTGCATATATTATAATGTATATCATCAACCTTTTCTTATGCGAAGTTTTATTACTATATCGAATATAAAAATATAATATGAAAAAATGTGTTTTTGGTCTTATTTTAGCAATTGCAATTGTTGCAGTAGCAATTAGTTTGTCAAAATCTTCTATTATTTTCATTCCTTCTGTAAAGGGATGTGCAGAAACACAAAAAGGAATGGCAACAAAAGCATTTAATGAAGAAAGAGAGCCGAGCATTACTGTTTCTGGAAATAAATTAATTTATGATAGAGCTATTAGCCATCTGTGCTGCAGGAAAGTGGAAATGAAAAGAGAAATTATTGGATCAACAATAAATATATATGAGGTTTGGAGCGGTGCCAGTTGCAGGTGCATATGCTTTTCTGAAATTGGTGCAACTTTAGAAAATTTACCAGCTGGTACATATACTGTGAGTGTTTATGAAAAAGGAACAAAACCAGATGGTAGTGCTATGGAACAAGTGCTAATTATTTCTAAAGAGATTGTAGTGGAATAGTTATTTTTTCTTTAAAATTTGCCCATACTGATATAAAGTAGCAATTGCTTTAACAGCTCTTTCAGGAGTTGGATAAACTGGGATACCAAATTCCTCTAGCTTTCTTGCCCTTTCTATAGTATAAACACCGCCACACATGCAAACAACAAAAGGCTTTCCATATATCTTGCATTCCCTCAGGACATCAATTATACTATCTTCTAAAGTAGGTATTTGTAAAAGTGCTATACAAACAACACCAGAAATGTTCGGATCTTTAAAAACAATTTCCAAACTTTTTTGATATCTTTCAGCTGTTGCATCTCCAGTTAGATCAATTGGATTTTCAGTAATTGCATAGCTTGGCAGGATTTTTTTCAGCGCAGCAGCAGACTCTTTGCTTAGACTAGGAAGTTCCAGACCAGATTTTATAGCAGCATCAGTTGAGAGAATCCCAAATCCGCCACCATCTGTTATAATTGCAATTTTATTGTTTTTTAAAACAGGCTGGCTTGAAAGAACTTTTGCAAAATCAAACAGCTCTTCGGTTGTTTGAGCTTCTATAATACCTGCCTGCTTAAAGGCTCCCGAATAAATTTCAGCTGTTCCAGCTAATGCACCTGTATGCGAAAGCACAGCCTGTGTTCCTTTTTGAGTTTTACCAGCCTTCAGGCAAACAATCGGCGTTTTAATTTTTTTTGCTACCTTGATAAGTTCAGGCCCTCTTTTGGTTGATTCTAGATACATTGCAATAGCTCTTGTTTCAACATCCTTTCCAAGATAATCTAGCAGTTCAACTTCATCAACATCAAGAGCATTTCCATATGATATAAATTTTGATATTCCTATCCCTTCATATCCTATCAAATCCATAATTGCCGACCCGACTGCTCCAGACTGGCTTATAAATGCTATATTTCCTTCTTTAGGTCTTTTAAACTTCTCTTTTGAGAGAAAAAGCGTATCCAGACCTTTTGTATAAATGCCGAGTACATTTGGCCCAATAATCCTGATTTTGCCTTTCGCCATCTTTTTAAGCTCTAATTCTCGCTCTTTTTCCGAAATCTCGCTAAATCCTGAAGATATTATAATTACGCCATTTATTTTCTTCTTAATACACTCCTCTAGCACGGATTTTACAGTTTCTGCTTTAACAGTTATAATAGCTATGTCTATAGGTTCTTTTATATCTAATACAGAAGGATAACACTTTAAATCAAGTATTTCATTCGCAGCAGGATTAATAGGGTAGATTTTTCCTTGAAAGGATTCTTTAAGGTTTTCTAGAATCGAATAGCCAATTTTTCCAGGAGTTCTGCTAGCTCCAACTAATGCTATAGAGGCAGGATTAAAGAATGCCTTTAGATTTGGCATGCCCAATATATATCCAAGGCTATATTTATGCTTATTCTTCTATCTTAAATACAATATCTCCTTCTTTTACCGGAGAGTCGACTTTTAGCCCTATAGATTCGCCTGCTTTTGCAGACTCAATATTTTCATGCTCCATTTGTATAGAGGCAACTGTTTGCTCAAGCACGTTTCCTCTTCCTTCTATTGATATTTTGTCTCCTACTTTTAGTTGATCTGTTAAATCAACAACTACCACAGAGATTTTGCTGAAAAAATGGCTTACTTTGCCAATTTGTTTTTTACCCATCAAACCACCTATTAAATTATGTTATTCTTTAAAATAAAAAGCTAATTATTTTAGTCTCTTTACAGCTTTTTCAATTCTATCCATTGCTTTTACAATTAGATCATAAGCTGTTGCATAAGAAAAACGAACAAAACCCTCTCCATATCTTCCAAATTCTGTTCCAGGGACGCATGCAACCTTTGCATTTTTTATTAAGAATTCACAGAATTCTCTGCTTTTTAATTTTTTCCCCTTTGAAGAAAAATCAATTTTTGGAAATGCATAAAATGCTCCTTGCGGTTCTATACAGTTAAAGCCAGGAATTTCATTAAGCCTTTTAACAACAAATTTCCTTCTCCTGTTATATTCACTTACATTTTTTTTAACCCATACTTGAGGACCCCGCAAAGCAGCTAAAGCAGCTAGCTGTGATATGGTTGGTGCGCAAAGAGTTGAGTATAGATGAACCTTTCGCATGGCAGCTATAACTTTTTCAGGTCCTGCTGCATATCCAACTCTAAATCCAGCCATTCCATATGTTTTTGAAAAGCTATGCAAAGTCAGCACATAATCTTGCATTCCATTTAAAGATCCGATAGAGACATGATTTCCTTTATAAACAAATTTTTCATAAGCCTCGTCAGATAGTATTAACAGGTCATTCTCTATTGCAAGATCTGCTATTTTTTCAAGGACTTTTTTTGAATATACAGCACCGGTTGGGTTTGCAGGGTTATCAATTATTATTGCTCTTGTCCTTTTTGGCTCTTTTATTTCTATTTCCTCAGGAACAAGTTGAAATCCATTTTCTTGCTTTAGTTGCATTGAAACTGGCCATCCATTTAACAGCTCGACCATAGGAATGTACGTTAAATAATCAGGATCCGGAACAAGAACTTGCTCGCCAGGGTCAATGCAACACATTAAAGCTAAAAGAATTGCTTCATTTGATCCGCAAGTAACTATTACATTTTCTGGGCAGGCATCAATTCGATTTTCTTTTTTTAGCTTTTTTACTATTGCTTCTAATAGTTCTTTCCTACCTTCTGCTGGAGAATAATGTGTAAAACCTTGATCTAGTTTTTGCTTTGCGAATTTTATTATATGTTTTGCTGGCGTGAAATCAGGCTCTCCAGGGCCTAAAGAAATAATCTCCTTTTCTTCAACAAGTATTTTCATCAGCTTTCCCATTTCAGCCTCAGGCAGTTCAGCCTCGCGTTCAGATATAATCTTTCTAAGTACATCTTTCATGAAAAAATATTGCAAATCCCGACTTATATTCTTAATTTTATTACTTGGTAAAAGCAAAAATAAGAAAAAAATCAAGAATAAATACTTTTTCTCATTATTTTATTCATGCAAAAGGACTTTGATGAGCAATTAATAAGGAATTCTAGATTAATTATTTGTCCAAGCTGTGATTCTGAGTTCAGAGTTGGCCTTGATAAAAAAGAATTTTTATGCGAAAATTGTGAAGAGGAGGTTGATATCCAAGAAGAAGGATATCCTGAAGAATTTGTGTGGCACCCAAAAAGGGAATTTTAAGTTTAAATCTTTTTCTAGGTAACCAATTGAGAAAAAGTTTATGAAAGTTATTTTATTTTCTTCTAGAGAATAAGTTTTAATAGATAAGTCAAATAATTATTATGAGAGAAATTCATTCCTTCAAAGATTTGCCAGATGAAAATCTTCTTACAGGCGGTCATTCTTTATGCGCTGGCTGCGGGGCCGTCCTTGGGCTAAAGCTTGCTTTGCTTGCTTTAGGTAAGAGGACAATTGTTATAAATGCTTCTGGTTGTATGACCTTGCAACCCACATACCCATACACTCCATTCTTAGTTCCATGGTGCCATCTGGCTATGGAGAATGCAGCTGCAGCTGCAACAGGCATTTGGTCTGCACTAAAAGCGCTGAAAAAGGAAAAAGACATAAATATAGTTTGTTATGTTGGCGATGGAGCCTGTTATTCTGGGGATACAGAAATATTTACAGAAGATGGGTTTAAAAATATTAAAAAGCTTAAAATTTGGGAAAAAATATGGTCGGTAAACCCAGAAACAAATGAATTAGAACTAGTCGAAATGGAAAAGTTTCACCAATATTACTATCAAGGTAAAATGATAAGGCTTAAGACAAGATTTATGGATTTTCTTATAACTCCAAATCATAATGTTCCAATATGGTTTAATAAAAAATGGAAATTTATAGCTGCTAAAGAATTAGAGAAACGATATAAAACAACAATGTTAAGGTCATTTAACTGGAACGGAAATTCATTAGATGGAGGCCAATATCTAATCCAATTAAATATGAAAAAAACAGGAACATATCAAAAAATTTATAGACCATCACAATTTGATTTAAAAAAATGGTTAAGATTTCTCGGTTGGTACCTTTCCGAAGGCTGTTTGTATAAAAGTAAATCTGGATATCTCATAAGGATTTATCAGTCTGATAAATTTAAAAGAAAAGAAATATTAGAATTATTAACTGAATTAGGTTTTAAGCCATTTGAATGTAGTAGATCGATTGATTTTCAATCTAAGCAAATTTATGAATATCTTGAAAAAGAGTGCGGGAAAGGGTCAAAAAATAAAAAAATACCAAAATGGGTTTTATCTTTAAATAAAGAGTACCTTATGGAAATATTTTATGCTTTAATAATGGGAGACGGGAACATACATAAGCAAAGGAATAGAAACGTACCTCATGTAACATTTGTAACAAGTTCAGAAAAACTAATGAACAATTTTGTTGAACTAGTTCTTAAATTAGGTAAAAACTGTAATATTTCATTAAGAAGTCCGTCAACAAAATTTCATAAAAAACATAATAAAGTTTACAAACCCTGCTATTATATAGGAGTTAATCTTAAACATTTAAAACACATCCTATATTCCAGAAGAAAACTCTATGAAAAACGAGGAACAAAACAGATATTTGAAGAGGACTATGACGGGTTTGTTTACTGTCCCCAACTTAGAAAAAATCATACGGTTATTATAAAGAGAAATGGAAAAATATGTTTAAGTGGAAATTCTTATGATATCGGTCTCCAATCTCTAAGTGGTGCAATTCAAAACAAGACAAATTTCATTTTTATTTGCTATAACAATTCTGCTTTTGCAAACACTGGTGTGCAAATGTCTTCTGCTACTCCAAAGTTTGCTTACACAACTACTACTCCTTTAGGAAACCCATTTGAAAGAAAACCACTAACAAAAATTCTAGCTGCTCATAGAACGTCATATGTTGCAACAGCTTGTGTTTCTGAACCAATAGATTTTATCAATAAATTAAAAAAAGCTGCTAAAATTAAGGGACCAAAGTTTATTGACTTGTTAACTCCTTGCCCAACTGGCTGGGGGTTTGATTCGTCTAATACAATTGAAATTGGTCGTGAGGCAGTTCGAAGTGGAGCTTGGCCTTTATATGAAATTGAAAGCGGCAAGTTCACCTTAAACTCTAAAAAAACAAAACCAGTAAGAGAATATCTACTTTCACAAGGAAGGTTTAAACATTTAAAAGAAAGGGAAATAAAGGAAATTCAGAGCTGGATTAATGAAGAATGGAAGCTATTACAAAAAGGGAAATTCTGGGAAGCAAAAGAATATTAAAAAAAGAAATGTGCAAGTTAGACTTGCACAAAAATAAAATTAAGTCTTTATTTTACCTTTTCTTCTTTCCTTTCTTTGCCTTTTTCTTTGCCATTTTTTTCACCAAAAATTTTTGCAAGTATTTCTTGCTATATAATTATTAATCACTTCTTATATTTAAAATTTTTTATTTTTTCAAAAATATTTTTTTTTCAAGAAATTTCTTAAAAAATCCAAAATTTTCCTTTTTTCCTAAGAGAAATTTTTGCAATTTGTTCAAATTCTTTTCTTCCAATAATTTTTCCTCCAAGTGAAATAATAAAATCTGATATATTTTTATTTTCAATTGCTGAACAGATCTCAGGATATAAAATTCCACTTAGTCCGGGAGAAATGTTATTATCTATTACAGCAATATTTTCGCAGCCATTTAATATCTGAATATCCTTTTTTGGGAATGGTCGAAGGCATCTAAGCCTCAATAGCCCTGCTTTTATTTTTTCCCTTCTCAGCGAATTTACAGCCTCTTGTATACTTGTGCAAATAGACCCAGCAGCAACGAAAATAATTTTTGCATCTTTAGTTTTATAATGTTCAACAAGATTATACTGCCTTTTAAATTGTTTTTTAAAATCTTTGCAAACTGATTTTATAATATCAATTGAATTTAATTGTGCTTTATGTACCTGAGACCTGAAATACATATAATCTTGATCTATGGCCGGGACACCCAAAGACATTGGCTTGGCAGGATCTAAAATTGTTTTTGGATTATAATGTGGTAAGAACCTATCTACAGAGCTTTGAGAAGGTATCAGAGCCTGCTCCCTTGTATAACTTAAAATATATCCTTCTAAATTTATCAAAACAGGCAATAAAACATTTCTATCTTCTGCAATTTTATATGCCATTATTATTGAATCTAGCACTTCTTGATTATTTTTTGCAAAGAAAATCAACCATCCAGAATCCCTCATTGCTAGAATATCATTGTGATCAGACCAAAGCGTTATAGGGCTAGACAATCCTCTAGAGCAATTGACCATTACTAAAGGCAGTCTCATTCCAGATGCAACATAAAGCATCTCATGCATAAGTAGCAAGCCTTGACTAGAAGAAGCAGTAAATGTTCTAGCACCACTTGCTTCGCTGGCAATAGCTGC
>CAZZIA010000005.1:7272-9176 GCA_964654075.1 uncultured archaeon | reverse complement strand
CCATAGCACACTCTTGCAGCCTTAATATTTTTTTCCACTGCTTCCGGATGTCTTTTTCCAAGTTCAATTTTAATTGCTTTTTCAAGATTTTTCTCTGGAAGTCCTATTAATTTTATCAGGCTGCCTAGAATTGCACAGTTTGCAATCGGCTTTCCAAGAATTTTTAATGCAATGTCTGTAGCAGCAATACAATAAACTTTATGCCTTATGTTAAATTTTTTCTTAAACCATTCTTTTGACCTATGTGAATTAATTATAACAAAACCACCAGGTTTTATCCCCCTTAACAAAATCTCAAAATTTAATGTCTCATCCAGCACAATAACAGCATCAGGATCTTGGATATAGCCTCTCTCTAAAACATCTTCCTTGCCAAATCTAACAAAAGATGCAACAGGAGCGCCCCTTCTTTCAGCTTGGTATAGTGCGAAATCCTGCGTTTTATATCCTGATAGAAATGCTGCTCTACCTAGGATATGGGCAGACATGCGAACTCCTTGACCGCCACGCCCATGGATTCTAACCTCAAGCATATTTAATATTTATTTCCAGAATAAAAATCTATTTCACAATTCTTATATCAGTTGCCCAGCAACCATTTTCATTACAAAATAGCGGATTTATGTCAAGCTCTTTTATTTTTTTAGCAACTGCTAGTTTACTAACATTTGCTATAACATCATATAACATATCAAATTTTATTGCTTTTGCCCCGCGTGCCCCAACCAAAATAGCATGACCCTTTAGCTCGCTTACCATCTGCTCAGCATCCAGTTTTGTAACAGGGCAAACTCTAAATGCAATATCTTTTAATATTTCAACATATACCCCACCAAGTCCAACTGATACAATATGGCCAAAGTTTGTGTCAGCTTTTGCGCCAACTATTAGCTCAATACCGGAAAGCTGTTTCTGAACAAGAACGCTTTCACAATCTTTGATTTTTATAAGTTGCTTAAAAGCAGCTACCGCTTCCTCAAGATTACTAATATTAGTTTTTACACCAGAAACCTCAGATTTATGTATTATAGACCTGCTGGAAACTTTCATAACAACTGGAAAACCGATTTTTTTTGCTACTGTTGCCAGATCTTTCTCTTTTTTACAGAGCGCATGTGGCACAACCGGTATTCGATATCTTTTAACTATGTCAAATGCCTCTTCATCCGGCATTTTAAGTGCTACAGCTTTTGGAATTACCTCTGCTTTTGCTAGATTAATCCTTTTAACAGCAGGTTTTACTCTTTTTATATATTTCTTTATTCTTACAGGCTTTGCCTTTATTGGCTTTGGCTTAGCTCTTTTCTCTCTTTTAACGACCTTTCTTATTTTTTGAGGCTTTACTTTAACAACCTTCCTTTTTTTCACAACCTTAGGTTTTTCTTTCCCCCTAAACAGCTTTTCAAAAATTGCCATACCATCATCAATTATTTCTATCTTATACAATTTAAATCTAAGTCTTCGGCAAGTTTCCATGCCTGCTTAAGCTCCTGTTCTGTTGGATATCTGGCTATATCCGGATATAGATGAGCCTTCCATTCAGGTTTATACTGACCCATTATATTAACTATAACTTTCTTACCATAGTTTTTTGCTATATATTCTAAAATCGGTTTTGTACAACATTTGAAATGATTTGGTAAAATTAAATGCCTAATAATCATTTCAGAATCGATAAAAGCAAGATCATGATTCCTTTTTATAATTTCAAAATAGTTTTTTACCTTTGATAGTCTTTCAGCACATTTTGAATTTCCATATTTAAAATCTGTTAGATAAACATCAACAATATCTTTTAGCAAGCTCATAGATTTTAAACTCATGTAAAAATTTGAATTCCAAACAACTGGGATATTGCTTTTAACATATTGGAGACAATCAAGGATAAATGGCAGTTGGGGTGT
>CAZZIA010000005.1:1704-7262 GCA_964654075.1 uncultured archaeon | reverse complement strand
CACCGCCAACGAAATTTACATTCCTACAATCTTTATGCTCATCGATCATTCTTGCAAGTTCTTTTACAGTTGTGATCGTTCCCTTTTCATACCATTGAGAAATGCTCCAATTTTGGCAAAATTGACAATGGAATGTACATCCCATAAAAAATATAGTAAAGCTAGGAACAATCATGGGCTCCTCTCCCATGTGCACAAAGGCAAAAGATATTATTGGCTTATTCCCAACGCGGCACTCTCCAAGTTGTCCAGCTGTTCTGTTCACTCTACACTTTCTCTCACAAAGTTCGCAAGATTTTAAAATTTCATAAGCAGACTTAATTTTTTTCTTTAACAGTCCTTTAGCTTTTGCAATTTGAAATTTTGGTTTAGCCTTGCCAAGAAGGATAGTTCTGTATTTTGGTAATGCAGTTTTCATCCCTTCACTTTCTAAAGCAGCCTCAGCATCAGGCCTTAATAGAGAAATTGGCAAAAATTGCATAATTATAATTTGTATAGGCTCTTATTAGTTTTTATTTTAATCTCATTTGCATATTGATGCGCAAGATAAAGTGGTTCAGGTAATTTATGGCCTTTCAAACAGCTCTTAACAATTTTTATTGCCGTGCTTAAAGAAATTTTGTGTCCAGGTGAGATGTAAATATTCTTCAACTTATATCCAACTAATTTATTCTTGAAATAAATTTTATTGTTTTTTTCTTCCCCGCATAAAAGACTTTTCGTTATTCCAATTGTTGCTACATTTAGTAGCAAACCAACATGGCTTGCTAAACCCAAAAATCTAGGATGGCAAATACCAGAGGCATTGATTAGTAAAATATCAGGTTTTGCTTTCAGCTTTTTGTAAGAAAGTATAATTGCAGGCCCTTCTATATAAACTAAAAGCCCTGCTTTATATGGAAAATCTGTCTTAAAAATTGCAAATCGTTTTTCTATTAATTCCAAATCAGGCCACGAGCAGACAACTGATGCAGAAATTATTTTATTTCCGGAAAAAGCTCGGTTAATAGCTGCAACTGTTCTAATTTTTTTTGTCAAAATATCTTTAGCAATTATTTTTTTCGCAAGTTTTGTCTGCTTCTGAAAAAGCTTTTGCATACAAATATAAAGATTTTTATTCAATTAAATCATATGGAGGTTGAATGGTCTGATCTTGCCAAGAGAATAAGATTTTCTGAGATAAGAGAACTGCTAAAATATACAGAAAAGCCAGGTATAATATCTTTTGCTGGTGGGCTTCCTGGTCCAGAGGCTTTTCCAACTGATGAGATTGCCAAGATAATAGTTGATATTTTAAAGAACAATCCAAGTGCATTACAATATTGTAGAACAGAGGGTTTAACAAAGTTAAGAGAACAAATTGCCGAACTTGCGACTAGGGATGGGATTAAGGCAGAAAAAGAAAATATTTTAATTACATCTGGAGCGCAACAGGCAATAGATATTTTATTAAAGAGTTTTCTTAATCCAGGAGATGGTATAATAATCGGAGCGCCAACTTATTTAGCTTTTTGGCAGGCTGCTGAGGCGTATGGAGCAGAAGTAAAAAAAGCTATAAGAGTTAATAGGAATGGTATTGATATTGGACTTCTTGAGGACGAACTTGAAAAAATGACTAAAGAAGAAAAAGAAAAACAAAAAATTTTTTATGATGTGCCAACATTTAGCAATCCATCAGCTACAGAAATGCCAGAAAAAAACAGAAAAAAGTTAATTAATATTGCACAAGAGCATAATTTGCTAATTTTTGAGGACGATCCATATAGCAAGCTTAGATATGAGGGCGATTCGCTAAAACCTGTAAAGTCATTTGATGATAGTGGTCATGTTATATATATTGGAACATTTTCAAAAACGGTAGCCCCTGGCTTAAGGATAGGGTATGTTATTGCAGATGAAAATGTGATTAAAAAACTTACAATAGTAAAACAGCCAATTGACTTATGTTCAAATACCCTCGGGCAACATATTATAAGCTGTTTTCTTGAAAAAAATCTATTTGAGCCACACATAGAAAAAATAAGGGAGTGCTATAAAAAGAAAAGGGACGTGATGCTTAAGGCAATGGATAATTATTTTCCATCTGATGTTAAGTGGCAAAAACCAAGAGGAGGTATATTTAATTGGTTGACTGCTGGACATGAAATTGATTCAAAAGAGCTATTAAAAGAAGCACTTGAAAGAAATGTTGCATATGTCCCAGGTGCTGCATTTTTTTCAGATGAAAGGCGCAGCTCTTCGCTAAGAGTAAATTTTTCTCATTCTAAAGAGGAGGAAATTGAGCGCGGGATTCAGATACTAGGTGAGCTTTTGTATGAGAGGGGAAAATAATGGATTTTGCATTGATAGGAATTTGCTATGATAGGACGCAAACATTAAGAAAGGGTGCTGCTGTAGCGCCAGAACTTTTGAGGGCAGCCTTTCCAAAGCTTGAAACTTACATTTCTGGAGTAGATTTGACAGAATCCTTTATAGAAGATCTGGGTGATATTACAGCCGAGAATGCAGCTGATCTGTTTGTCCAAGCAGGTGGGCGTCTTTCACTAACAAAGAAATTTCCTATTATTCTTGGCGGGGAGCATACAATAACAACAGCAGCAGTCAAAGCGCTAAAGCCAGCAACAGTTGTTATCTTTGATGCGCATCCTGATTGCGAAGATAGCGATGGTCATACAGGGATTTTAAGGAGGCTTGTTGAAAGTGGCTTTAAGGTTATTATATTTGGCACAAGGGTTGTCTCCAAGAAAGAGAGAGAATTTATGAAGAAGTATAAAATAAAACCTGCAAGGCTATCAGACCTCAAAAGAATCAAAGGGCAAGCTTATCTCTCAATTGATTTTGATATACTAGATCCATCCATATTGCCAGCTGTTGGAAATCCCGAGCCAGACGGATTAAAATTTAAAGAGGTTGTTGCTGCAATTAAAACAATAGCAAAAAAATTGGTAGCAGTGGATTTTGTTGAGTTTACACCGATTTCTAGAGATGATATAAGTCAGATAATTGCAGGAAAGCTGATATACGCAGCTCTAGCAGAGATAGTAAAAGCTAAAAAAGTTTAAACTTCTTCCCTTTCTTTTTCTTCTGGTAAAGAAGGTGCTACTATGTGCTTGATTATTACAATATCCCCAACATTATCAACCATTTGATATGGTATTATTACACCTTTCTTTCCACCGACCATAGATGCTAAGAAAGAACTTCTAGCAGCTTCTATAATTAATCTCCTTACTCTAAATTTTGTTAGGTCGATGTCAATGTCAGCAACTTTGCCGCAATATATGCCTTTGTTTGTAAAAACATCTTTACCAAACATCTCAGATAGGTTTTTTACCGTTATTGCCATATATTCCCACCATAAATAATTATCTAACTAATAAATAAATAATGTAGGCAATATATAAAGTTAATTGATTCTTCTTTGCTAAATACGAGTAAAATTAGAGATTTGTCACTAATGGTAGTGAATTAGAAATATATAAAATTAAAAATATTTATGGTATAATGATCAAAAATTTAGTGACCGCAGAAAAAGCTGAAATTATCGGACTTTTATGTGCTGAAGGAAGCCATATAAAATACATATCCGATTATATAGAATTTCATAAAAAAAGAAGAAAATTTTATCATAGAATAAAAAAATCAGAAAGGATAGAATTTACAAATACAAATAAAAGATTACTACAACATTTTCAAAATTTATTAAAAAGTGTATACAATTATTCATTAAAAATTATATGTAATAAAGTTAGAATAAGTAAAAAAGTTGTAATTCAGGATCTTTTAAAATATACCGATTTTGGTTCTGAAAAATGGAAAGTACCAAAAGAAATTTTATATGGAAATAAAGCTGTAAAATTATCTTTTATCAGAGGATATTTTTATGGTGACGGTTGTTACAGCAATACAAAAAAAGGTCCTATAATAAAATTATGTTCTATTAATAAACAAGGATTAAGACAAGTATCTAATATTTTAAATGATATCGAAGTACAATATAAATTTTACAGTTACAAACCTTTGAGACCTAGAAAAAAAGTCTATCAAATAATGATAAGAAAAAGAGAAACAATAAAAAGGTTTCATAGACTAATAATTAATGCCGGGATAGCCAAGACTGAATTATAATAATTCAGTGGAAATGGTACGGCGCTAGCCTGCTAAGCTAGTTCCTTTCGGGGTTCATGGGTTCGAATCCCATTCCCGGCGCCATTTTGGCGTTTGAATATGAAAGATTTACTGAAAACATACGAAATTAAAAAAGAACGGATCAGAAACACACTTGATGATTTTAAACAAATGTATAAACAGTCAGATGAGAAAATTTTTTCCGAGTTATGTTATTGTATAATGACAGCAGCTGGGCGAGCGGATAATGCTATTACGGCGCAGAAAAGATTAGAAAAATATATTTTAACAGATAACAGATATAAAATAATAAAAAAATTAGAAGGTGTAAGGTTCAAAAGGCGAAAGGCAGGTTATATAATTCACAATCGTAAGAACTTAACCCAAGGCGGTAAAATAAAAATAAAGCATTTCTTGAGTGGAAACGTATATGAACTAAGGGAGCGCTTAGCCAAGGATAAGGAACATTTCAAAGGGCTGAGCTACAAAGAGGCAAGTCATTTTCTGCGAAATATCGGTTTCGGTAAGAACTTTGCGATCTTAGACCGTCATATTTTAAGAGCTCTAAAAGGATATGGTGTTATAGGGCAAGTTCCAAAATATTTGACAAGGGGGAGATATTTAGAGATTGAACAAAAAATGGCCGAATTTGCAGATAAAATTAAGGTTCCTTTAGCAGATTTAGATTTGTTATTATGGTCTGAAGAGACGGGTGAGATAAGAAAATAATGGGCCTATGGTCTATCGGTAAAAGCTTCTTTTGAAAAGAAGCCTTATCAAGAAAATCAAGAATTCGAGAAAGGATACTACCTTCACAAGGTAGAAAGCCCAGTTCGACTCTGGGTAGGCCCACCAAAGCTTTTTAGAAAAAACTTTATCAAAAATGTTTATCAAGAAAGGTTTAAATATATTTTAAAGAACAATTAGTTAACATGCCCCGATCGTCTAGTCTAAGCTTTTCCAAAAAGCTTAATTAAAAGGGAAGCTTAGGGAGATTCCGGTCAAGGATAGCGGCCTTTCGATTTATCGAAAGATTTGAGCTCTGCAATGAAAGAGGATAGCCGCTGACATGGGTCCAAATCCCGTTCGGGGCACCATTTTATAGAAATCTTTTTATTCAGGCAAATAACACTAATTTACGAGGTGATATGATGGCATTAGCAGTTAAATCAGCTGTAAGAGCTCAAATGAAAGATATGCGAGCGGGCGCAGATTTCTTTAAAGAATTAGATGAAAGAATCTCTTGGAAAATTAAAAGAGCAATCGAAAGAGCAAAATCAAATGGAAGAAAAACATTACGTGCGTGTGACCTGTAAATTAATTTTTTAAAGGAGTTTAGCAATTTCTCTTAGATAGTTATATTTATATCATTTGAAAATATTTTTGTTTATGCGGGGATAGCCAAGCCAGGTCAAACTAAGCTTCTTTAA
>CAZZIA010000005.1:0-1604 GCA_964654075.1 uncultured archaeon | reverse complement strand
CCCTTTCAAAAAAAGAAATATATGATAAAATAATTGGAATAAAAATATCTAAATTTTTTCCACAACTTTTCCCTGAAAATAAAGAAAAGCAAGATGAATTTAGAAAAATATATTATAGCAAATATCTTGAGATATCTCCAAAGCCATTTCCAGGTGTGAAAAAAGTTTTTGCTGCGCTTAAAAAGAAAAAAATAAAAATTGGCATATTAACAACAACACAAAGAGCAAGAAGTAAGCCAGTTCTTGAAAAAGCAGGTCTTCCGTATGATTGTTTGGTTGCGATGGATGATGTTAAGGAAGTAAAACCAAGTCCAGAGCCTGTTTTACTTGCGATAAAAAAACTTAATGTAAAACCAACTGAAACACTTGTAATAGGTGATACTATTTTTGATATTTTGGCGGGAAAGCAAGCTGGTTGTAAAACTTGTGGAATTACAACTGGTAAAAGCACCGAAAGAGAGCTTTTAGGCGCAGGTGCGGATTTTGTTATTAAAAATATATACCAAGTACTTGATTTAATAAAGAATTAAAATTTCTTTTTTCTAATAATTCTTACTACATATCCAGCAATTTTATTTCTTATAGTTTTAGAATCAACAACTTTAAGCCCATCTAGAACTTTTTTATTACTTTCAAAGTCTTTGCTGAATTTATCCGGATATTGTACTATAAGTTGTTCAGCCAAATTTTTAACAAATTTTGTTCTTATTCTACCCAACTACTCACCAAAATATCTTTATTTTTATATGTTTGTGGCAAGAAGACCACCTCTATTTATATGGTATGAACTGCTACCTATAAACTATATAAGCACCTTCTTTAGTTATAAATTCTTCACTCAGGGTAGTGAATTAAGTATATAATTTAGTTTATCATCTCTATAATTATGCAACGAGTAATTAGCTTGAATATTCCTATTAAAAATGAGATTCTTGAAACAATCAAACAATATAATACTATTTCTAATCTTCACATCAATAAGTGTTTTGAACTTAAAACAAATTCCAAGAACAAATTACATAAAGCCTTGTATCGCTATATTAGAGAGCAGTTTCCTAATTTTCCATCCGCTCTCATCCAATGTGCAAGAGACAATGCTATAGAGATGCTTAAAGGGAACAAATACAAGAAGAAAACAACTAAAAAACCATATAGTAGTGTTAGATTTGACCTGAGAACTTCTAAAGTATTTCTCGAGTCTGGAGAAGTTCAGCTTACAACTGTTGAAGGCAGAAAGAAATATTTTGTTAAAGTGCCTGAATATTTTCACAAGTATCTTTCTTGGAAAGTTAAAGGCATAGTTGTAGGCGTTCATAAAAAGCTTTGTAGAATTAAAGTAGTCATTGAGAACGGCATTGTTGAACCAACTGTTAATAAAGAAGTTCTCGGAATAGATTTGGGAATTAATAATTTTGTTGCTTGTTCTGATTATACTATTGTTAAGGCAAATAAAACTAAAGGTATTAAACGAAAATATTCTTACTTGAGGCAGTGTCTTCAGCAAAAAGGCACTTGTTCCGCTAAAAGGAAACTCAAAAAGCTTAGCGGAAGAGAAAGACGGTTCATGGCTGTTTATAACCATTGCCTCAGTAAAGATATTGTGG
>CAZZIA010000004.1:0-21218 GCA_964654075.1 uncultured archaeon | reverse complement strand
GAAACTGTTCTCTGATATTTCTATACAAAGCCTTATGAAGTTTGCTCTTGGAATTTGTTTTAAGTTCAAAACATTTCTTTATATGAAGATTACAAATAGTATTATATTGTTCAATGGTTTCAAGAATTTCAGGTTTGATAGGAATGTTCAAACTTATTGTCCGTTGCATAGTTATAGAGATGATAAACTAAATTATATACTTAATTCACTACCCCCAGTGAAGAATTTTAAGCATCCGATGTATCCTCGGCTAAAGCAAGGGGTCTTAACGAATCTGGTTTGGATAAAATCTTATAAATAAGATGAATAGTTATCAAAAATGATAACTTTATATAATTAAAATAAGAATAATTAGTATGAAAAGTATAGAACTTTTAGATATGCTTAGATCTAAACCTACTTTTAAAATACAAGATGTTGAAAGGGTTGCTCACTGTAATAGAAATTATGCAAAACAGATAGTAAATAGGCTGAAAAAAAGAAAATTAATAAAACGAGTTAGAAGAAATGTTTACACAACAAAAGATAACATATTTGTAATAGCAAGCAATATTATATATCCTTCTTACGTATCATTCTGGTCAGCTTCATATTTTCTTGGATATACAGAGCAAATAGTGAATACGATACAAGTTGCAACAACCAGAAGAATAAAACCAATAAAATTCAAGAATTATGAAATGAAATTTGTTCCATTAAAACATTTTTTTGGATATAAAAAAATGCTGACGAATGAAGGGGAAATATTTATAGTTGAAGATGAAAAATTGCTTATAGATGCATTTCTAAAACCAAACGAATGTGGAAATTTTGATGAAATAGAAAAAATGTTCGAAGATGCTAAGATATCAAAAGAAAAAATTATAGATTATCTTAAAAGGACAGGTAAACAAGCAGTCATTAAAAGAGTTGGAGTTCTTTTAGAAAAAATAAAAGGATATGATATATCAAAATTCTTTAGTCTAGACAAGAACTATGTATTGTTAAATCCTTTTTCAAAGAAATGGAAAAAAATAAATAGCAAATGGAGAGTTAAATTATGATAACAAAAAAAGAATTACAAGAATACGCAAAATTATTAGGTCTGAATCTTGGTCAAGCAGAAAAAGATTATTTCCAAAGCATAATACTATTTATTTTATACCAGGAATATGGAAGTGAACTTATTTTTAAAGGGGGAACTGCACTAAAAAAATGTTATGGTTTGAACAGGTTCTCGGAGGATTTGGATTTTATCTGCTCAAATAAAATAGATATAAAAAAACTTGAGTCTGGACTGAAAAGATTTAATATAGAATTTGAAATGGGGGAAAAAGAATATAAGGATGAATTAAAAATAATCCTTAGAGTAAAGGGGCCCTTGTATATTGGAATAAGACAAAGTTTATGTAAATTTGTTATTGACTTTAGTTTCAGAGAAAATGTTATCATGAAACCTCAAATAAAAAGTATTGGGCGATTTTTAGAAGAAATTCCTGCTTTTGATGTTTTTGTAATGCAAGAAAAGGAGATTCTTGCAGAAAAAATAAGAGCAATAATGACCAGAACAAAAGCAAAAGATGTTTATGATTTATGGTTTCTTTTAGAAAATGATATCAAATCTGATAAGAAACTTATTAAAGAAAAGTTAAAGTATTATAAACTAAAGTGGAATTTCAAAGAATTTGTAAAAAGAATTAATCTAAAAAAAGAAATATGGAAAACAGAACTCAAACCTTTAATTGTTGCTGTACCAAATTTCAAAAAAGTAAAAGAATTTATTATAGAAAAGATTTCAAAATAAAAATTATAAAAACTATTTTAAGCATGTAAAGAAATTGATTTCTCAATGCCTTGCTTAACTAGTTCTTTGTGAATAAAGTAGTCTGATATTATGTTCTCCATTCTTATTAATTCTTTAACTATTGGGTGTTCTTCATTTATCCTGAATAGTTTAGCTCTAGCTATCTCTCTTGTTTGCTTTACTACACCCAGCTTAATCAACCCAGGGAATATTTTGTGTAAAGTAGCCCAAGAAACCCCTGAGTTTTCTGCCAATTCTGTTAATGAGTAGTCATAAAGCCCTCTTTCAGTTAGCAAAAAGTCTAGCAATTTGATCAAAGGGCTTTCACCAAATACTTTTACAAAACCTGATTGCTCCACAATATCACTATTATTTCTATAGAATTTGTTCTATTTAAAGCTTATACATTTAAATTAAAATAATCATATGATGTTATATTTTATTTAAATAGTAGTTCTTACAAGTATTTTTATGGAAATGTTAAAAGTTCATATTCTAAGAAAACTGTATAAACATACTTATATTGGTAGAAGACATTTGGCAAAAGAAGATTTGATGCAAGGGCTACCAAAAGATAAAAGAAGGATGAAAGATATTGAAAAGGCTGTTAAAGAATTGTTAAACCAAGGATTTTTGATAATTCATAAGAAAGGCTCAAGAGTTTCTATTAACCCTAAAATGTTAAAAGAAATTAAAGAAATTGTTCAGTGAAAATTCTGAGAATTTCAAAATAAAAGCAAAATCAAATTACCAAATACTAAAGTAAAAACTAAAGCTATAAAAAATACAGGGCCAAAACGCACTCCTTCTCTGATTAAGACAAATTTTCTTGCTCTTTTTATCCTGCTAACTTCCATTTTTGTCAGCCCGCGGATAAATCTTTTATAGATTTTTAAACCTGGCAAATCCTGGCCAATCATGTCTCCTTGTTTTAGTTTTTTAGCAGGGATTTTCCTGTAAAACCCCTTTTCTATTAGCTTTGTAAATCTGTACAAAATCGCCAGCAAAAATATTGATCCTGCCATTGCAATCGAATAAGTAAAATCAATTCCAAAATATACTGACATCGAAAATAAAACAGCAAAAACAAACAAAGTTAGCAAAGATATTAGCTTTATATTTCCTTTAATGTCAGCAGCGATCTTTTTCCTTATTGCATTATTTCTAACGGCAAATAAGGCTGCATAGCAAATTGAATAAATCGCGCCAATTATAAAAAGGTTTGTAAAAAGGTTAACTGGAAATGGAAAAATCCCAGAGCCATATGCTGGTAACAGCACTCCTATAGCAACCAATAATTCGCCATCACCGCCGCCCCACTGGCCCAAAAAATACATTGCTAGGGCAAATAGCAGAAATGCCCCACCAACCATTAAACAAGATATTAGAGGAATGGCGCTTCCAATAATATAACTTTCCAATCCGTGCAGTCCTATACCTAAGGCGATCATTAAAATGCAAACAGGATCAGGAATGTCTGTTGTTTTTAGGTCCCATGCCCCGCATATTGCACTGCCAATCAGAGCAATAACAATTCTAATTAAGCCAAACATAAGTAAAATTAATAAATCAATAATATATAACTATTGACACCAGAAATACTTAAATATCAAATTTTGTATAAAATTAGTGAGTGTATGATGCCTAAACATGTTGCCATAATATTAGATGGGAACAGAAGGTTAGCTAAAAGGTTGGTGGCACAGCCTTGGCAGGGGCATGCTTGGGGTGCAAAAAAAGTAAAAGAGCTTTTAAAATGGGTTAAAGAGACTGAAATAAAATATGTCACTTTATACTCGTTTTCTGTGCAAAATTTTAAAAGGCCAAAAAAAGAGTTTGACTACTTAATGCGATTATTTGAAAAGGAGTTCTCAGCTATCACAAATCCAAATCATGAAGCACATAAATATAAAGTTAGGGTTAGGGCAATTGGAAGGATTAATCTGTTTCCGAAAAAGGTGCAAAATGCAATAGCTGCTGCCGAAGCAGCAACAAAGAAATATAATAAATACTTTCTAAATATTGCAGTTGCATATGGCGGGCAGGAAGAGATTACAGATGCGATGGTTAAAATTGCAAAAAAAGTTGCAACTGGTTTAAAGCTGGAGCAAATAAATGAAAAAATGATCAAAGAATCTTTATACACAAATGGAATACCATATCCCGACTTAATCATAAGAACAGGAGGGGAAAAAAGGCTTTCAAATTTCTTGTTATGGCAATCAGCTTATTCAGAATTATACTTCTGTGAAAAAATGTGGCCAGAGTTTGAGAAAAAGGATTTTTTAGAGGCAATTGGAGAATTTCAAGCCAGACAAAGAAGATTTGGGAGATAGGATGAACTTAATCCCAGTTGGATTTGTTCTTGTATTTATAGGAATTCTTCTGTAAAGGGATTAATATGAATATCCTAGATTTTCTGAAAAAAGCAAAAAGAGGGCCCCAGATTATTTTGCCAAAGGATGCTGGAGCTATTATTGCAGAAACAGGATGCGCTCCCGGATGGAAAGTTGTTGACGCTGGAACAGGCTCTGGGTTTTTAGCTTTATTTTTAGCAAATTTAGGTTGCAAAGTTTATACATACGAAAAAGAAAAAAGATTTTATGAAATTGCAAAAGAGAACATAAAAAAGTCTGGGCTGGACATCAAAATCTTTAACAAAGATATCACAAAAGGTATTAAAGAAAAGAAGCTTGACTTAATTACCTTGGACATGAAAAATCCTGAGAAAGTAATAAAATATGTTTACAAATCTTTAAAGCCAAAAGGTTTTGCAGTTATTTATTCTATGCATATAGAAGAAGTTAAAAATGTTGTAAAAGAACTGGAAAAATATAAATTTGGTAATATTAGGATAATAGAAACATTTCTTACTGAATGGCAAACCGTTAAAAATTACACAAGACCAAAAACATGGATGCTTGGCCATACTGGATTTTTGACATTTGCGCGAAAGCTTCTTTAAAAACCTTTAAAAAAGATTTATCAAAGAACTTTCTTGATTTTTGCTAAAGCTTTTTTCTAAAAAGCTTTGGTGGGCCCGCCCGGAAACGCAGACTGACGACAAAATGTCGTCCAGACATTTGAACCGGGGTCTGTAGCTTTCTCGTTTTTGCTTAAGCTTTTTTCTAAAAAGCTTATCCCAAGGCTACGATACTAGACCAAGCTATACCACGAGCCCAATTAAAATTAGTTTTTCTTAGAAGTATATAAATTTAAGATTCTTAGTATAGTTTTTTAACCCTATCTGGCAATAGTACTCCAGTTACCTGAAGATATACATTATCTATGTCATCTAAACAGCATATGCAACTTTTACCATCTTTACTTTTAAATTTAAGATCTGTTTCTGCTATTTTTACAATACAATAGCATCCTTTTTTTCCATTATTACCGGTTTTTAATTCGTTCTCCTGCCTTTTATATTTGCGCAACTCTCCAATTAAGCAATCATCAAAAAACAGTTCATAACGCATAATAAGAATAAAACAAAAAGAAATTTAAAGTTATGGAGCCCCGGGCGAGATTTGAACTCGCGACCTTTTCCTTACCAAGGATTAGCGGAGATTTCTAACGCTCTAAGCAGCTTGAAGTTGCGCAACAACTTCATAGTACCGGCTGAGCCACCGGGGCATGAAAAGATAATAACAAAATTAATATAAAAATTTTAAAGAAGTCTTTCACCTCTCAAGAATTTTTCTGCATCGCTAATGTCTTTCATAACATTAACTGTCATCCAAAATCCTGGATGTTTATATGCTTTCAATTCTATTTTTGGATAAACATCAGCTTCCAGACTCCCCTTATCAGGTAAAATATTCTTAAGTTCGCTGCTTAACAAAGCGCATCCCATATTTGCCCAATATGGTAAGATCGGTTTTTCTTCAAATCTAAGAATCTTATCACCTTTTAATTTAGCTATCCCAAATCTGCACCTAAATTTGCTCAGGCAAACTGTATTGCTTCCTTTCTTTTCTAATTTCCTCAAGTCCAAATCATGTATTTCATCTCCATTTAATAAAAAGAACTCTTCCTTATCTAAGTGTTTTAATGCTAGTTTAATTGCCCCACCCGTTCCAAGCGGTTCTTGTTCAACAGAATACATCAGTTTAACTCCTTTAAATTCATCTCCATATTTTTCCTTGATTTTTTCCCATAAAAAACCGCAAGCTAAAATAGCTTTCTTAATCTTGTATTTTTCTAGGATATCTAATGTATATTCTATAAGTGGCTTGCCATTAACTTCTACCAATGCCTTTGGTTTATTGTCAGTCAAAGGCTTTAATCTTTTGCTCTGTCCACCGCATAATATTATTACTGTATTTACCATATTATCTTTCCTTTGGCCCACCTTTTAATTTCTCAACTTTTATTATAAACCCGCATTTTGGGCATTTTGTTGTAAATTTATATTTTGCCCCCTTTGAAACGTCCTTCCATTCTTGTGTGCAATAGCCATAATTTCCACATTTAGGGCAAACATATTCTATATGAACAACGGTTTCGCCTTTGATAGCAAGGGCTCTTATTTTTCCATTATTTTCCAGAGTTCTAATCGTATGATAGACACAATCAGCTGGTTGAATTCCCTTTTCAGCTATTAGCTTCTCAATTTTGTCAAACATTAAATCAACCCTATCAAAAATGCTAAAATTCCAATTCCCATCGCAATCTTCATTGCTCGTTGCGATTTACTTACATTAAAAAATAGCAAAAAGCACGCTATAACAAATATAATATCAGCCAAAATCACAAGATATAAATAATTTATGCTTAAAAGCTTAAGCAAGTATGGAACTGGGCTAAATGTAATTGCAAAGAATACAAATATGATTGCAATCCAAATTGAAAAATTCCTACCAGCAACTATTGGTATTGTGCGTAGCTTTGCTTTAGCGTCGCCTTTTATATCTTCTATTGCTTTTGCAATCTCTCTGCCAAAATTTGCTGAAAATGCCATTATCGCCAAAATAATTACAGTCGGATTTATCCCTGCTATCAGCAAACTTCCGAATATGAAGGTTGAGGAAGCTAACCATGAATCAAAAAAATTTCCAAACGGTGTTCTCTTTAGCTTAGCTGCATAAAAAATTGTAATTGCTGTATTAAGCAGCGCTAACCCTAAGCAAAATACATTTAAAAATATCAAAGCCAAAAAATTTGCTGCAACAAACAAAGCTCCTGCATAAAGTTTGGCTGCTTTTTTTGATACTCTTCCAGAAGGCAAAGGTCTTTTAGGCCTGTTTATCTTGTCAATTTTGTAATCAAATATATCATTTGTTATATTACCTGCACCTGCTATGCCTACGGCAACCAAGCAAGCTAAAGCAATAATATAAGGAGAGTTAAAACCTGCAACAAGAGCTCCAACCAGCACTCCAGCAGCCGCAAGCGCACAAACAGAAGGTCGCAAAATCTCTAAAAAAGCAAACAAGATCTACACCTTTCTTTCCTTTGATTTTGGTCTCAGTCCCTTATAGCCACAACGTCTGCATTTAATCTTTCTAGCAGCAACTTTTTGTACATCTGCCCTTATCTTTGAATTGCATTTCATACATATGAAAACCCTGTTAAACAATCTTTTGCTTATTGCTTCAATTTTTTGTTTCGGCATGGCTATCCTTTATCTTTTCTTTTTAAAAGCTTTTCTATTTCTCCAACAATCCGGTTTACAGATTTATGAGCTGTATCTAGCTCAAAAACATTTTTATGCTTTTTGGCCTCCCATGCTATTAGCCCTATTAGCTCTGCCTCATAATTTTCATTGATTTTAGCTTTAGTCCATTTTTTTCTTTTTAACCTTTTTTTAAGTTCACTTGGCTCACAGCGCAAAACAATTACAATGTCTACAAGCCTTTTTTGTAAAAAGTGGGCTAAATGGCTATCAATAACCCAGCCCCCTTCTTTTGTTTTTTCTTTAACATATTTATTAACTTTTCCCATATCTGCAATCCAGCATTTTCTGATTTTATCATATCCAGAATATAACTTTTCTTTTTTTATTGCTGCATTTAAATTAAGCCTTTTATATCCAAGCTTTTTTGCCAAAGCCATGGCAATTTCAGTTTTTCCGGTTCCGGGGGTGCCTGTTATGCAAATAATATTTTTCATTTTATACCAACCAGAGATAATATATAATTAAAAAGATTTCTAATTATATTAAATATTTTTTCAAGCCAACTTTTTTCTGGAGCTATTATATTAATTATCTTTGAGCTAGAAGTTAAAAAACCATCAGCTGTTATAAAAATTTGTATTAAATTATCTTCTAGATTTTTTGGTGTAAAGGTTAAATTAAATGTTTCAGTTAAACCTGCCCCTAAAGTTTTTGTTTGGCTTTGATTTCCTATTTTAACTGTTATTAGCTGGGTTTTTTCTAATATGTTTTCAACTTTAACAAGAACATATGCAGACTTGCCAAGCATTAGTGTATCATTAGCAAAAAGCTCAAATTCAATTGGCCTTGTTTTTGTAACATAAACTTCTTGCTCAGCCAAAGAACCGTATTTGTAGGCATAGATTTTAAAGTCACTTTCTGGTGCTGTAAATTTTGCGGTGCTAAACCCATAATCACCATAGTCTGTAAATATATGCGAGCTTTCAGCTGAAACAGAAATTCTTTCGCCCGGTATAACAGAAGTTTTATCAACACTTAATTTCGCATCTGCTGTTTGTGCCGTTGGACTTAAAGTTAGATTATCAGCTTTACTTTCACCTGCATAAGGCCATATTCTTAACTCACAGTTATAGATCATTGAAGAATCCAAAAGAGGCGCTTTGAAAATCTCAAAAACTGATTTAGTTCTACAAAAATAAATAATCTGCTCGGGAACTAGGGGAGTGAGAAATTCTTTTCCTTCTGCTACACAACTTTGAGCCTTAACCTTTGTTAGCACACATCCATCAAAGCTAAAATCCCCTCTGAGGACCGCATACCCCTCTTTCACATTTTTCTCGACTAAACTTGCCTTAGTATCAATCAGCGGTTGCTCATTAAAATCTAAAATTTTAATTTCTGTGTTTATTTCGCCTAAATTAACAGAAAGGCCTTGCTTCCCTTTTGCTGAAATCTTAGCTTCTGTATATAACCCGTCGGGCAAGGTGGCAAATTTTATATGTGAAGCATCTATAAATCCCGCCTCTGCCCAAGTTGGATCTGCAACTATACCATTAATATTAACCCAACTATGTGGCTCCCAGCTTTTAGAAAAAGCAAAACCAGCTATATAGGCAGAGGTATAACCTATAGCTCTAGTTAAGGCAATAAGAAGGTTTGAAAACTCATCACAAGTACCTTTTTTTATTATTAAAGTTTGCAGGGCAGACAAATTTACATATTCATAACTCTTATCATATTCAATGTTTTGGTTAACCCATTTTACCAGCGAACTAATTCTAGAAAAATCATCACTACCAGAAGCAACCCTTTCTGCAAGAGATATAATTGTTGGGCTTGCTGACTCTACCAAAGGAGATGGAAGCAAAAATTCATCACCTAGCTTAGCTTCAGCTTCCCTTCTTTTAATAGAAACAATGGTTTTTACCTGAAAATCGATGCTCTCCACTGGATTTTGCCAACTAATTTTTAAAATTTTATTTCCCCACTGATCTATCTCATATCCCCATTCTTTTGCTGAAACTGAAATGCTTTCTACATTTTGAAAACTATCTTGCTGAGGGATGTACAACTTGAGCTCAATTTGATCTGCCCCAGAACTAGTGATATGCCCTGTTTGAGTAATCTCAACTGATGCGCTACTAACAATTTGTGGATTGCTAATCTCCTGAGCTAACACTGGAAAACTTAGCAAAACAAAAGCAATAAATATAAAAACTGCTAACCTCATATCATATTAAATTATATAAATAATATATTAAGTGATATTATGGCTGAACTAACAATATGGACTGAGAAGTACAGACCAAAAAGTCTGTCAGAAATGATAAATCAGGAACATGTTGTTGAAAGGTTAAAGGCATTTGTTAGTGAAAAAAATGTTCCACATATGCTATTTGCTGGCCCTGCTGGTTGTGGCAAGACAACATCAGCTCTTTGTATTGCAGAAGAACTTTTTGGAAAGGGTTGGAGAAGTAATATTTTAGAGACAAATGCCAGTGATGAAAGAGGGATTGACACTATAAGGCATAAAGTAAAGGATTTTGCAAGGACAAAGGCAATATCTGGCGTGCCTTATAAAATAATAATTCTTGATGAAGCAGATGCGCTAACAAATGAGGCACAGCAAGCACTAAGAAGAACAATGGAAAGCTTTACTCAAACTTGTAGATTCATATTAATTTGTAACTATAGTAGTAAAATCATTGAGCCAATCCAATCAAGAACATCTGTCTTTAGGTTCAAATCGCTCACAGAAAAAGATGTAATAAAATATGCAAAGCGGATTGCTAAAGGAGAAAAACTAAAAATAAAAGAAGATGGCATAAAGGCAATAATTACAATTTCTGAAGGTGATTTAAGAAAAGTTGCAAATCTGCTACAAACTGCTGCTTCTCTAAAGAAAATAATTACAGAAAATATCATATATGATGTAGCTTCACAAGCAAAACCTGGTGATGTAGCTGAAATGCTTCAATTTGCACTAAAAGGCAATTTTGAGAACGCAAGGAAAAAACTACAGGATATGCTGCTAAAACAAGGCCTGGCTGGAGGAGATATAATCAAAGAAATTCACAGACAAATTCATCTGCTAGATATTCCTCAGGAAGTAAAAATTCAGTTGCTTGAAAAAACAGGGGAATATGAATTTAGACTATCAGAAGGTGGAGAGGAGCAGATCCAACTTGAAGCCTTATTAGCTCAATTTCTTTTAGTTAAAAAATGATCGCCATGTCATTTGTTGAAAAATACAGCCCGACCTCTTTAAGCAGGGTTATAGGCCAAAAGGCTGTCATAGCTCAGGCATTGGAGTGGTTAAAAAAATGGAAACGTGGCCAAGCTCTGCTAATTTATGGCCCAACAGGAACTGGCAAAACCAAAATTGCTCAGCTTCTAGCTAAAGATAATGGGCTTGATTTAATTGAGCTAACAACAGCAGAGAACAGAAGTGCAAAAGCTATAAAAGAGTCGCTTGGCTCATCTGTACAACAAGCATCGCTGTTTAAGAAGGGGAAGCTGATTTTAATTGATGAGATAGATTCTTTGCATGAAAGAGGAACAGTTACAGAGCTGATAAAAATAATAAAACAAAGTGCATTTCCAATGGTTCTTACTGCTGACAATGCATATAATCCAAAACTTATGTCACTGCGACCTTACTGCAAGCTACTCAAACTAACAAGGATTCCAATGCCATCAGCGACAAATTACTTAAATGCAATTGCAAAAAAGGAGAAAATCAAAATAAGTGAAAGTGAGATAAAAGTTTTAGCTATGAACTCTGGCGGAGATCTAAGAGCTGCTCTGAACGATCTTGAAGGGATGAAATATAAGAAAGCAGAGGCCGGCTGGAGAGAAAAAGAAAGAAGTATATTTGAGACCTTGAAAATTATTTTTAAAACAAGAAATATCAAAACCGCACACCAAGTTATCGCTGAATATGGGGATCTTGACCAAATTTTTTGGTGGATTGAGCAAAATGTTTGGAAAGAGTATGAAAAGCCAGCTGAAATAGCAGCTGCATTTGATCTACTAAGCAAAGCAAATTTATTCAGCCGCAGAGTTGTAAGAACTCAAACATATGGGCTTCTAAAATATACCCAAGACCTACTTGCTGCAATTTCACTTGCAAAGCAAACTCCGTATCATAAATTTGTATCTTACAGACCTCCTGACAGGCTTTTAATACTGGGAAGATCTAAAATGCAGAGAGCAAAAGTAAACGCGCTTTGTGCAACCATTGGAGCGCTTACGCACTGCTCCAAAAGGGTAGTTAGAGCAGAATACCTACCATATCTAAAAATAATTTATGGCGAAGATTTGGAAAAATTTTTGCAAGTATAAATCATGGATATTCAAATTTTGTGCTAGAGAAAAAGTTCTGGGAAGTTAGATTGAATTCAAAATTTACTTTCGGGCATGCAGTGCTATGCCTTATATCGAGCACAAGAGCCCTTTTTATTAATTCTTTTTTTAGAAAACTTTCAGCCTCTTGCAAATCAGCTTCTAAGCGAGCACAATCTGGCGAGTTTTGTAAAGAAGCTTTAACTGTATTTTTTAGACTATCTTTTATTGGCTGTATATAATTGAGCTGATTTAGCTCTTCTAGTTGCATTAGCTCAACCTTTCCATAACTTAAAATATATTCCGTGATTAAAAAAAGCGCAGAAACTATTATTGCTGCTGAGATAATGAAAAATTGCCCCTTTTGCATTTTCTTCACTTAAATTGCTTTTACGCTTGCTCGAGCTCCGCATGCTTCACATAGCATAATTGTGATTCTGCCTTGCTTTATTAGCTTTGTGTCCGGACTGCCGCACTCAGCGCAAAACACAAATTCCTTTATATACATCTCTAGCTTTTGTTGAATTGCTTTTTGTGAGAATCTTCCTTGCATAATAATCATTTGATCACTAATTGATGCCGGTACTGCAAGCTCTTTTGTGAGAAATTTAAAAATATGTTTTTGCTCTCTTCTAACTATTGTACAAATTTGTGCAAAATTTTTTATAATTGTCTGGCTGCCTTGCTGTACAACTTCTGCTAGCGGTATCTCAAAACGCCCCTTACCGACAACTTCCTTTGGCAATTTATAGTAAATTTTTTTTAACATTTCTTCGTATTCCAAAGCGATCACAACTTCTTAATTTTTCCTGGCCGTGGTTCAAAACAAACCCCACTCTCAAGCAGGTCTTGAATTGTAATATCAACTGTATTTTCTTTAAGAGCTGACTGAGCTAGAATTTGTTGATAATCTGCACCTTGGCCAGCATCTAGCTTTTCTATGAGGTCTAATATCTTATTTTTTGCTTCGCTTGTTTCTAAAGAACCCTCTTCTGTGGCAGATTGACTTTCCAAAATCGCTTCCACATCTTCATCAGACATAAATTCTTTTGTTAATATCTTTAGCTCTGCCAGATCAGTTGCCTCTTTTTGTAGCTCTTTAAGCTTTTTTATTTTCTCTTCTTGCTCCTTTGATATTTTCTTTAGTTCAAGCTTTCGCAGAGTTTCAAAATTTGGATCAACTTGCCGTATGATCTCTGGCATTATATAAATCTCGCCTTCGTATTCCCTTAACTTTCCAAATAAATCTACAAGCTGCCCCTTTACAACTGAATCAAAAATTTTAATATTTATGAATGCCTTTGCCCTCATAGTTTCTGTGCCATCATCTAAAGTTATAGTTGCATAATTTCCATCTTCAGAAACAAATTTGTCAACAACAAGCCCAAGAATGCGCACACGTGAAATTTTCCTACTGTTTTTTGTCAGCACATAGCTACTCTCAAAACCGCTTTTGCGAACAAACTGCCCACTAACAATATCTGCAATAGTTGCTTTTTTTGCTGTTAGCCTTCTTGTTTCCATTTCTAAACCCTCTGGACAAAGCCCTGTCTTGGTTCAAATATCATTCCTTCATGTTTAAGCCTTTGTAAAATTTCATCTGCCATTTTAAGCGTAATTCCTTCATCCTCTGCACTGGCAATTATTTCTTCCCTTGGTATTTGTTTTCCAAACTGCTTCTCTAATTTATTTATGATGTCTATTAAAGCCAATATCTTTGATCTTTGAGAACTTGGAACACCTTCTGTACGATCAATGTCAAATTTACGAGTTTCATAATCATAGCCTAGTTGTTGTAGCGAAAATTTCATAACAGAAATTGCTCGCTCAGCATCTTCCATAGAAACTTTATCAGAAAGCCTAATCTTTGCTGATGCTTCAGTAAGCCTTAGCAGCGCTTCATTTTGCCTTAATGTTATCGGCACAACATCCTGTCCTATATATAACCCTCTCATATCAATATAAAATTGTTTTAATTTTTCTAATGCCTCTCTTGTAGGTTTCGGCGCACAGTTTTTTCTTGCGTATGCAACATATTTACGTAAAAACTCGGGAGCCAAAAGAGGTTTTGCCTTGCTCGGCTTTAGCCTTGTCTCAAGAATATGGGTTGCAAGCAGCTCATCTTTTTTCGTTTCTGGAATATCCATTAATGCGAACTTTAAATCAAACCTAGATAGCAAAGTGTCTGGAATGTCAATTTGCTGTGCTATTGGTCTATATGGATCAAACCTTGATAGCTTTGGATTTGAACCAGCTAGCACAGAAACCTGAGCTGGCAATGTTGCGATAATTGAAGCCTTTGCTATTGAAACCGTTTGCTGTTCCAATGCCTCGTGCATTGCAATTTGGTCTTCTTTTGACATCTTGTCAAATTCATCTATTGCCAATACCCCTTTGTTAGCAAGAACCATAGCACCTGCCTCAAGAACCCAACCTCCTATAAACTCGTCCTTAACCACAGTGGCTGTATTATGAACAATCATACCATTAGCAACAAAACTATGCTCATTCTCAACTGTTAGATCATAAATACATTTATCTTTATAATTTATTGCTTTAATTTCGGTTACTTTATCCCAAAATATATCAGAAAAAGCAAACTTTTCTAACAATCTCACATTCTCTGTTATTTTTATTTTCTTTAATCTTTTAACAATTTTCTGCAACATTTGCTTTGAAGGTCTTCTAATATTTTTTTCATAAGAGTAATTTTTATAGCCATATAACTGCTTTGCAGAAATTCCCAGTTCAGCTCTAGTACTCTTTAAAAGCTGAGAAATAGTAGGAATTATATCAATATTTGTGTCTATTTTTGATATCTTTTTAGTTATTTTCTTTAATTTACTTGCTTTTTTGCTGAATCTAAAACCAATTTTTTCTTTAAAGAAATTTAAATTTTCCAAGCCCTTAATTTCTAAAGCATATTTTTTACCTGATTTGACCTTTCTTCCTCTTATGTAAGAGATAGTACCATTTCTTTGTCTAATTTTTGAAATTATATTAAAACGTAATAACAAAAATTGTATACCATTTAAAAATTCTTTGCTTGAGCTTGTAATTTCAATATAAGAAGGTCCTTGTGCTTTCCTTTCTATGACAGATCCATCAGTATCAAAAATTCCCTGTAAGTATGCGACAATTAAATTGTTTGGTAATCTTGATAGCTCATTTGTAATTTTTATATTATGAGACTTTTTACCATTCGGTATACCGAACTTGTTCATTAACTGGCCAATAATTTTTGAATTTATCTGCCAATATGCTATTCTTTCTGGATGTTTATAATAGTAGATATGCGCACCAATTTGCTCTTTACAAATTTTTGAAAACGAATCTAAAAGTTCGTTATCAGCCGAATGAAATTTTATAGAAAATCCATTATAGGCTGTCTTACTTATGCTACCATCGCCAGCAACTAAACCAAAAAGGTATAATAAATCTTCATTAAACTTTTTCGGCAAATTAATTACATGACCTTTATATTGCATTAGTTGTAATTTTTCTGGCAATAAATCATTCAAATTTAATGAGGCTTTTTTACACATTTTCTCTAAAATGCTTAATTGAGGTGAATGTAATCCGCCCCTCCAAGAATGATAGAGCAAATTCTCATTAATAAAGATATCATTTGCAAAATCTCTTATAGTAATATTTTTTTCTCTTATCTTCAATAAAATATTGTCAATAACATCTTTACTATTTAATAAGTGTGCACTCTTATCTAAAAAATTTAAAACATAAATAGCCGAGTTTGGAGCATATCTTATTTGTCTAGGCGTTGCTATAAAATCTTCATTGTCCAGATCTTTAGCTTTCTTCCAAATTAACTTTCCATTTTTTAAAACTGGTAAGGGGCTCTCTGGTGTAACTTTAATCTCTTTTCCCAATCTAGTTTTAATTTTTATCAATTTTTTAGGAGCTTTAATTTTCCAATATTGTGTAACTTCTAAAGGTTTAATTTTTAATTCTTTAGAATCAAAAGAAAGGACTTTTATTTTTGTAGGATTTGATGCAATTTTTATATTTTTATTAAATTCTCTCTCCCCTCTTTTTAATTCACTCTCAACTATTTCTCTTATCTCTCTGAAACTTCCATCTTCCATCATAATTAATGTATCTGGACTCACACAAAGTCCAGCTGCTGTTGCACCCCTACCTGCGACATATTTCCCTCTAGGAATTATTTGCGAGATAAGCTTTAGTAGCTGTGATTTTGCTGTATTGTGTACAACTATGCCATTTGCTACAAACCTGTGATATTTTGGAACTTCTATATCAAAAACATCTTGAGATTGCAATTTATTTATTTTTACAATCTTCTCGCTACGACTTTTATGTATTCTATGTACATGGGACTTTGCATATCGCGCAGCCTGTCTTAGTTTTGACTTCTTCTTTTTACTGATAAACCCTATGTTCTGCCAAAATTTTATTACAGATTCTGATCTTCTGATCATTAAGGAACCGCTTGGACTAGCTGTAATTTCACGCCCCTTTATTTTTGCGCTCCTTTTTTTATCTTCCCATAAAATTCTGGAGTGTATGCCAAATCTCAACAACAAAATTTGAACATCCCTAAGTAGTTCGATATTGTTAGATTTTAAGCTGACAGATAATCTACCGCGTCCTTTAGAGAAAACACAACCATCACCTTCATAAAGCCATCTTAAGAATGAAGCAACCACTAAATTTCCTGAGCTAAATATTAGATCAGGCACTCTTTTTTCATTTAAGAATGAAAGCAATTTAGCTACATGGCTACGATCAACTTGATAATAACTAATTTTAGGACTAGCCCTTATATGTTTATATGTACTAACAGATGTACCAAAACATTTTCCAAAGGCATTTTTAATCTTTGGAAAAATATCTGCTTCATCCTTATTTATAATAAAACCTACTCTGCGATTTTGTACCCAACCATCAGCTAATATATAGCCAAACAAACCAGCCAATTCTTCATTAACAAATTTTGGAACTTTGATATGCCAACTTTTATGATAATATGGGTAATCCTTCCAGTTAGTTTCTACGAAGCTCTTTTTTCTGCATTCAATTTTTGGTAAAACTTGAACCTTGTCTCCTACTTTCACTTCATCTAATCTTTTCCAGAACTGTTGCATATTCTTTATAATTAATACTGGCTGATTAGGAGTACCTTTAAGGCTTTTCCCTGTCTCTGTAATTATTTCAATTATGGGTTGCTTCTCGTATGCATGGAATATTTTTGCTTTGCCAGCATTTCTACCCATTCCAAGATGCACATTATAATTTATTTTCTGTAAATGTGCAGAGCCCATCTGTCCTATTTTCATAATAGTTCCATCGCTTAGCACAATCCTTTCGTCTGCAACAAGGCAAGACGGATCTCCAAGCAACAAAATATGGATATCCCCTCTGATTTTTACTTTGTCTGGGAGAGTATGTGGCACACCACCAAACAGCTGAAGTACTATAGCTTGTTTAATTTCTTCCATGCCGTAAATTGATGGTGCAATTGACCCAACAAGCTTTTCATACACATTAGGATCGGCTGCTAGCTGTTTTATCTGTGCCTCATC
Source organism: uncultured archaeon (assembly GCA_964654075.1). Classification (GTDB taxonomy): domain Archaea; phylum Aenigmatarchaeota; class Aenigmatarchaeia; order Aenigmatarchaeales; family Aenigmatarchaeaceae; genus CAZZIA01. The sequence goes on along the minus strand of CAZZIA010000004.1, from coordinate 3,913 downwards.
TTCAGAACTTATCTCAACCTCCTCCCACTCAACCTCAGTTTGTTCGATATAATTTGCTTCAATAAAAATATCCAGCTGGGTTCGCATCCTACCTTTAATTATTTTTCTTATTTCATTAACAATGCCATTAACTACTATCCTATTACCCGGGTCTGTCCTTCTCTGCATTTCAGGGGCTGTTAAATCATTTTTCAGATAAACTGAAACTTCTCCGGGTCTTTCTCCAGTTGCAATTTCAAATGGCTCTTCAACCGTAATCCATCTTGCATCAAAAAGCTCTGTGCTGACCAGCGGAAACTTTCCCTTTCTACCACACTCACACAGGGCAGGTGACTTTAAAATTCTATCAGTTTGCTCAATCTGAATTTTAGTTGCACAATCAGGACATTGAAAAGTAGCAACAGAAATTTCTGGTTTTACCTCTGCAGCTCTTCTAATAACACCATCTATGCAAACAAACTGACCTATATGCTGGGATCTTAGATTACGAATTCTAATATTTTGCTGTTCTGGAAGATTTTTAAATCTCGGCTCAATTGAAACCGAACCTTCTGGCAGGTCAATCCCAGCTATTGCTTTCCTTGCCTGAACAAGCATTGCACCTGGCTCATTTAGTAATTTATCTGCAAAAATTGGGTCAAACTTATCTAGTAGCGCAAAATCAACTATTATTGATTTTTTGCCTTGTCTAGCTGCATCCCTTAATTCTTTATCATAAAATTGTCTAAAAAACTGCTCAAACTTTTCCAAATCCTCCATAAGCTCACTTTTTAGCAGATTTTAGTCTTTTATTAATCTTTTCTACTGCCCTTTTCACATCCTCTATTCTACGACCACCCGTGCATATTATTTTTCCTGATCCAAAAAGAAGAAATGTGACCTTTGGGTCGTCCATCCTATAAACAAGACCGGGAAACTGCTCTGGCTCATACTCTGTGTTTTCCATTGAAAATGCAATTTTATCTAGATTTATCTCTGTTTCAAGTTTTGCAGATGCAACTATATTTTCAAGCTGAACCTTGTAATTTCTAGGAACTCTCATCCCAGCCTTTGCAATTTTCTTAACAATCCTTGATATGGCAAATTTTGCATCTTTTGGAGATTTTGCACCTGTGCAAACTATTTTCCCCGAAGAAAATATAAGCGCGGCTGCCTTTGGTTCCTTTATCCTCATAACTAAACCAGGAAATTGGTCTGGCTCATACTCAACATTTTCAATTTTTGCAACAATTTTATCAAGCGCTATCCTAATATTAAGACTTGTTGAAGCAACAACATTTTCTATCTTTATTCTAAAAGCCATCTGATTACCCCCTTAAAATTTTCAAAAAAAACATGTAGTAAGATATTTATCATAAAAGTATTTAAATATGTATAAATGATTTGATGAAACTAGCTACCTTAACTTCAGGTGGAAAAGATTCGTTATATGCACTCTTTTTAGCAAAAAAAGCAGGGCATGAAATAAAATATCTTGCAACAATTATTAGTAAAAATCCGGAAAGCTTTATGTGGCATACAATTAATATAGGTCTAACTGTTCTACAATCAAGAGTGCTAGGGATTCCATTAGTTTCTAAATCATCTGCTGGGCAAAAAGAAAAGGAGATAGAAGATCTTAGACTGTTGCTAAAAGACTTGGATATTGAAGGTGTTGCCTGCGGTGGAATTTCCTCTGAATATCAAAGGAAAAGGATAAAAAAAGTGTGCAAAGAGCTTAAGCTAAAACTGCTCGCACCTTTATGGGGCAAACCTCCTGAACAGCTGCTTAGAGAAATGCTAGCAGAGCAATTTGAAATAATAATAACTGCTGTTGCAGCAGAAGGCTTTGACAGCTCTTGGCTGGGAAGAAAAATAAATGAAAAATGCATAGCTGATTTGATTGAGCTAAATAAAAAATATGGAATAAATATTTCTGCAGAAGGCGGAGAATATGAAACGCTTGTTCTAGACTGCCCTTTATTTAGAAAAAAAATCAAAATCCTTAAAACTGAAAAAATATGGGACAAAAAAACCCAAAGCGGACAGCTGATTATTAAAGATGCGAAACTGGTTGAGAAATAATTTATTTAAGAATTAAGCTTAGAATATTTTCACCGTCTTTTTCAGATAATTCTTTTGCTGAAATCTTTTTTTTGTGAATTTCTGTTTTTAGCTCTAGAAATTCTTCAGATATCTTTTTATATTTTCCTATATCTTTGGGTATCTCATAAATTATTCTTCTAACATTTTTTTCTAATTTACTAAGATTAAAATAATCATTATCGATTGTGCTTAATTTAGCTTCTATTTTTTCATAATATAGCTGGTAACATCTAATATCCAAATCTATTTTTGACTTTAATTTATCCTTCAAATAATTGATTAGTGACATAGTTATCATTTATTTTTTCTGTTTATAATATTTATTAAAATCTGCCATGTATACAGTAAATCCCATAAGTTCTTGACTATTATCTGGATAGTATTCTAATAGCTCATTTCTTATAGGAGATGGTATTTGAAGTTGAGGTGGCAAAAATCTCTTAATAAGTTTCTTTTGATATCTTCTTGAAACAGGCTTCGGAGGATCCAAGCCTAGCTCAGCTAGTAAAGATTTGCAGTTCTCTCTCAAGCGTTGATCACGAGCACAATAGCGTATAACTGCATCTGCAATCTTTTTATCCGGGCTTGACATCTTTTTGTGGCTATATCTGACATCACCAGTTGATTTTGTTTGCTGCATTTGATAAAGACACAAGTATGCTTTAAAATTAATATCAAGCTCAGATTTCTTTATATAAGGCTTTTTGAATTCTGCTGTGATTTCTTCAAAAAACTCTTCTTTTAGCTTTCCAACATAATCTGTGGCAAGAGTTTTTAGTGTTTCTATGCGAACTTCTTTTTTCTCAGGTGTTAACAGCTTTTTGACTTCTTTGACAATATATTTCTCACGCTTTTTATCTGCTATATTTAGAAATTTATAACCCACAGCAATACCACTTCCTCCAATTGTATTAAGAATAAGTGTTGGCACTGGCGGCATTTGAGTAGCATAAGGGTATCCTACACCTATAAATCCACCAGTAATTGATAAATCACCTATTATTTCATATGCTCTACCATTTTCAAATGATTCCTTTATTTTTTTCCTCAGCTGTTTAAATTTAGTCATAATTACCCCTATCTAATAGTAAAATCCAAGAAGATTTAAATCTATGCATTAAAAAGCAAAATTCGACAATTTGCGAAAAATACTTTTATATCAAATGCCAATTATAATTATGGCAGTTTATACAGAAATTATAAAGCTGAAGACAAAGTCACAAAAAATTTATAACATAACTAATAAAGTGGAAGAAATTGTGCGCAGCTCTGATATAGAAGATGGGCTATGCCTTGTATTTGTACCTGGCTCTACTGGAGCAATACTTCTTAACGAGGATGATCCGATGTTGCTTGAGGATTTAAAAGATGTTCTAGAGCATATAGCATCTAAAGAAACACTTTGGCACCATCCTGAAAACGCGCATTCGCACATAAGGGCAAGCCTAATTGGAAGTGAAAAGCTGATTCCTGTTCATGCCAAAAAGCTTGTTCTTGGACAATGGCAAGATATAATGTTTTGTGAATTTGACACAAGAAGCAGGGAAAGACAAGTTATTGTAAGTGTAATTGGTTAAATCTCTTCAATTGTTATCTTTTTGTTAACACATTCCGCATTAATCTTTAACTTTAGCATGTAGTTTCATATGCCCTTTCTGAATGCCTTCAGTCGCTAGCGCATATAAACCAGCAAAATTTTGTCCAAGACCAACAGCACCCATCACTTCAGCAAGCTCACCAGCTGACTTGACACCCAAAATTTCTAAATTTAGTTTTGCTTTTGGTCCTCTTACACCACCAACAATGCCAACAGCCATTGGCAACTCCA
>CAZZIA010000003.1:0-21245 GCA_964654075.1 uncultured archaeon | reverse complement strand
CCAGATAGCTGAAAGATAATTCTATGGCCGTTTTCATCAATACCTTTACTTTCGGATTTTCTCTATTCAACTGATACATTTCCGCGTTTCCCAAGGTTCTTGTTTTTACAATTATCTCTTTTTTTATCAGCTCTTTCCATATCTTTTCTATGGTTATTCTTGATATTCCTATTTCATCCGCTACCTGAGTTTTCGAATAGTCAAAGCTAGGGTAAGTTAGAAAGAAATCTAACACCTTTATGAACGGGCTTTTCCCAAACGTTTCTATGAACAATGATTTTTGGTTTGCCATGTAATTCTATAGTCTTTTAGACTATTTAAATGTTATACATACAGTGTATATTAAATATACATATCATTTAAATACCAACTATGCCAATAATTATTATGGCTATTGATCTTAAAAGGAAGAAGCTTTCTGATGAAGAATTAAAAGCCATGCTGTTGCACAAATTCATAATAAGAGGTGCATGGCAGGAATATCATATCTATGAAAGCGATGTTCCAAAAGGATTCCCATCTCACATAAGAAATGATATAATGAAAGTTGCAAAGGAATTAAAAAGAAAAGGACTGTTAATAACCTTTCCGCACGGCAAAGAGCATGTATGGATATTGAATAAGGACAAGACAAACGAAATAATCAATAAAGTTAAGAAATTCTTTCCAGAAGAATATGGTTAATTTGATAATCATCAATACTCTGCCGATACTCGTCAATAATTTATATCCTAACCTCTATAATTCACTATTGTGATATTGTGAACATAGAAGAAATGAAAAAGAAGTTGAGATCTTATTCTGAAGAACAAATCATCTTGAAAGAACATACCCTGATAAGATGTGTTCAAAGAGAGATTACAAAAGAAATGATAATAAAACAATTATTGAATCCAGATAATCTCATCGACATAATAGAGCAAGAAGCCAAATATGCTGGAGAAAAGAAATATAAGCTTGTTTTTGAGCTAAGCAAAAATAAAAGCTTTATTATCGTAATATCTATTAACAAAGTTATAAATATAGTCACCGTATTAATTAGATATAGAAAGTGGATAAGGTCTGTAGAACTAAGAAAGAGAGGATAAAATGAAAGAAACCTACTTTGATTATGATCCAGAGAATGACTCATTATTCGTATACAGAAAAGCTAAAATCAAGGGAAGCATAGACATAGGATATTTTGTTATTGATATCTCTACTGAAGGAAAGGTTATCGGAGTTGAAATATTGAATGTTAGCGAGTTTCTGAAGAATTTAGGAATAAGCGACCCAAAGGAGTTTATGAGTAAAATTAAAAATGCTGGTTTCAGAGCAGTTTATCGGCCAGACTCTATAGTAGTTTATTTCATGATAGTTTCTAAGGTAAAGCAAGTAATTTCTTCTGTTGCTGTTCCAATTAGGTATAAATAATCAATACTCTCGATACCTTGCCAATACCCGTCAATGAATCGTTCTTTATTAGCTTGCTCATAAAATTCTTAAAAACAGGGAAGTTAGTGGTGTTCGCAGTGTAGTTTTACATGGCGTGAGTATGAGTAAACAACGATTACAGAATACTCATCTTCTATATCTTCTACGTCTAAAACCTTTGTGAATATTCCTTCTGACGGGTCTTCCTCTAAAGGCTTTTCTAAATCTGTCTCTTCTGCTCCATCTGGGAACTATCACATTTCTAATTGAAATTTCATCTGGGCCGACTGGAAGAAATTCACCGTTTACATACTTTTGTTTTTCTATTTTAACTTTTACAAAATTTTCAATTTTTAGCAAATCAGGTATTTCTTCTGGAGTTGTAAAAGTTATTGATTTTCCTGAAGCTCCTGCTCTGCCCGTTCTTCCTATTCTGTGAATATAGGTTTCAGTGTCATTAGGCATGTCATAGTTAATAACATAAGAAATATCCTTTACATCTATTCCTCTTGCAGCCACGTCAGTAGCAATCAAATATATTATTTTTCTATTTTTAAAATCCGACAATACGCTTTCTCTCTGATTTTGGCTTAAATCTCCGTGAATGACTCCTATATTATAGAATCTTCTCATTTCTCTGTAAAGCCTGTCGGACTTGATTTTTCTTGAGCAAAATATTAAAGCCAAATGAGGCTTTTCATGACTCAATATATAATTTAAGCAAAGTTGTTTATCATTTTCCTTTACTATGCATGCGAACTGTTTTACTGTTTTTACAGAGGGTTTCTCTTTGTTAAGTTCTATTAGAATAGGATTTTTCATGTAGTTGCTGATTATTCTCCTTATTTCATCTGAAAATGTGGCAGAAAATAAAAGAGTCTGTCTTTCTTTCGGTATGTATCTTAAAATGAATTTTATATCATCTATGAAACCCATATCAAGCATTCTGTCAGCTTCATCTAAAACTAGAGTGTTTACATGTCTCAAATCAATGTTATTTCTTCTGATGTGGTCTATCAACCTTCCTGGCGTAGCAACAATCACATTAACTTGGCTGAACGCTCTGGCTTGCATTATTATTGATTTCCCGCCATAAACTGCTAGAGCTCTTGCTTTCATATATTTTCCTACTTTCTGTATTTCCCTGCAAACCTGCTCTGCCAACTCTCTGGTTGGAGTAAGAATCAAAGCTTGTATATTTTTCTGGTATTTTATTTTTTCCACTATTGGAATTGCAAAAGCTAAGGTTTTTCCAGATCCTGACTCTGCTTTTCCTATTATATCCTTTTCTTCCATTATTGAAGGAATCGCTGATTTTTGTATAGGAAATGCTTCATCAAATTTCATTTCTTCTAAAGCTTTTGCTACGCCTTCACTTAACTTCATTTCACTGAATTTCATTAAATCACCAGAACAAGATTAATATCAAGTTCTAAGTACTAATTAAATAGAGATTTTAAGGTTTAAAAGTTTAATCCTTATTGACTAATTTTTCTAATAAGTTGAAACTGACTAAATTAAAGACTCATAAGGCTGTGACTCATAGGGCTGTAAAAGATTTGAAAAGAAAAGGCATAATTAAAACAGAAAGTCATGTAAAACTAATCGTATTATTCTGTCAAAAGACATTAAGGAAGTTATGTTAAAATAATGTATATAATTATTTTAGTTTTTTGCCAATTTTTAAGCCAATTTCAAAGGCCTTTAAGTTATCTTTTTCTTCTCTTGGCGCGGTTGATTTTATTGCCTTTTTCAAGCATTTTTCCTTTAAAGGAAGCAATTTTGCTCCGCAAACAGCCCCGATTAACATTGTATTTCCAAAAACTGTTTTTCCAAATTCTTTTTTAGCAATATCATGAGTATTTAGAACATGGATTTTTTTTGCAAATGGTTTTATCCTTTTAGTAATTATTTCCATGCTTGGATATGGAAGGTTGAGCAAATTAGCATAAACAGGCATGTATGGCCAATCATTTATAACAAAAATTGTTTTCTCTTTTCTCGCATAATAACAAGCCCTTACAGCTTCAAGTGGTTCGAAAGCAATAACTAGGTCTGAATTTGTTTGCATTATCCCTGGTGAAAATATTTCTTTAGCAGAACCAAATCTTACAACAGTTGGCATTGTTCCGCCTCTTTGGGCAAGCCCATGTAACTGGATTCCCCTAACAAAATAACCTTGCAGGTTTGCAGCTCTAGCTATTATAACTCCTGCTGTTAGAACACCTTCACCTCCAACTCCTGTAAGTAGCAAATCAAATCTCATTTTTTCACCTTTATTGCTCCATAAGGACAAATTTGAGCGCAAACTCCACAACCTAAACACATCTCTGGATTTATTTCATGAACTGGTTCTTGACCTGGTCTTTCTCTAATTTCAGAGATAGCAGGGCATGCAAAATGGTCTGTGCACGTCCCACATTTTTTACACTTGCTTTGATCTATCTCGAATTTCACAATTGGAATTCCCTTTGCTCTGAATTTTCTTTTAGTTATAAGTCTGCATTCGCCTCTGCTGACAAGAACCCTTAGGCCTTTTGCTACTTTCAGCTCTTGTAAAGCTTGAGCTAGCTGTTTTTGATTGAAAGAACTTGCAACTCTAACTTTTGCTCCAAGGGCTTTTGCAACTTCTTCTATTTTTACTGGCTGAACTTTATCTCCCATTCCAGTAAAACCAGAACCAGGATGTGGCTGATGGCCTGTCATTGCAGTAATTCCATTATCCATAACAACAATGAAGGGCGCGCTTCCATCATTAAACTTGTAATTAACTAGTCCAGGCATTCCAGCATGGAAGAATGTTGAATCTCCAATGAATGCAACAACTTGCTGGTCGCTTACTTTTTTTATTCCATGAGATATTCCAAGACCTGCTCCCATGCTAACACAAAAATCCTGCATAGCAAAAGGCTCAAACACACCTAGTATATAGCATCCAATGTCTCCAGCATAAACAGCATCTGGAAAAACTTGCTTTACAGCATAAAATGTAGAGCGATGAGGACAGCCAGGACAAAAAACAGGTTTTCTTGGAGGAAGGTCTCTAAGCGCAGCTTCAAATTTTATTTTATGCAAATCAAAATTTATTCCTGCCTTTTTATTAAATAACTTTGCCAAGACAGGGATTATTGTTTCTAGATTATATTCATCATATCTTGGAAGCACATCCTTGCCATGCACAGCTAATTTTGGGTTAACTTCCCTTGCAATCTGTTTTATAAATTGCTCTATTATAGGCTCAAGCTCTTCAAGAACAAGAACAGATTTTTTTCCCTTAATAAATTTTGCTATAAAATATTTTGAAATCGGATTTGTCAAAGAAATTTTTGCAATTGGTGGATTTAGACCTAGACCTTGCAGAGCTTCTTTTGCATATTCAAAACTAACTCCAGTTGCAATTATTCCAATTTTCCCATTTCCTTGGAATATTTTATTAATTTTATTTCCATATTTTTTTTCTATTTTTTCCAGCTTGCTGTCAAGCTTTTTATGCAAAAATTGCAAATTTGGGCTTATATTATAATATCTTGAAGGATTTTTTTCAAATTTTCCTCTTGTCTTAGGTTTTTCAATTTTGCCGAGTTTTACTGTTCCGATAGAATGGCTAACTTTTGTTGTTGTTCTTAGCAGAACAGGAAGCTCAAATTCTTCTGAAATAGAAAATGCAAGTTTTGTAAAATCAAGACATTCCTGAGGATTGCTTGGTTCAAGCTCTGGGAGTTTTGCTATCCTTGCATAATACCTTGTATCTTGCTCAGATTGCGCAGAGCTTAATCCACCAGGATCGTCTGCTACCATTATTACAAGCCCATCTTTTACTCCTGTGTATGCCACTGGCAGTACAGAATCTGCTGCGACATTAAGTCCGAAGTGTTTCATGCTTGTAATTGCCCTTACTCCTGACCATGCTGCTCCAGCAGCTGTTTCAAAAGCAACCTTTTCATTTGAAGAGTATTCAAAATAAAAACCAATTTCCTTAACTATTTCAGATAATGTCATTGGAACTTCAGAACTAGGCGTTCCAGGATAAGCAGTAACAACTCCTACTCCAGATTCAATTACACCTCTTGCAATTGCCTCGTTTCCTAAGAATACCACTTTCTTTCCAGCACCTTCAAGTATTTCTGTTTTCATTTTTCCACTTTCTTTAATTATAATTACTTACTTAAATGTCTATTTCATCATGATATTTTTATTTAGCCATTTCTTTAGCACTTCTTCAGGCAAAGCTCCGACAAATTCATTAATAACTTTGCCATATTTGAACATTTTTACATTAGGTATGCTTATTACTCCATAGATTTGTGCTGTTGCTCTAGCCTCATCAACATTAGCTTTTGCTAAAATAAATTTTCCATTATATTCCTTAGCAAGCTTTTCTAATATTGGACCAAGCATTAAGCAGGGCATACACCAATTAGACCAAAAATCAACAACAACAGGTATTTTCTTAGAGCGCTCTATTACTTTTTCCTGAAAATTGCTATCATTAACTTCTATCTCAACTTCTTTTTTTTCTGATAGAATTTTCTTCATTTTTTCCTTTTTTATTTTCTCTATTTTATCCATGTTTACCACAATATTTCTTAAAGCTTCTATAAAATTATTTTTATATTCTTCTTTAATATATAATATGCTTCAAGTTAATATTTTCTTTAGTTTACTGGTTTTGCTATCTTTAGTAACTGTTGGTATATACTGCGCTTTCAAGGATAAAAAAGCGGTTTTGACATTAATAGCTTTATCCACTCTTTCTTTGCTTTTAATTAATTTCTACCCAATGCTTTGTTTTATATTTTTGATATTCTTGCTTTTGCCTTTTTTCAAGAAAATGTCATATTCTAAGTTGATCGTATGCTGCATGATTTCTTCAATAACACTAGCCAATTTTATATTAATTCTTTTTATGGCAACAGAGCTGCCATATATGATTTTCATTGCACTGCTCTCTGTTACAGCGTTATCAGCCTTAGGCATTTTGGGAATATTTGAAAACAAGCTTGTTAAATATCTTTTAATTTCAAATTTAATTCAGTTGATATTTGTTTTGGCAGACCTTTCAGTGGCAAAGCTAGCAGGAAAAATTCAGATATTAGGGACAATTCAGATATTTAACTATACATTAGCTGGTCTTCTGTTGTTTATGACTTTGGGCCTCTTTTACAAAGAAAAAATATCTGATTTGCAGGGATTTTATTATTCTAACAAGGCAAATGCTTGCTTTGCAATAGTTGCTGCCCTATCTTTGGCTGGCCTGCCAGGGCTGAACATATTTGTTTCTGAATGGTACTTGTTCATAACATCGTTTTCAATTTTTCCTATAATTACAATCTTAGGGATATTTGCTGCACTTATTCTGTTTATTATGTATTTTAAAATCGCATACATATTATTAGTTGGGAGGGCAAAGAAAATATTAATCCCAAAAATATTAATTGCTACAACTGGTGCATTAGCAGGGCTGTGCCTGTTGTTTGGCTTGCTGCCTCAACTGCAGCTGCTGGTTTTAATATGAAAAAAAGATCTGTTTTTATTGGTGGAGAAGAGGACAAAGAAATAACTCCAAAGGAATATGGTAGTTTTTTTGACAAAAAACTTCTTTTTTTAACTTTATTAATTTTATTTTTGTTTGGAATAATTTTGGTGTTTTTATGATTAAAAAATCCCCATGGATATGTTGGTTTGGCGGAGCCTCTTGCAATGGATGCAACATAGAATTGCTAGCCTTGTTTACTCCAAGATATGATATTGAAAGATTTGGATGCTTGTGGAAGTCAAGTGCGAGGCATGCAGATATATTAATAGTAACAGGAATAGTTAACAAACAAAACAAAAAAAGATTGCTTAGGATATACAATCAAATGGCAAAGAAAAAATATGTGATAGCAATTGGGTCTTGCGCAATAAATTGCGGGCCTTTTAAAGCATATAACACTGTTGGGGCTGTTGACAAAATAATTCCAGTTGATATTTATGTTCCCGGCTGCCCTCCAAGGCCCGAGGCAATCATAGATGCTATAATTAAGTTATTAGGTGAGCTTGATGGAAAAAAAGGTTAGTTTGAAAAGTTTTTTAGATGAGATAAGACGTTTTAGGAAAGCGAGGCTGATAACAATTACATGCATAGATGAGAAAAAATTTAGATTGATTTATCAGTTTGATGAAAGAGGCAAAATCAGTTCATTAACTATTTTGTTGCCAAAGAAGAAGCCTTTTGTTGGTTCAATATCAGATATTTTTCCAACAGCCCAGCTGTATGAAAGGGAAATTCATGATTTCTTTGGCATAGAATTTAAAGGAAATACCCGTTTGCATGAAAAAATATTTCTACCAGAAGGGTGGAAGAAAAAACCGCCAATGCTTAAAGATCTTAGGTCTGCTACAACTGCAAAATATCAAGAGATGATTTGATGCATGATTATATTATTCCCATTGGTCCACAAATACAAAGCATTAAAGAGCCAACTTGCCTAAGGATAAAGCTAAAAGGGAATTACATTCAAGATGCGAGAATTAGGCTAGGATATGCTCACAGAGCAATCGAAAAAATATTAGAAGGGAAAACAGTTGAGCAAGGCCTTGTTATAGCAGAAAGAATTTGCGGTATATGCGAAAGCGCCCATTCACAGGCTTACATAAGAGCAATTGAAAATATATTAAAATACAACCCACCAAAAAAAGTGCGTTATTTGCGCACTTTGATAGCTGAGCTCGAACGTATACATTCTCATTTGCTTTGGGCAGGGTTCATGGCACATGAGATTGGATATGATATACTATTTATGTTCTTTTGGAGAGAAAGGGAGAGAATCCTTGAGATATTTGAAAAAATAACAGGCGGCAGGGTGCATCATGCTGCTAACAAAATCATGACAGTTAGATATGATCTTGAGCAGGGGGATATAAAATTCATTTTAGACAGGATAAAAATCATAGAAAAAAGGATTTCAGATTATTTACCTGCTTACAGAAAAAACAACATAATCAGGGCAAGGCTGGTTAATGTTGGGACAATAGCAAGGCAGGATGCAAAAAGATTTTGCTTAGTCGGGCCTGTTGCGCGAGCTTCTGGAATAAGCGATGATATCAGAAAAGCAGATCCTTACGCAGCGTACAAGGATGTTGATTTTAATGTTATAATAGAAGATAGGGGTGATGCATTATCCAGAACAAGTGTAAGGTTAAGGGAAGTTCTTGAATCAGCAAATATAATAAGACAGTTGCTTGCCAGCATGCCTGAAGAAAAAATACCTGCCTACAAAAAGTTTTCTATAAAATCTGCAGAAGCCTGCGGCAGAGTAGAAGCTCCTAGAGGTGAAAATTTCCATTTCATAAAAATTAGAAATAATGTAATTGGTAGAGCAAGGATAAGAACACCAACTTATAATAATTTGACAGTTCTTGAGCAATTGCTAGTTGGAATGGAAATAGGAGATACTCCAGTTGTGCTAGATTCCCTTGACCCATGCTTTGGTTGCATGGAAAGGGTTATGATGGTCAAAAACAATCGCACGCAGATCTTAAGTGAGAAACAGTTCAGGAGGAAATGCCGTGTTTGATATTTTATTTTTTGCCCTAACTCCGGCATTTGCCCTATTTTTTGAAGGTATAAGAAGAAAGTTGGTGGCAAGAATGGAAAATAGAATCGGCCCGCCGATCTGGCAGCCTTTTTATGATATAATAAAGTTGTGGAAAAAGAAAAAAAGCGATTCAAGCGCTTATGGCAATATCTTTTTTAGAATATCGCCATTTTTGTATTTTCTATCTGCTCTGGCGCTGTTTTTGTTTATACCATTTTCGATTATCAGCTTTAGCTATGATTTTATTTTATTGATTTATATCACAATCCTTTGTTCTGGTTTTTATGTTTTGTCTGGTTTTAGCTCAGACTCACCATTTGGCATTGTAGGTTCGATGAGAGAGATGATTACAATGGTTGTCTATGAGATATGTTTAGCTGTTGTAATTTTTACATTTATGATTTATTCTGGTGCGCTTTCCTTTGCTGGATACAATGTTAATTTTGCATTTTTATCCCTTCCTATAAGTGCTTTTTGCCTTTTTCTAATTTGCTCGATAGAAATCAAAATTACGCCGTCTGACACAGCAGAAGCGCCAACAGAGATAATGGATGGATATAAAACAGAATTTTCTGGAAGAGGCCTTGTTTTTTTGGAATTAGTTGGATATATGAAGCTTACTTTTTTCGCTTTTTTAGCAGCTTTCTTGCTTTTTGGGAAGATTGGAGCATTATACACTTTTCTGGCAAGCTTATTTTTCATATTCCTTTTTTCTTTTTCACAAGCAACTACTCCAAGATATAGAGTTGATCAAGTTTTTAAACTATATATCATTATTTTAATTTTGGCTTTACTAGACCTAACAAGGATTTTGGTGTTTGCATGAGCATAGCTTTAGAGGCTCTGAAAAATCTTTTAACAAAACCTTTTACTAGAAGATATCCTAAAGAAAAGCTAAAACCATATAAAAGATTCAGAGGGAATATTAGTTATATAAAAGAAAGATGTATCGGATGCAAAAAATGTGCGCGGGTTTGCCCAGCAGGAGCAATTAAATTTTTTAAAAGAGGCAAAATTATATTTGACATGAGCAAATGTATTTACTGCAGTCTTTGCATTGATGTTTGCCCTGCAAATGCAATAAAATTTAATCAGGAATTTGAACTTGCGAATGGAAATAAAAAAAAGTTAATGGTGAGATAAATGGGTTGCGGATTTCAATACAAAGATGAAATAAGCAAGATCATTAAAAAAATCACATTAAATCAAGTTGAAATGAGATATGTAGCAAGTTGTGATTGCGTTGCAGAAGGTCCATATTACGATCATATCTTAAAATTAAAAAATAGGTTTGAAAATTTGTCTAGAGATAAGAATTGCTATACATTTGAATTGAATGATCTAAAACCTTTTGAATGGCTCATGGAAGAAATAGTTTACGGTAGAAATATCCAGGAATATTTTGAAACAATTGGAGGTCATAACAGGAAATCCTTTGATTATGCGAAAAAGATTTTGGTTAATGAAAGAATAAGAAGCGAGGGAGGTTTTGTAAAAAAGTTTGTTGGCCATTGTGATAGATGCGCTGTTCAGCTTGCTTCAAGTGATGGAAATGTTTATTCTATATACGGGATAAGAAGAGCAGAGCTTGATAACAGATTTGTTGATATTAAAGACGGTTATTACTTAACTCACGGCTTTGAGAATGGAAAAAGAATAGCCATAAGAAAAATAAAAGATAAGAAAATTATTTCACAGTTTAAAACTTTAGCTGATGTGTGGAAAGAGCTGCTACAAAGTCTGAATCTTTAAATTATTTCAATTTGTCAAAAACAATTTTTCTGACTGTTTCAACAATTTCTTCAAATCTTTCTTCAAGACCTTTGCTTATTTTGCTTTTTAAATCAATTTTTTTTGGCTGGATTCCAATTATTTCTATTATTGTTTTTGGAAAAAAGTCCTTAAATAAGGTGACAGGTAAATTGTGCGTTGATATGTTTAAATTTAAAATATCATTAATTTGAAAAACTTTAACATCACCTGCTTTACCGTTAAAATAAATAGCATCTATGAAAAAAATTATATCTGGTTTGAATTTTTCTAAAGGCCCAATAAAATTTTCAGGGTTTGTACCACCTTTTATTAAAAGAATGTTTTCTGCCTTAAGTTCATCAAGCACAAGATTAGCAATATTATCGTCACACCTTAACACACTCCCTAAACTGATAACAGCAATTTTTTCCATAAATATTATTTAGTTTCTTTTTTATTATAGCTAAGGGCAGAAAGATTAAAACAAAGATACCTGAGCCATTTTAGCACATTGCAACCTTTATTTAAGATTTTGTATTATCTTAGCAGTAATTACTTTGGTCATAAGATGCCTTTAAATAATCGGTCAATAGATTTACAAAATAGATATAAAAATACGAGGTGAGATAAATGCCAAAAGCAAAGAAAAAGGTAGAGCCAATTGAAGAAGAGGAAGAGGCGTAAAATAATAAAATTTTTTGGCGTGGCAACACGCCATTTTATTCTTCATAGCAATTTTAAATAATAATAACTTACTATTAATATCATGAAAAAAAGACTTATAAGATTTTCAATATTTTTTGTAATGATGCTTATCTTTGCTATCACAGAAGACATGATCGCAGCTTCTCTGGTTGGGGCGGTTCTGCTGTTTGAACATGTTCCAATAATTATAATTGTTGCGCTAGCTTTTACTTTTTTGACAGAGTTGATAGAAGAACATTTTGAAATTGGTAAAGGTCCTTTGGAAAGGCTCATAGACAACACATTTGACTATCTAAAGAAAGAGAATATAAAGCCAACACATGAAAATGTTAAAAAGCATATGAAAAGGCATGCTAAAAAATTGCGACGTGAAAAAGCATTTAAATTAAAAAGGTGATAAACTGGAATTGAAAGCATTGAGGCAAGACTTGATAGGCGAGCTAGAAGCAATAAATCAATACCAAGAGCATATAGAAAATATTAAAAATGAAAATATCAGGGCTGTGCTTGAGCATATAATTGCAGATGAAAAAGAGCATGTAGCAGAACTGACCAAATTGCTAAGAAAATTTGACAAAATACAGGATGAGAAATTTAAAAAAGAGCAATTGTGATTTGCGATATACATAACAAAAAATATATTATAAAAAAGCAAAAAGCGTTTAAATAAGTAAGTAACACTATAGTTATCCATTGAAAAATGGGTCTGGTTTAATATTTTATTGGGGTAACAGCTCAAGAGCGACGTGTTACTCCGCTATTCTTTAAAATTAGATAAAATTAGACTTTCACCCAGCTATATTAATTTTAGGTGCAACTATCATTAAAGTAGCAACTTTCTCTATCAGCCTTTTTTCATAAGTTATTAGGTCAGAAGCAGTAACAATCCCAACCAGATTTCCAGCTGCCACAACAGGCAGTTTCTTTATCTTATGCTTTACCATCAGCTCGGCAGCATCCTCCAGTGAAGCATTAGGATCTACTGTAATCAGCTTTTTTACCATTATATCCTTAACTTTTACTTCTTCAGAATTCTTTGCCTCAGCAACTACATCAGTAAGTATCGTCCTTTCAGTTAAAATCCCTACAACTTCCTTATCCTTTACCACAACCAAAGATCCGATTCTGGATTCGTTCATTATCTCAGCAGCTTCTCTAATGGTTGCGTCTGGTTCAATTGTCTTTACATCCTTGTTCATAACCTCTTTAACAAGCATAAATAAGTTTTATGTTTTTCTTATATAAATAATCATTTAAAGTTTGCTTTACTATTTTTAGTATGCTTAAAGGGACTTTAGACTCATATTCAAAGCCGGCTACTGAGCTAAAAGCAGATGCTCTTACTGATGCAATTCCAACAGAAAAGCAGCAGCTAAGGCAAAAAATGATTCAATATGGTGCAGATACATGGCAAAAAGAAGGCTATATACCAACTGTTCGAGAGTTAAACAAAAAATTTAAAACAAGATATGATTATGGAGGTTATTTTAAGAACATAAATGATTTTCATAACGCAGTTAAAGAGCTTGTTGGTATAGACAAAATCATAACTAAAAAACAGAAAGAAAGAACAGAAGAAAAAGAACGTAGAAAACAAGAGATAATTGACTGTTATACGAGTGCAGTAAAAAATGGTTATTTGCTAGATGTGCAAGAGCTAAATGAAAAATTTGGCATGGATATTAGTAATTATTTTACAGGCGGAATGAAAGAATTAAAGCATATTACAGGAACTGAGGATGTAAAACTTCCTACAAAGAGTTTGCAGAAAAGAAGAGAAAAAAAGGCAAAGGAAATTCGGGATTATATCAAGAGAAATCCAAATGCCGTGCATAGCGATGTTACAAAGAGTGTTGGGGATCCGGACTTGTATATTCCAGGAGGAATTAATCAAGTTAGAAAAGAGCAAGGAATTAATCCAAAATATGGAAAAATCACGCCTGAAATCAGAGAAGAAAGAGGAAAAGAATTTGTCAGCTATGCTAAAGATTATTATAACAGAACAGGTTGCAGACCAACTCTACGTAAGATAAACAAACATTTTCACACGGATTGTCCGAATTATATTAAGATGGATGAACTTTTGCAGATGGCTAGAATAACCAAGAATGCTCCAACAGAAAATGCAAAAAAAATCAAGGAGCGAAATGAGGCAAATATAGAAAAAATAATTAGTAGTTGCAAGCAAATATATCAGGAAAACGGTTATGTACCCACTCTTGCTCAAGTTGAGAAAGATCTAGGATTAAATGTAAAGTATTATTCCAAATGCCCATTTAAAGAAATTTTATCCAAGGCAAACATCAGCGGTCCTACAAAATTTAAAAAAGAGCTTATAGAAAAAAAGCAAGAAGAATCAAAGCGAATCGAGAATTATATTAAGAAAAATCCAAATGCAAGATACCATGATATTGAACGCTTGCTTAATTTAAAGATAAGAAATTATTTTTCTGGCGGGATAAGGTCAATTAAGAAAAAATTTGGTTTTAAACCAAATGAAATAAGGAAAAGGCAACTAGCTGAGACCAGAGAAATAAAAGAATATGTTAAGGAAAATCCAGATGCAAGAAATGAAATGCTAGAGCATTACATACAAAATCTTGGCTCAGAAGAGATTGTAGTAGGCAATATACAATATTATGGTTTTAAGAACGTTTCAGATATTAGGAGCGAAGCGCTAAAACTAATCAAAAATTCTCCCAGCCTTAACAAGTTTATTATTACTCCAGAAATTTTTGCTAAAGCACTTAAGAATTACTATGATGGAATGGGTGAGGAAGGAGCTAATGATAGAGCTAGCCATACACTTAGTTTTTTCGACCCCAGTTCTGACAGAATAATTGATAATATACTTGAAAGTGAAGATAGAGACAGCTTTTATACATTAGAAGAAGATGGTTTATTGTTCAGGCCCCCTAAAGATGAGGTATTTCTTCCTGATGGCCGTCCATGGGAGATACATTACTGGGAACTTAACAAAAGAAAGATACTTGAGCTGGCTTTAAGCCCGAAAAAGAAAAAAATTAAGAAGAAAAAGAAAGATTATTCTATATATGAGGGGCTGCCAGAAGAGGTATGGCAGAGGGATAAAAATGCCTAAAAATCAAAAAGGTACCAGACGTGAGCGGGAGCTGCTCGAGTTTCTAAGCGCGAGAGGCTTTGTTGTTCACAGGGTTGCAGGTTCTGGTGTTGGGCAAACCGCTATATGCGATCTGGTAGCTGTTAAAAAAGGAAAGACAAGCTTTATCGAGTGCAAATCAAGAAAAAAAGTATATTATACCAAAAGCAATTTGCAGCAGCTAAATGAGCTTGTTACTGTTGCTAAAAAGGCAGGGGCAAAGCCAATCCTTGCAGTAAAGCTAAACTATCAGAACTGGAAGTTAATTGACATTAGTAAAAAAGTCCCAGCTAAGGTTTAACTCACCTTACCTAAGGTTTAACTCTTAGAATTATTTTTACTTCTTGACCTAAAGTTAAGGTTCTAACCAAATCCCTGTCCAGATCAGCTGCCCCTTTATTTGACCTAACTCCTGCTGTAGCAGAATCAATAAAATCAGATTTTGTTATAATAATATTGTTTTTGTCTGTTAGCTTTAGTTTATATGCGCCAAATGCCTCTACTCTATCAGATAGCCCAGCGCACTGAATTTCTATTGATATTTTCTTTCTTTCCTTTAAGGCAGCCTTAAGCTCTTTTGGCAGCTCAGCAGCAGCGTAATCAGCTTCAATCGCAATCACAGAATCATCAAAAACTTTTTTGCCTTTTGTAATAACAATTTTATTTGGGTCGAGCGCGCTTATGCTTTCACTGCTTTTTGCAGTTATTGTATGCTCAATCATGTTAACACTTCAATAAAGTTCTTCTAACTTATTAGATGTGAAACGAAGTATAAATAAATTCACTACTCAGGGTAGTGAATTAGAAATAAGTGGCTCTTTATCACAATTTTACTAGATAAAGATGGCACAGCGATTAAATGAAGAAAGAATTAATAAAATAAAAAGAGCGTTTTTAGGTTACGAGAGAAATCAAAAATTAACAACAAAAATGGTAGCAAAAGAACTCAGATTAGACCATACAACGATACAAAAACATTTTACTAAACTTTTTGGTACAAGGTATAAATCTCTTATTAACTTAAAGAAAAGAAAGTTAACGGATCACCAAATTAGAAGTGCGTTCGAAAAATATAAAAAATCAAAGATAGGAATAGAAAAAATAGCAAAAAAATTAAAAGTAAATGATGACACAATTCGAAATTATTTTATAATGCATTTCGGTAGTGAATACAAGAAAATTGCAAGAACAAAAATACGGGGACGAGACAAAAAAATAATACCTCAAGATGAGCTCGAAAAAGCATTTGAAATTTACAAGAATAACCCCAAATCAACTTTAAGAGATATTGTAAAAGAGCTAAAGTGCAGTAAAGAATTTCTTTCTAGGTTATTTAAACAGAGATTTGGTTCTGAGTTTTTGACTTTAGCCAGAAAAAAGTGTGGCTGGATGAGAAAATTGGATGAAGATGATATTAGAAAAGCATTTCAAGAGTATAAAATAGGTGTCTCTATGGTCGAATTAGCGAAAAAACTTGGAGTAGTGAGAGATAGTCTTACTCATAGAATGGCCAAGATTATTGGCAAAGAATATAAAGAACTTGCTAAGAAAAGAGGTATAGAAGATGGTGCAAAATCTAGACAAAAAGTTTCAGATCAACAAATTTATGATCTTTTTGAAATCTATAAAAAGAATTCTATTTGCTTATCTAAGCTTGCTAAACAAGTTGGATTAAAAGAAAGTTCATTTATATCAAGATTCAAAAAGTCTTTTGGAGATGAATATTATAAAATTGCAAGAAAAAGGAGAGACGAAAGAAAGGTTTCAAAGCAGCAATATATCAGGGCATTTGAAAGATATAAAAACACAAATATTTCACTAGCCCAGCTATCTGACGAATTGGGGATTAAAATCTCTAGTTTGGCACCAAGATTTAGAAGGCTGT
Organism: uncultured archaeon; assembly: GCA_964654075.1. GTDB lineage: Archaea > Aenigmatarchaeota > Aenigmatarchaeia > Aenigmatarchaeales > Aenigmatarchaeaceae > CAZZIA01. The sequence goes on along the minus strand of CAZZIA010000003.1, from coordinate 4,792 downwards.
TTGGAAAGCAATATTCTAAAGTAGCACAGAAAAAATCAGATCTAATTGAAATTAATAAAAGAGGTAAAGTTGCTGAGAACTTAGCCTTAGAATATCTTAGATTAACAGGTATGCCAGTTGAAGACGTCAGAAGGAAGAGATGTATTTTGAAAGGAAGTTTGAAATGTCCAGACTTTATAATTGGAAGTAGCTTCGTTGAAGTTAAAAATTACTATATAACATTCTCAGGTTTTGGGAATCTAAAGGGTTACAAAGAAATTTTAAGAGACTATCTTGGAAAAGAAGTTATTGGAGGATATAAATTCAAAACAGGAATAATCATCTCTCTAGGCGGATTTTCGCCAAAGATAAGAAAACAGGCCATTATCGATAAAATAATTTTAATTGGACCAGAAGAAATAATAAAGACATTCAAAATAAATGGTCGAAAGGATTTAGTTCAATTGCTCAATAATTTAAAAGGAAAATAAATTATTTTTTACCTTTTTGAATATTGTAAAGATGTTTTACCCTTTCTATAGTGTCTACATCCCAGATACTTCTTTCCCAGCGAATCTTGATAAAGCGCGGAAATCTAAGTGCAAATCCAGAATCATAAGTTGGACTTTTCTGGATTTCCTCATATGCAACTTCTATTAATATCTTTGGCTTTATTTTAACTGTGTTATCTTTTTCAAATTCTATATATTCTTTTAGCAGTTCGGTCATTTGTTCAAAGGTCACATCTTCAGGTTTTGTTACCTTTTCCTTAACTCCGGTTCCGAGCATTCCGCACTCTAAAAATTCACCAGTGTCAGGATCCCTGCATGCGAGTATAAAAGAGCCTAGCCAGCCTGTTCTTTTTCCAGTTCCCCATATTGCACCAACTATTGCTAGATCTAGGGTTTCCATAATTGGTTTTACCTTGAGCCAACCTCCAGCAACTTTTCTTCCAGGAACATATTTTGCATCAAGGTTTTTCACCATAAGCCCCTCTTGACCAGCTTGTAGAGCCTGCTTGTAAAATTGCTCAGCCTTTTTCAAATCCTTTGTTATAAGTGCATGGCTGAGCTGGAATTTTCCTGGGGCTTGAGTTATATTTTTTTCTAAAACAGCTCTCCTGGTTTTTAGTGGCAGGTCAAATAAAAGCTTTCCATTTAAATAAACAATATCAAACAAGTTCACTTGAATTGGAATTTCCTTTGTCATTTGCTCTATTTCATATTTTCTGTGAATTCTCTGAGACAGACGCTGGAATGGTACGGGGTTTCCTGTTTTTTTATCTATTGCCAAAGTTTCGCCTTCTATTATGCATTCGCGAGCATTGATATTTTTGCATAGCTTAACAAGATCTGGAAATTGTTCAGTAACATTTTCTAGCCTTCTTGTATAAAGCCATACATGATTTCCTTTTTTATGGCATTGACAGCGCATCCCATCGTATTTCCATTCCAATATGCAATTTTTATATGATTCAACAGCTGTTTTTAGGTCAGGTGCCTTCTCTGCGAGCAACATTATCATCGGCCTTCCTAGCTCAATTTTTACTTTTTTCAACCCTGTCGTACCCTTTGATTTTGCAATTTCTGCGATTTGACCATAATCAGGATTTAAGGACCATGCACTTTCAACAAGCTCTGGGGAAATATTAAATGCCTTTGCTATTGCATCCCTTAAGATACCTTCTGCAACCCCAACTCTAAGCTCCTCTAAAACAGTTCGCACAATATATTTTGATTCTTTTGGGTCAGCTAGCGCAAGCAACTCAGCAATCAAATTTAGCTTTCTATCCTGTGATCTTGGGCCTGACTGCTGTGCAATTTTTTCTATGTTTTCAAAAACCTTTTGAACAAACAACTCTTTCTTAAACAAAATTTTCTGTACTTTTATCCCAGCAAAATGCTTTGCTACTAATCCTAGATCGCCCAATTCCTTAAACTTTTCAATGATCTTTTTTTGGCTATTTCCGCTTGACTTTGAGATTGCCTTTATCATTAGCTGGTTTGCAACCCCTAGCTCTTTCTGAGACCAGGCAAAAAAAACTCTGCCAAAGAGAAGAAGTACAACTTTTTCTAAAAACTCCGGCTTAGTTTGCTTTAGCAGCTTAGAAATTATATCTGTTTTTTCGAGCTTCCCTGATGTGCTCTCAAGTTGCTCATATATATCTGCTAAAAGAGAATAGCGCATAATAATATTATTGTTAGAATAAATAAATTAAACTAGCTTTCTTTTGATTAAGATTTTCTTTAAAAAGAAAAGCTTAAATTATCTAAAAAGACCTTTCTTTTCAACCATAGCAGTTTTAATAATCTCTGTGCATATTCTTTTAAATTTTTCTTTTTCTGATTCTAATGGGCATTTGTACAAAAATTTTACCTCTGTTGAACCACTATAAGGAAGGCATGCTATTTTTACATCAAAATTTTCTCCTTTTATTTTCGCTAGCTTTTTTTCTATTCCATTATTTTTAAATTCTTTTCTATATTCTAGATACGATATTCCATTCAATTTGTATGCAATAATAATAGGACCGGTTACGCCACTACTTGAAGTTACACGCCCATTTTCATGTTTGTTAAAATACTTCATAGTATCTGCATACACATTATCTATTCTCATTTCTGTTGTTTTGATTTCATTTTCTATTTCATTCATATTAATCGGAAAATACTATACGTTTCTGATATTTAAATACTTAACGTTTTCACTCAAAAGTTCGAGTAAAGATTTTATATTAAGATCAAGTATTTTTTTGGCAAATTTGAAATTCAGCAAGATATTTAAATTCGCAGAGGCAATTTAAATTATGCCATTCAAAGCTTTAGCAAAACTTGGTAAAAAAGATGTGCTAAAAGATGTAAAGGGAGTGCAGACAAGGGAGGAGGTTGCCAGAATAGCTCTTTCTGTTCTAAAATCCAGAACATGTGTCAGAAGATACTCTCCTAAGGATGTTTCTGACGAGTTTGTAAAAGAACTAATTATAGCAGCAGCATCTGCTCCTTCAGCTGGAAACCACCAGCCATGGGAATTTATTGTTGTGCGCGACCCTGAATTAAAGGAGCAGATAGTAGATGCTGCCCTTGGTCAAACTTGGATGCTTGAAGCTCCTGTTTTTATTGTAATTTGCATAAACACAAGGCTTGCTGCAGCAACTTATGGCGAGCGCGGAGAGCGCCTCTTTGGAATTCAAAGCACAGCAGCTGCAATTGAAAACATGCTAATAGCTGCTGAGGCTTTTGGTCTCGGATCATCTTGGGTTGGTTCATTTTCAGAGCCAAGAGTCTCTTTGCTGTTACAATGCCCTGACTATGCTAGGCCTTGCGCAATTGTTACAGTAGGATGGCCAGCTGAAAGGCCTAAAAAGCCAGTAAGGCAGCCTTTTGAAGAAATTGCGCATCTAGAGAAATTTGACAACAAGTGGAAAATATGAATATTCTAAATATCTAATGATTGTCATGAGTAAGGAATTTAATATAATCATAGAAAAAGGTGAAGATGGCTATCTTATTTCAGAAGTAATAGAACTGCCAGGATGTCATACTCAAGCTAAAAGCTTAGATGAATTAATGAAGAGAACTAAAGAAGCTATTTCTTTGTACCTAAAATGTGAAAAAGAGATAAGTAAAGAAAAATTCCTAGGTATACAAAAAATTGCAGTATGATAATTTGAGAATTACTCGAGAAGAATTTTTGAGGATGGTAAGATGAAAGAAAAGGAACTGGAATTTTTGATTAGTCAAGGAGAAGGGTATAATTTAGAATTTAAGGAATCTTTCTCTAATTCCATATCAAGAGATATTTGTGCATTTGTAAATGCAAACGGAGGTAAAATCTTGCTTGGTGTTTCAGATGACGGAAAAATCAAAGGAATAAAGATAACAAACAAACTGAAATCTCAAGTTTATGATATAACAAGAAATTTCGACCCAAAATTTGAAATCTCTTTAGAAGAAGTTGATTCTGTACTAGTTATTGAGGTTCCAGAAGGAGAAAGTAAACCTTATTCTGCAAATGGAAAATTTTATTTGAGATATGGACCAAATTCACAACAACTATTAAGGGAAGAAATAAGAGAATTCTTTCAAAAAGAAGGTTTAATTTTATTTGATGAGAAACCAAATTATGATTTTGATTTGGAGAAAGATTTTGATGAAAATAAATTTAGAGTTTTTCTAGAAAAAACAAAAATAAGTCCTGTTCTGAAAAGAAAAGAGATTTTAGACAATTTATCTCTCTTAAAAGATGATTATATTAAAAATGCAGGGGTTTTATTATTCTGCCATAGAGTAACGAAATTCTTTTTGCAGGCTACAATAACCTGTGTTTTATACCAAGGAAAAACCAAGTATAAAATTCTTGATAGAAAAGAGTTTTATGCAGATCTGTATTCTAATTTTCAGAATGCTATGTTATATTTACAATCAAGACTAAATACAGAATTTATAATAAAGGGCGGTCCAAGAGAAGAAAGATTAGAACTACCGGAAGAAGCTTTAAGAGAGGCTTTATTAAATGCAATTGCTCACAGGGATTATTTTGTTTCAGGTGCAAATATTCTTGTAGAAATTTTTTCTGATAGAGTTGAGATAACAAATCCAGGTGGTTTAGTAAAAGGGATAACAAAGAAAGACTTAGGAAAGAAAAGTCTATCAAGAAACAATCTTTTATTTGGTTTAATACAAAGAATGGGACTGGTAGAGAAGGTTGGTTCTGGTATTAAGAGAATGAAAAAAGCAATGAAAGAATATGAATTAAATTTAAAGTTTGATATTAATGATAATTGGTTTACTATTATTTTTAAAAGAGCAAAAAA
>CAZZIA010000002.1:0-21545 GCA_964654075.1 uncultured archaeon | reverse complement strand
TGTTGTGATCTTTCTTTTTTCTACAAATATGTCCTTAAAAAAAGACTTTCCATAGCCAAGCCAAATGTCAAAATAACTTGCTATCGTATCATCAACTGTTCCTCTATAGGTAAAGCTTTTTTGCTCATTGTCAATTTTGTATGAAATATTAACAACAAAACTTTCAGCTCTTGTAAGATTTTTTAAAGCAGAATGCCCGTTTTTTAAATCTCCTATATATTCATAATCATCATTAAGCCATATTCCAACATCACTTATATCTTGTCCGAGAAAATTCCCAACCGCAACCTCGCTGCCATCATATGTAAATGAGTATAATAATTTTTGAGTGTGGTTTTTTTGCTTAAATGCGTCTGAGCTAAAAATTGCAAATCTGTCCAGATTTAATTGCAAAGTTTGAGCTGGATTAGGAGGTTGTCTAACTAATGTTAAATCTATAGTTTTTGCATATTCTACTTTTAAATCAAGAAAGCTTTCCTTAAGCAATAGCTCTTCTCTAGGAAGCGGTATTGTCGCTACTTTTAATAAAATAAAGGATAGAAGGATTACTATACCAATAACCAGGAATACTTGCCCTTTCTTTTTTACCATACAAATACCTTTATTAGCATTGGTTCAGGTGTTGTCCTGCCACCAGCTATCAAATAACTTACAATTGTGACTGCCTTGTTAGCTGGGAGCTCTTTTTTAGGGCTGCAAGCAACATCTTTGCATGCTGCAATTGCAACCTCGCTTCCAACACAATTTTTCATTAAATCCTCTAATTCACTTATTTTGTTTCTAATTATATAAATCCTTAACGTTCCTTGATTATCCAAATCTTTTAAGCATTTGTAGCATCTGTCCTGTAAAAGCTCTGGACTTGTCTGCGTTGGATAAAAAATCATAATCCCTGATAATATTAATATTGCTACTAAAATCGCTTCTATTGTATAAATATAACCTTTTGTATAAATATAACCTTTCACCATACTATAACCTTTCCTGTTTTTGGCTCAAGCCTGCCACTCGAATCTTGAACAAGCAAAGGCGCAGAATAAATTGCCATATCTGCTCCTTCTGGAAGGTCTGGTCCCCAACTAAAATCAGCAATCTCTATCCTAAAATCATAATCTGTCATCTTGCTTTTTTCTTTATAATTAGTCATACTAAGTGTTTTTAATTTTTGATATGAAATAATTTTAATTTCAGTTTCCTGCAATATTTGCGTTTCAATAGTTCCTGTTGCATTTGCACTTGTCCATCCCCATTCTGGTTCAAAATAAACAGAAGAATAAAATATATAATATGTTTTTCTTTCTCCGGGTGCCAGATTTATCTGAAATCTTGTCTTGTTTTGCTCAGTCTGCAAAACAAGTTCAGAAGGAACCTCATTCATTTGCTCATCATAAACTCTAACAGATTTTGCTTCGTGGCTAAAATCTATTGGAATCTCTATTACTTCATTTATATGGCTTGCTCCATAATGCTCGCCAACTTCCCATTTAAATTTTGTAGCTTCTTTAACTATAACAGGAATTTGGTATGCATAACTAGCTAATCCATATCTAACTCTTACTTCTGAAGATGTTTCCCAATCAGATGGAATTCCTTGTGTTTCGAAAAGGGTTTTTCCAATTTCCTTAGAAGCTGTTTCTATATCTGCTGCCCTGCCGATTGAAACTTGAGAAGATGACCAGCCTGTTATATAAAATGCTGTGAATGTGATAACAGCAAACACAACTGCAAAAGCAATTGCAAAATCTATTGGACTTAAAATGCCTTTTTTCACTTGCTCACCAAAATTATTTTATCTTCTCCATTTTTCCAGTATTCTAAAGCTTTCTTACCCGAGCCCTCCATATTAATTTCAATATTAATTGTGCTGTTTACTACTAAATCGAGGGTGGGAATCTCTGCAATAATATTTTTATTTTCTAGCTTTAAAATATAATCCTTGTCCGCGACTCTAGCTGGCAAATTTAGCTCAGCGCTTGCTACTAGGCCAGTTGAACTTGACGAGCTTCCAACAATATACAAGTCTAGGATTTTATCAGAAACCTGCCCGGTTATGATTTTTAAAGTTGCCTTAGCTGTCTCTTGCTCTGAACTGGCTCTAAGATTGAAAACAGAAAGGCAAACAAAAATTAGCACAAACGTGCCAAAGGCTAAAAAAAGTGCGTGTGTTAGTATTGGTGCGATTGCTTTCATATTATCACGCCAGTATTGTGAAAAGGGAATAACCGATAATTACAAGAATTAATGAATGCTTTAGTCCTGCAATTATGGTTCCTTCAGCCATTTTCCCAATAACCAAACCTGAAAAGGCACCTTGAATAACGATCAGCCAGCTAAATAACTGCTTGTATACAACTATCAGGCTTTCCTTTGATATTTCCATAGCAAATGCAGCTGGATAGCTAATTGACATGCCTGGAATTAAAAATGTTTGCAAAGCTATCATAACACCGAGGAATACAAAAAATATAGCATATCCTGTGATTGTCTGGCCGTATATGTATGAAGATCTTTCAGTTTTGATTTTATTAACTTCAATTACAGAGTTTGCAACAGCTTCAAGTACTTCTGTAATATTTCCACCTGATTTATGTGTTTCTATTATAGTTGAAACCGCTCTTTTAACTGGTTTTGTCGAGGTTTTAGAAAAATCTAGCAGAACTTTATCAAACGGAACCCCCCAATCTATTTTTGTTATGATTTTTTTCACATGATTGGTTAAAGCGCCATAATTTGTATTCTCGGTTGACTTTATTGCCTGGGGTAGTGTCATGCCAGATCTTATACCATCAGTAACATCTCTTAGAAAATCTGGAAATCTAGCTTCAATCTCTCTGTTTTGCTTATAATTAATAAATTGAATAAAAACAATTGGCCCAGCGCCAATAAAAATTGCAATAAGGTTTAAAATTAAAAATGATGGAGTTTTGTATAAAAGAGTAAAATTAATTATAGCTATAAGCGCAGCTGCTGTAATTCCTCCTATTATTCTTTTATCTATTTTTATCATATTATCACAACTTAGGTTGCGTAATGTGAATAAAAGCTAAAAATGCCAAATTCATTGCTGGTATTATTAAAAATATAATAATTTTCATTACATCTGGGATTGCCATCCCAAAAACCTGGCCGCCAATCATATTCATAATTGACAGGACCATTATTAAGAATAAGGGAGCAGCAATTGCAATTGCTGTATATATATCTGCATAAGCTGATAGTAGCTCTAGATATTTTTGCTTAGCTATCCTGTATTCAAACAGCGCTGTTTCAGCTTTTTGCCTTAAGAATAATTGTATGTTGCCGCCAGTTTGTATGGTTGCAAGAATTCCTTGTAGCAAATCTTTAAATGATAAAGATGGTGTTTTTGCTATAACATCTTTCATTGATGTTAATATATCAAGGCCAAATGTATCTACGTTTCTAACAATTTTTCCAGACTCAGCTGAAACCTCACCATATTCTTTAAAACGTGTAAGCAACTTAAACATAACATATGGTGGTACACCAGAAGCTGCTATAGCAGACATATGATTTATTGCAAATGGTAAATTGGTCTCAATATCTTTTTTTCTTACACTAGCAATAGAAAATGGCCACATGTAAATAAAAACAAAAACTAAGAATGCAAAAAATGTTGGAATTAATATTAAACCTATTATAGTAAGCAGCAAATCTACATTAAAATAAGAACAAAATGCAAAAATGCCAAAAAAAGTTATAATAAAAGTCAGGAATGAAGAAAAAAACATGTACACAAGATATGTCTTAAATAATATTTTAATATTAGCTTGATGTGTTGCTAGTTTAAGAGGTTCAAAATATTCATCATATTTTTCTATTAATTTGTCTATTAATTTACCGAAGATAAAGAGTCCGGGCGATATTTTAACTTTAGGTGTTATTTTAACTTTAGGTGTTATTTTAACTTTTTTTTTATCCATTTAGGTCACTTCTTCACAAACGCTTCCTCTTTTGGATAAGTAATTATCCCCTTTTTAGATATGGCATATGGATGCAACTTTTGAGAATGCTCTGTGCCTCTCATCTTCCAAACAGTTAGCGATCTTGCATATTTTGCATCTACCCTCAAATAATATAAAATTATAACACCGTCTGCAACAAATTCTTCAACACCAAATCTTGATAAATTTTCTTGTGTTGGCAAAATCTCTGATGTAATTATAGAGGTGCATCCTAACTTCCTTAACAAAGAGCTTAAATTTAATATAGTCAGCCTTATCTCTGGCGGGTCCCTGATATATAACCCAAGAGCAGATATAGAATCAATTACAACCCTTTTTGCTTTTATTTTTTTAATAGCAGATTCAACAAGATCGTAAATATCTTCTACATGAAAAGGATCAATCCTTATAATGATTATTTTATTTTCTCTTTCTAGCTTTTCAATATCCCAGCCAAATCCACTTACATTTGATTTTATGCTTTCTGGGTTTTCCTCAAAAGAGATAAAAACTCCCGGCTCACCAGCTTTAGCACCAAAGTAAATGAATTGCATTCCAAATATGCTTTTACCTGTTCCACATGTGCCACTAAGCAATGTAACAGAACCTGTTGGCAACCCTCCTTCAATAAGTTCATCTAGCCCAAAAATTCCAGAGTTAGCCCTGTTTTTCACACCCATAAAATCACTATTAATTTATATTTTATTTATATCCAGCTAGTTTAAGTATCTTTTCAGGATCTTTATTATATTCACTAAAAATCTCTGCAACTCTTTTAAAATGTTTTATCCCACTCTTTTGCATCCAGCTAAGCACAGCTGTTCTTTTTTTAATTTCTCTTTGCAACTTTTCAACTGGAATTCCTTTTAGCTTTGAAATTTTCCCTAAAAGCCATGAATAACCTCTAAACTCAAATGAATCTGTTGATGGTAACCAGCTAAAAACTCTATTTGTTCTTTCTCGACCTGTTCTTGGATCAATAGACTCGATTTCAACAACCTCCTTTACTCTTCTAGCTGCAGCTCCCCTTTCCCTAGCATGAACCATAACAATTATTGCATCTAAAGTCTCAATAAGAGATGGTGGTAGCTCAATTGGCGGTGTTTCTAACCTGTGAATAACATCCTCAACTTTTCCAGCATGCATTGTTCCTAGGCACGGATGCCCTGAAGACATTCCTTGGAACATAACATATGCCTCAGCCCCCCTTATCTCACCAACTATAACATAATCTGGATTTTGCCTAAAGCTTTGTTTTAAAAGATCAAACATTGTTATTTCACCATATTTTTCGCCTGTTGGAGTTGGCACACCAAAACCAGTCCTAACAACAGAAGGAATCCAATTTTCATGTGGAAGGGCAAGCTCTCTTGTATCTTCAATGCTTACTATTTTTGACTCAGATGGGATAAACATTGATAATGTGTTTAACAAAGTTGTTTTTCCTGTTGCCACGCCCCCACATATTAAAAACGATGAGCCATTTTCCACACCTAGCCATAAAAATGCTAGCAGCTCGGGAGAAACTGTTCCAAAGTCTAACAAATCAATTGGTGTAAGTGGTTCTGCTGTAAACTTTCTTATTGAAAATGTTGGTCCTCTTGTTGTTACATCTGCTGCAATTGAAGCCTGAACTCTTGAACCATCTGGTAAGGTTCCTCCTAAAAGGGGTTCAGCATAACTTATATATCTACCGCATCTTTCAGATAGCTTAACAACAAATTCACTTAGTTTTTTTGGATCTTTGTATATTACATTTGTTTTAATTGAGCCATATTTCCTATGCACAATATACAAATTTATTCCAATTCCATTGCATGAAACATCCTCTATATAAGGATCTTGCATTAAAGGTTCTATTTCATTTAGTCCAATAAAATTTCTGTAAATATGATACATTATCTTTAGATACTGCTCAGGAGTAAGCTTTAGCTCATATTCTTTTATAACTCTTTGGACTTGTGTTGCAATATACTCAATTGCTTTTGCACCTTCCATTGCTGTAAGCTCAACCTCAACTATTTCCAGGAGTCCTTTCATGATTTTTTCATATATTTTTTCCTCATCCTCATTTAGCTTTGGCTCAATAACATTATACAACATCTCCTTTGCAGCCCAGTCCCATTTTATATTTACATATGCAAATGGTGGGATCAAAGGGTAACGAACATTAATTTTTTTATCTGTTGGCAATGCTATGATATATTTCTCTTTTGAAATCATAAATTCTGGCAACTCTGTCTTTCTAGGAAAAATCTTTCTCATAAAAGCCTTAAGCTTAGCAGAAATATCTATTTTAGGAAACTCTGGCTTTTTAAATTCAAACTTAAATTTTTTTACTTCTTTTTCAACTGGTTTAATTTCTAGTGGAATAATGGCTTTTTCAGCAGGTTTTTTAACCTCTTTCACTTCTTTAATTTTCTTTTTTTCCCTAGGCATAGAATCACTTAATTTATAGCTAAATCCTATTATAAGTTTTTCCTTTTAAAGATTTGGGAGAATTTAAATTGATGTGGAATTAAATGTTTGTATGCTTCCGGAAAATGTAAAAAGGATTTTAAAAAGGCAGCATTATGCATTAGTAGGCGGCCATTCTGCAGCAAAGCTTTGCTTGTGGACAAAAAAATCAATTAAGACCGGAGGATTGCAACATTGCTATAAGGAAAAATTTTACAAAGATATTGGAATCAAATCCCATCGCTGTCTGCAATGCACACCTGCTGTTGCTTTTTGCTCTTTAAGATGCGAGTTTTGCTGGAGACCTATTACAGAAGCAACTTTAGGATACAAAATTCCAAAAGAGGATGAGCCTGCGAAAATAGTTAACGGGTTAATTCAAGCTCAACGCCATCTATTAACAGGTCTGGGAGGCGTGCCACACAATGAGAGATATTTAAAAGAAGCACAAAATCCAGCACACGCAGCAATATCTTTGGCTGGGGAGCCGACATGCTATTCGCAAATCGGAGAGCTAATTGCAGAATTTCATAAAAGAAATATAAAAACTTTTCTTGTTACAAATGGTACTTTACCAGAAAGACTTGAAAATTTAAGCACGCTGCCAACTCAACTTTATGTTTCTCTTTGCTCAAACAGCAAAGAAATGATGAAAAAAATTCAAAACCCGCTAATGCCAAAAGCTTGGGAAAGGCTAAATCAAACCTTGGAGATATTGTCAGGAATAAAAACAAGAAAAGTAGTCAGACTTACAATGGTAAAGAATTTAAATATGCTTGAACCTGAAAAATATGCAAAACTGATTGAGAAGGCGTCTCCACAATTTATTGAAGTTAAAGGATATTCAGCTGTTGGTTTTGCTAGGCTAAGGCTAGGACCTGAATATATGCCAAATCATGCTGAAATAAAAGAATTCTCAGAAAAAATTTCTAATTCAACTGGATACAAAATTGCAGATGAAAAAATAGATTCTAGGGTTGTATTACTTAGAAGGTAGGAATAAATTTGCTTCATCATATTTTTTAGGATTATTTATATCAAACAAATAACCAGTAATTTCAAATTTATAACCAAATTTTCTATCCCTAACAGTGCCCTTAATTTTATTTTTATCCTTAATCCATTCTGACTGCTCACCAAAATTTGTCTTATATCTTTTTCTATTTATTCCTATGATAAGATCCATCCATTTAAATGAAATAGCAAGATTTTCTTTTTTAAGTTCCTTTATCTCCTCTATATCATGATCTATGTCATCCTTTGTAATTTTTAGAAGGTTCTCTTTTGGATGACTATGATATTCTCCAATTATATCAAAACCTAAACAATTTAATAAATTTCTAGTTCGCTTAAAAGATTTTAAATCTTTAAATTCCACTTTATCTTCTTTTCTTTTTGCTGTTTGGAGTGGGTATGCAGCTTGAATTATTATATCTTTACTAGATTTATGATATCTAATCTTATGACTAGTCTTGCCACCTAGAAAGCCAAATCCTTCTTTTGGATATGGTTCTATAGTTGAAGCTATTATACTAGTAAAGCATCCGTAACTATCAAAGTGGACTTTTGTAGTCATATCGCTCCTCTTTTTTGCTAAAGCTTTTTTAAAAAGCTTTGGTGGGCCCGCGGCGATTTGAACGCCGGCCGCCAGCAATTTAGTTTGCATCCCCATTCCAGAGCACTTTCCCTTTTGATGCAACTTTTTGGAAAGGTTGCTTAGCTGGTATCCATTCAGCTGGACGAGCAATGCTCGTCGTGCAGTTACCAAGCTAGACTACGGGCCCAAGCAAGTATTCGGGAGAGAACTTTAAAAAAGTTTTATATTTAAAAAATGGCACAACTCAAAATCTTTTATATTTTACTATTTGCTTTAGCAGGTCAACATGTGTTAAGAATAAAGATCTGCAACAATAGCTTTTGATTCCAAGCTCATCAAGAACTTTTTTTGGCTCTTCGCCTGCTTCTATTTTTTTCTTGAATGTTTCATATAAGTGTGCTACTGGTCTGCCACAACTCGGACATCTGATTGGAATTATCATAATATCAATGCTACATTTTAATAATTTAAACTTTTTACCTCTTTGATCTTTGTTTATGAGTTCGCGGCCCATCTTTGCTTCTGCTTGGTTTGTGAGGCTCTGTTCTTCTTGGGTCAGCCACGATTAACGAGCGGTCATATTCTAAAAACTTTTCCTTTAGCTCTTTGTTAAATTGAACTAATGCCTTTGCTATTGCTTGCCTGGAGGCTTCTGCTTGTCCTATAACACCTCCGCCTCTTACATTAATGGAAATATCAACTTTTTTTGCAAACTCGCCTGCCAGTTGAACTGGCTCTTCAATCATAAGTCTTGCTAGCTCAGGCTCTATTATACCCAGGGGCTTTGAATTTATATAAATTAATCCTGTACCGGGTTTTGCAGTTGCTCTTGCAATTGCTATTTTTCTCTTTCCAACTGTATGAACCACTTTAATCTTTTTCATATTATTTTGCACCTAATTGTTTAGATATTTGTTCGAGCCTTGCGAATTTGCATTCTAGCTCTGTTGCCTGCTTACCAAGCTTTTCAGCATTTTTAAATTGTTCAGGACAGCCTTTATATACCTTTAGCCTTTTTAGTGCAACCATGCCCTTTTGTTTTTTATATGGCAACATTCCTCTAATAGTTCGTCTTAGAATCATATGTGAGTATCTTGGGTAAAAGGGTCCTTTTGAATAACCGCCTCTTTGCCTTTTTTGTAAAAAATCCTTCTTTAGCCAGCTTAATTTTCCGCTAATAACAACTTTTTCAGCATTAACAATTATAATTTGTTCTCCCATTAGCAGTTTTTTTGCAACTATAGATGATAGCCTTCCTAAAATAGCACCATCTGCATCTATTACTATCATATTCACACCTAGCAAATTATTTTTACTTTAGAGCCCCTCGGATTGATTTTTATTAGTTCTGGGATTTCTATCGTTTGCCCGCCTGCTGCCTTTATCTTTTCCTTTGCTGCCTTTGAAAAACTTAAAGCAGCAATTGTTAAAGGTTTTGTTAAAGTGCCTGTGGAAAGGACCTCTCCTGGTACAATAATTGTATCATTTTTGCTACAATATCTCTCAATTTTTAATAAGTTAACTTTTGGTCTTTTTCTAGTTGGTCCTTTAAGTCTTTTGGCAATTGCTATTAAAAATTTATTTTTTTCTTTATACCCCCGACTAGATAGCTCTTGAATCATTTTTTTTACTAAAATATTTGTAGGGCCTGTTGGTCTTGGCATATTAATCATTTTGCAACATAAATTGCTAAAGCTGTGTACACTATTAGCATTATTATTGAAAGAGCTATTACTTTGACGCCTGTTTTTTTATATTTCTTCTCTGTATAAAGAGCCCATCCTATTAAAATCCCTGGTAGAACCGGATTTAACACTGCAAAAAGGTAACCTAATATTTCCCATTTTTTCATCTATTCACCTCATACTTTTGGTGCGGGGAGAGAGATTTGAACTCTCGGACTCACTAAGAGACAGGATATCTTCTCATCGATTTGATCTCAAAACTTAAATGAGTTAACCTTAAGTTTCGCAGCAAGCTGCTCCTGCGCCTCTAGTCCTTTCTTGCTTAAGCTTCTTTCTTAAAGAAGCTTAGTTTGACCTGGCTTGGCTATCCCCGCATATCAAAATTATAAATAATAATTTATAAATTGATTAGGAATAGCTTTATTTTAAACCTTTTTCAAGTTCCTTTGCTTTTTTATTTAAAATATCAATTGCTTTTAATATTATTTCTTCTGCATTTAGCCCTGATATTGACTCAAGTGTAAAAATGAATTTTGTTTTATCAGCTGAAATTTTTAAAACTTTAGGCTCAGCAATTTTTGCACATTCCCCACACAAGTCACAATCTGGAGTAACGGTTGCACTGGAGTTTATTTTTAGCGCATTTTTCGGACAAACAGCTATGCATTGAGCTTGATTGTCTAATTTGCCTGTCAACTCAGCTTTTGGCCAAAATCTATACCATGCCTTTGAAGCTTGCCATTTTGCATGGTCCCTGCCTATACCTAAAATAGCTGTAGCTTCTAACTTTAATTGCTGATTTTCAAAAAGCTCAATTATCTGGGTTTCTGGAAAAGTAGGTTGAACGCTTAACTCTGTGCTCTTGAAATCTTTAGCATAAACCATGCAAGGCCCTTTTTTATTTAAAGTTAGTATTACCTGACAATTTGAACATCCTTTCCCGTCGCAATTACACCCGGAAGGTAAATTGTATATTTTTGGATCAAAACTTAGTGTTAAAAGCCCAAGCCTATGAGCAATTATTTCATCATATAGCACAGAGTTATTAGCATGAAAATCAACTCCCTCTATAGCAAGTGTGGGAACTTCTGTCATTGCTATTCTTCTTAGCGCATTTGCAAACTGTTGGCTTACGCCTTCTAAAATAAATTTTATGCTTCTATCAGTTTTCTCTAATATTTGAATTTTCATTAAATCATCTTTCAAATAATTAATATATTAAGCTTTATTAAGTTTATCTTTGGCTTATTTTCTCCTATGTTTTCATGTTGTTAAATTCTTCACTCATGGTAGTGAATTTGATATTTATAAGAACTGGGAAGTAAGATTAATATGAAATTTGAAAAAGATTTAAGAGAGTTGAACGAACGAGAATTCAAAGAAATTTATAAGTATTTAAAAAGAAAAACAAAGAATTTTTCTAAAATTGAACCTGAAGTACTAAAAGAAAGGCCACAATTACTATTTCCTATACGTCTAATCTTAGGTTTATCACAATTTGAATTGGGAAATAAATTAAATGTAGAAAAACAATGGGTTAGACATTTTGAAACAGGAAGACAAGGATATAAAAGATCAGAAACGCTTCCTAAATGCATAACTTTAATTAATAAATCATTTTCTGAAAAAAATATACTAAAATTTGAAGAGACATTAAAATTATTCATTCGTAGTAAGGTTGCTATAGAAAAATGGGCGTATAAGTATCCTGAACCAAAGTATGAATTAAAAAGAATATCTGAAATGCAGAAAGAAGATTTTATAAAATATTTTAATATTTTAGCTAAAGATACAAAAAACTTTACAGTTTTTGATACGTTAAAGTTGATAGAAACTCCTGTTTTTATAACAGTTTACAGAATAATTCTAGGATTAAATTTGGATCAACTTTGTAGCCTATTAAATATGCAAACCAGAAGAATTAGAAAATATGAAAGGATGGAAGAGAGAATGATGCCAGAAACAGCAGCATACATAATGAAAATCTTTGAGAAGGAATTTAGAAAACAGAATCTAATTGGAAATGTAAGATTAGAAAATTCTATAAAACAATTTGAAAGACTTACTCCATTTGATGAAATTGAACTGAGAATTAAAAGTATGTTAGAAGATAATAATTTTATTGTTTATTTTGATGAGAATGAAATTCCAAACAGTTATCCAAAGTGCGCAAAAATCCATGCAAACGTATCGAGTGCTAGGAAAGATTTAAATGTAGACTTTATTATTCCTTCTGTAAATAATCCTTTGATTGCAATAGAGGTAACAAAACTTTCGGAAAGAAAAAGAAAAGACTTAGTTCATAGAATTGCATATTTGGATCATAGATTTCAACTCCTAAAATTAAAACATGAAAAGATTCAAACTATTTTAGTTATAGAATGTAAAAATTCTCAAAAAGATATGATAAAAAAATACATCCAAAGAGAAGTTGTTAATACAGATAAGTACCTTGTTAATCAGACGGAAAAAATTATTGAAATAATAAAAAATATTATTAATACTGTATACTCAGACCCTTCTCCCACGTCTTCCGCCTTTTTTTCTGCACGTGTCGTGCGGGATCGGCGTAACATCTTCTATCCTTCCTATTCTTAAACCTGCTCTTGCGAGTGCCCTAATAGCAGGTTGTGCACCAGCACCAGGACTTCTGGCCTTTATACCACCTGGTGCTCTAACTTTTATGTGTACAGCGTTAATTCCTCTTTTTAGGCTTTGCTCAGCAGCTTTTCTAGCAGCTAGCATAGCTGGGTAAGCAGACCCGCCTTCCCTATCTTTATCAGTCATCATACCACCAGTGAAACGAGCAATTGTCTCTGCACCAGTTATATCTGTAATATGAATTATAGTATTATTTGCAGAGCTAAAAATATGTGCTATGCCCCACTTTAGAGTATCATTACTTTGTCTTTGCACTTACCCACCCTTTTAATTTACTTTTATTATAAAAATCAATTTTGCCTTCTTGATCTACTGAAATCAGCGTGCTTGGCCATCGCACCCTTCTGCTGTCTATTGCTATATGACCATGTACAATGAATTGTCTTGACTGTTGCATAGTATTGGCCAGTCCTTTCTTAAGAACAATTGTTTGCAACCTATGATCAAGAATTTTTTCTACTGTTAGCGCCAAAACATCATCTAGCGTAGAGCCCTTTCCAATCAAGCCAAATGTCTCAAGCTTATTTAAAAGGATTTGTTCTTCTTTTTTATCTTTTTTAGCTACTAGTTTTCTGGCAAGTCTTCTAAAGCCTCTTAATATTGCCTCAGCCCTCCAAATTTCTCTTTTCCTCCTTAAACCATAATCATTTTTTAATTTATGCTCGGCCTCTAAACGTGCAACCGACCATGGCTTTAGTGGACGCTCAAACTTTTTTCTTTGTTTTTTCATCTATTAATCACTTTTTCTTTTCCTCTTTTTTTGCCTCTTTAGCAGCGGTTATAACTTTTTTTCTAGCAACTCCCATAATCGCACCAGTCCTAAAACTACTTCTTGTTCTTTGTCCTCTTACAGGTAGCCCAAGTTCATGTCTTATTCCTTTATAAGAACGAATTTTACGCATAAAATCAATTCTTGTTTTGATATTAAACCTAAGATTAGAAGCAACTAGGTGCTCATCTTCACCTGTTTCTGGATTTAACCTATAATTTACCATATGAGAAGGAATTCCAAATTTTATCGGCTCTTTGATAACAGACTCTAATTTTTTAATTTGTTCTTCGCTCAAGTTCCCTAATAACAAATTAGGCTCAAGCATAGCTGCTTTTGGTATTGCCAAAGCTAAAGATTGACCAATGCCTTTTATTTTTAACAAGGCCGTGCTTATCTTTTTATTTCCATCTAAATCTGTCTCAGCTATTCTTACTATGCCTTTCACGGCTTTCTCTCTTTTCATAAATATCGCTTGTATCCATAATTTAAAACTAATATTTATAAGTTTAATGGCGCCGGAGGCAGGATTCTCAAAAACCTTTAAAAAAGGTTTTATCCAAATTTCTTGATAAACCTTTTTCTAAAAAGGTTGTTTGAACCTGCGCGTGGCAAAGCCACACCAGATATCTTAACTTAAAGGACTCTTCATTCTCCGCCACTCAGAGTCAAGCCATTAAATCATCTACAATGTCTCAAGTATCGCTGTCATCAAGTTTTTCAAAACTTGAGATTCTGGCGCCTTTGGTCCGCTGCAACTTGTTGCAGCTGTTAAACCTGGCTGGGCTACTCCGGCATCAAACAAATAGAAATAAATTCTGAGTGTATATAAACTTTTCTAAAATTTTTCTGCATCCTCTATTAGCATGTCTGGAATATCCCCTTCTAATATTTTAAATTTTAATCTGCATTTATTGCATATTAACTTGTTTGTCTTACGATCATATCTAATATTTCCTTTACATTTTGGACATGCTAGTATTTCTAAAAGCTCTTTTGATAGCGGCATTTTATTCCCTATATTCGTATTCTCTTTTTGCTCTTCTTATATGAAGGGAGCAAACAGGAAACCCACCAAGAACCGTCACAGCATCCTTTTTACAAAATTTACATTTAGGTCTCTTCTTAACCATAGCTTTCACTGCTTTTTTGCTAAAAAATATTTAACCCTTTTTTGCTAGCTTATGACCTTTAATATACTGCCATATCTTCTTTGTCATCTCAGCTGGTGATACAGCATTTTTTCCAATTATTGCCGCTAGTTTTTCATCTGGTTTAATTTGAAATCCACCAAATGGTTTCTTTTTTGCTACCATATATATAACCTCCTATAATATTTTTGTTAACTGGTTTATATTTTTAATCTTATAGTCTACTTTCCCCTTCTCTCTTTTGATTTGACCATACTCTGCCAATATCGTCAGCATGCCTAATTTTCTTGCCGAGTTTAAGTCCCTTTTAATGGAATCCCCGACCATTGCTATTTCGTTTGGGTTTAGCTTTAGCTTTTTTGCTGCAACTAAAAATGGCTTAATATCTGGCTTTTTCTTTTTTGTATCATCAAATGTTATAACCAAATCAAACTTATCTTGAATTCCCATAGCAACTAACCTTATCCAAACCTGAATCCTTGGTGCATCTGATATTATTGCTAGTTTGTATTTTTTCTTTAGCTTTTGCAAAGTTGCTCTAACTTTAGGATAGGGCTCCAGTAAACCTTCCTTTACTCTTCTATATGCAACAATACCTGCAGCCATTACAGCATAATCTACTTTTCCAATCAGCTCCTTTAGAAAAACTTGAAATATTCTTTGATACTCTAGGCCATATTCAGAATATAAGCTAAAAAGAATTTTTAGTCCATTTTCTTTATTTATATCCAATCCTGCATCACGCATAGCGTCAATAGCTGCCTCACATGCCAGCCTTTTCATTCTCATAAAGTCTATTAAAGTGTTATCTAAATCGAAGAGCACAGCTTTAATCATTTTATCATCTTTGGGTAGGTCCCCCTTGCCATTAAAACCTTGTCTGTCTTAACAGCCAGACCTTTTTTAGACTTAAACATCTCCTCAGAGCTCATAAAAGCCTTTCCAAATGCAACAAGCTCGCCTTTTAAAGAAAAAATTCCAACCAGGTCTCCTTTTTCAATCCCTTCCTTTATCCATATCAGACCGCCAACTGCTAAAGGGGCGCCATTACAAACCGTATCTATTGCAGAATCTTTTATTAAAACATTTCCAGTTGTCTCCATAACAAGCTCTTGCGGCAAAATAATTTCTCTTAAATAGTTTTCGTTACTACTTTCTCTGTAAACAGCCATAGCATCTACTAAATCTTGTAGCTTAACAGCCTTATCTTCTGTAAATATGCCACTCTTGGTGCGTCTGAGCTCAGCCATATGGGCCCCGCAACCTAATTTTTTTCCAATAGAATCGCAGAGCTTTCTTATATATGTCCCAGCTTCGCAGCCCACTCTCATTAGAACATTTCTGCCTTCAATTTCAATAATTTCTAAATAATATATTTCTCTTTCCCTTTCCTTTCTAGCAACAGCTGATTTTTTTGGTGGTATCTGCTTTATCTTTCCTAAAAACTCATTGCAAACTTTTTTTATTTTTTGTTTTGAGACTTCATGATGCAAGTGCATCACAGTGATGTATTCTTTTTTTGATTTTAACAAAACTGGCATTAACTTGGTGGCATTTTCTAAAGCTATTACCAAAACACCAGATGTGTATGGGTCTAATGTTCCACCATGAGAGGCTTTTTTTATGTTTAGAATTTGCTTTATCCATCTATCTATTTGAAAGCAGATAGGACCTCTTGGCTTATCAATTATAATAATACCATTTTTTATTAACTGATCTATTGGCCTGGAACCAGGATAACATCCGTAAGGAAGTAAAGAGCACTCTTGCTCTTTTATTAGAAACTTGTTTAATTTTTCTTTCATATTTTTCATTTAGCTTTTTTCTTCTCAATCTCTTTTGGTTTTTCTTTTTTAGCTTTTTTAACTGGTATTTTTATTTTAAGTTTTTCTATTAGGCCGGAATCTTTCCAAACTTTTTCAATTGTGCTATCATCGCCATTGCCAATATCAAATTTTTCTGGAGTTGGCTCCAGATGATCGATATTGCATTTTCTTCTTTTAACTTGAGTTATCGACTTTGGACCTGTGATCAGAACAAAATTATCATTTATTTTTTCAACTATCACGCAATAGTTTCCGCCTTCGCGACCAGCTATCTTTAAGCAAACCCTACCTGGTTCTATAATCATGCTCTCACCCTTTCTTTTAAAACCTCTCGCATACATTTTGGACAAAACTCAGGCAAAGACCTTTCGGGTCTTTTTTTAGTTTTTGGAAGTTTTGCCAGCTGGGTCTTCCTTAGTCTTGCTCTGTTTAACTTTGCACCGCACCTTCCACATTTAGCAGCGCTTGGCCTTCTTTTTTTTATATGTACCACAGTCTTGCCACTAGGAAGCCTTACTTGCATTTTTTTCAAAGACCTTGATCTTAGCGCTCTTCTCATCACTCAACACCTAATGCTTTTCTAAATAACTGAGTTAGGGGTATGGAAATTATTAAATACCACATTAGCCAACCAAAATCGTTTCCGAAAAAAGGAAGGCTAAATGGCAATTGCACAATCGGACTTATAAATATCTTAGCCATCCATGGCAACAAAGCAAAAACTATAACCATCGCTGGCAACATTGGCTTGAAATTTAATATCATTTGCTGGTTTGTTAGCTTAAACATATCACCCATCATCTTATTTGCTTCTTTTGGATCGCTTTTTTGAGCCTCTTTGATCTTTTCTTGCATCGCCTTTATGTCGGCTTTTAATTGCTTAACTTTATTTTGATCAACCATGTACTTGTAAAATAAAGTTATTAAAAAAGTTATGATCCCAGCTAGTACTAGCTCTGCCAAAAATGATGGTAAACTTAGTATTGGTGCAAAGACCGTTGATAGTAAACTATAATATGCTTCAATCATGTTCTCACTTTTTTATAACCTTTAGTATTTTTTTAATCACAACCTCTGGAGGTATATCAAATTTTTCGCATTTAATATTTTTAACTATATTTTTATTTTTATAATATTTTAATAGAGGCTGGGTCTGTGCTAAATAAACTTTAAGCCTTTTTTTTATTACTTCTGGTTTTTCATCTTCTCTTTGATAAAGTTGCCCGCCACAGCTATCGCAAATACCTTCTTTTTTGGGTTTAAGTGTTTTTATATTATATATAGCGCCACATTTTTTACATATTCTTCTTGTTGATAGACGAGCTATTATTACGTTTTCAGGTACTTCCAGACTAATTACTAAATCAATTTTTATTATTTTATCTAATGCTGCTGCTTGAGCCAAATTTCTTGGAAACCCATCGAAAATAAAACCATTTTTGCAGTCTTCTTTATTTATCCTTCCCTTTACTAGTTCAATAGTCAGCTTATCAGGAACCAAAACGCCTTTATCAAGATATTTTTTTACTTTCAAACCAAGTTCTGTGCTTTCTTTTACTATTTCTCTGAACATATCACCAGTAGAGATATGGGGAATGCCAAGCTTTGGAGCAATTCTTGATGCATATGTTCCTTTGCCTGAGCCTGGTGGACCTAAAAATATAAGCTTCGTTTACTCACCTATGAACTTTCTTATAGCCGGGTGCATATCTTCCATGTGCTGTGCAGCTATTTGCTCGTAAAATTGGTATACAATCATTACTGTTAACAAGATTCCTGTTCCAGTTCCTAAAGCAGAAGTTAGATCTGCAAATGCAGCTAGAAAACCAACAAAAGCTCCACCAAGCACAGCTAATGGTGGTATATATCTATTAAGAATGGTTTCAATAATTCTCGGGTCCCGCCTAAACCCTGGTATTGAAAAATATGAGGATGCCTTGAACTGCCCAGCCACTGATTTAGCGTCCATACCAGATGTACTTACCCAAAATATTGAAAATATCACTGCTCCTATAATCATTACAAGCATATAAGTTATTGCTCTTGCTGTATCAAGTAAAGTTATTGCAGGCAAATTATAGCTAGTTACAATCAAAGAACTAACTAAAATGCCTAATATAGCACCTATTAGCGAGCATCTTAAAGCATATTTTTTCCAAACTTTTGAAGCCAAGAATGCAAACCCAAAAGCTAAAATCCCAGCAAAAACTGTAACAAGTATTATAGACATGGACGAAGGATGGGTTAAGAAACACACTAGCCCGGCATTACCAGCCTCACAAATAAGTTGTCCATCTTTACCATAAGCTCCTAGCCATGCCCACCCCCTGCCAGATAGCAATCTACCTACGACTTGCAAATTTGCAATCACAGCTGCTGTCAAAATAACTGGAATATTGGACGTATAGATGAATTTCAAAGGCCATCTTCTAGCACCAAATTTTCCAAATGCAGTTGAAATAGCCATTGGGATTTCTATTCTCATTGACTGGGCAAAAACAACAACTGCAAAGACAACTAAAGTTGATAGCAAAGGTAATATTGCCACAGCTGCTCCTAGGGGTTGGCCTTGTGACAAAAGTGATATAAATGCTGCAATTATACCGCCGCCAGCCTCTTTAAGTGGTGGTGAAAATGCTCTAACAAAAATTGTTTTAGAAACACCAGCTGCAATAAAAAGAGAAACCCCTGAGCCAAACCCCCATTTGGAACATACCTCATCCATCAACATTATAATAAAGCCTCCTATAGCTAGTTGTGTAATCACAAATGGCACAAGCCAAGATGCAGCTGCAGGAACAGCGCCTGCAACAACATATGCAATTGCCTCAAAAATGCAAAAGCCAATAGTAAGTAGCTTTTGACTTGCCATGAACTTTTCCTTTCCTTCCTTTGTGCTTGTATCCCAAGGTATAATCTTACTTCCAACAAGAAGTTGAAGAATAATAGATGCTGTAACAATTGGCCCTATGCCTAAGGATATTAGCGAACCGAATTTTGAACCAAAAACAATTTCCAAAAATTCAAACTGCGCAACCGCCTCGGCATTCACTCCCCAAACAGTTATAGAACCGAGCACAAAGAAAAGTATTAAAATTATGCCTGTCCATTTCAGTTTTTCTTTGAAATTCAGTCTTTGTATAGGCTTGGCAACAGATGGCAGCTTTGATGATAAAGAAACAAAATCAAACATATTAATCATTTTGTTATTGCCTGCCCGCCTGCTGCCTTGATCTTTTCCTTTGCTGCCTTTGAAAAACTTAAAGCAGCAATTGTCAGCGGTTTTGTTAAAGTGCCTGTGGCAAGTACCTTTTGATAGCCTAACTTTGTAACATCAATCTCTTTTTTTCCAGCTGCTAATCTGTCTATATCGCGCAGATTTATTGCTTTAATCTCTTTTTTAACTGCTGACGGGATTTTAAAATCTCCTCTACCAAAATGTTCTGGATCATATTTTAGCATCCAAGATTTTTTATGCTTCATCAAGCCTGCTTTTCCTCTCCCGCCTCTTGAGCCTCCTCCCCTATGCTTTTTCTTCGAGCCCCAGCCGTGCGTATGGCTTCCGCGCATTCTCCTAACTTTTTTTCTAAATCTTGCTGGCATTAAATCATCCTCTTTAACAAATCATTAATTTTTTCTCCTCTATAGCCAAGCTCTCCCTTTGGCCAGTGTTGCTTGATTGACCGCTTAAAGCCTTTTGAAGGCGGTGTTAACCTAAAAACTGGTTTTATCCCTTTGAGTTTTCCTTCTTCTTTCAGTTTGGTTGTTACTTCCCTTGCTTCTTCTTCTGTTAACCTTTTATTACCTGGTTTCCTACCTCTTTTTGAAATTAAAAGTTCTAAAAGCTCATCAGAAATTTCACCAAAAGTACAATAATCTTTTACTTTTTGCAACACACCCTTTACACCTTTGCTTTCAGGCAGCAAAACGCAATGCATTTTTCTATTAAGCCTAAGTATTTTAAAAGTATCAGAGACACCTTTTTTTATACCAACTAACCCCCTGATTCGAACCACAGCTAACATGTTACTCAATCTTACCTATTTTTAGCCCAACGGCTTGCTCGAACTTTTCATTTGTTTTAAATCTATTTAATTTTTTTAAAGCATTAAATGTTGCCTTTATCAAATTTATTCTTGATCTTGTCTGACCTCTACTTTTAACCCAAATGTCTTTTATTCCAGCTAAACGCATAATTTTTTTAACCTCATCAGAAACACAAAGACCAATTCCCTTTGGTGCCGGCTTGAACTCCATATGCACAGAACCAGACTTGCCGGCAATAGAAAATGGAATTGAATGTGGAGTTAAACAGCCACATTCCCATGAGCCACATCCTCTAGAAACTGATATTATATTTAACTTGGCTTTGTTAGTTGCTTTTGCAACAACGTCTCTGTACCTGCCATGAGGGCCTGAATCAAGCCCAATGCCAACATAACCATTTTTATTCCCCACCACAACTAAAACAGAAATTTTATACCTTCTTCCAGATTTATGCATCCTTGAAGTTCGCTTTGAAGGTGTTCTTCTTATTCCACCCCCCTTTCCGGTAGAGCCGCCAATTAAAATTATGTCGTTTTCAAGTTCTGGAATAAGCACATCAACAATTGCAGACTCAGCAATTTTTAAACCATCATCAAATACCTGCTCTATGTTTGTAATCTTTCCCTCAAACACAGCTCTACCTAATTTTGTTTTTGGTACCCAACCGGCCGGCATTTCTATCTTTGCCTGCGCTTCTCCCTCAATAAACTTCTCTGTAGTTCCAATTGCTTCTTCCTTTGTTAGCTCCTCTTTTTTCTTTTTTCTTGGCATAAGCTCACTTTTTTGATTTTAATATAGCTTGTTTAACTTCTTCAAAATGTTTTGTTAGTTCTTTTGGTGAAATTTTATATCTTGAAAATATTTTATCTTGCTCAGGCTTAGATGCAAAAGCAACTATATGCTCTCCAGTTAGCCTTTCTTTAGTTGGCAAAATATCTTTTGAATGGCAAACATTTGCTCCACCGTCTACTGCTCCAGCTAAAGCTGCATAAACTCTAGAACCCTTAACACTAGTTTGCATGCCAATATCTAAGATTGCATCTTGTTTTCCAAATCTTAGTCCTGCGAGCAGCCCTGTAAGATAAGCTGCTGGAATATTCCCACAATTAACTGCCCATCCAAACTTTTTGAGTTCCTTTGAGTTTGCACATGTAACTGTCACATCACCAGCTTGCTTGAATTTAACAAATTGAACAGAAATGTTTTTTAAACTTTTTCTTATTACTAAACGGGTCTTTCCACTTTTAATAAGTGCTATTCTTTTTTTGTAATTTGTTTTTTTCTTTCTGCGCCTTTTGTGCAAGATCACTTTACATCCCCTTTGAGCTTATCTTTTAAATATGCTAACATATGGGCTTGACTTCTAAATACCCCGCCCTTTATCATTAGA
>CAZZIA010000001.1:34099-52654 GCA_964654075.1 uncultured archaeon | reverse complement strand
CGCCGAGTTTTTTTAACATAAATTTTAATGTTCTTATTGCAAAGTTATGAGCATCTTTATCAGCTATATCCACGCCGAACATATTTAGACAGGCCTCATTCATTCCTATTAGGCCTATAGTTGAAAAATGATTTTTAAATGTTCCCAAATAAGCTTGGGTATAAGGTAGCAAACCATTCTTCATGTTTTTGTTTAACATTTTTCTTTTGATTTCTAATGACTGTGAGGCAGTTTCCATTAGCTCTTCAAGTTTTTCAAAAAACTGATCTTCATTTTTTGAGATGAAACCAAGCCTTGGCATATTTATTGTGACCACACCTATACTTCCTGTAGAATTAGCTGAGCCAAACAGCCCGCCAGTAATATTTCTTTGTAGCTGTCTGATGTCAAGCCTAAGGCGGCAGCACATCGAGCGAATATCACTAGGTTTTAGTTTAGTTGAAATAAAATTTGAAAAATAAGGAATTCCATACTTTGCTGCCATTTCAAATAACAAGTTTGCATTCTCAGAATCCCAATCAAAATCTTTTGTAATATTATAAGATGGAATTGGAAAAGTAAACACACGTTGTATAGCATCACCTTGAAGCATGATCTCAATAAAAGCCTTGTTTATCATGTCCATTTCAGCCTGATAATCAGAATAAGTATTTTCTATAACCTTTCCCCCTAAAATTACTTTTTCATTTGCCAAGTCTTCTGGCAGTTTCCAATCAAGAGAGATGTTGCTAAAGGGCGATTGTGATGCCCATCTTGTTGTAACATTTAGGCCAAAAACAAATTCTTGTACAGCCTGTTTTATTTGCTTGTAGTTCAAATTATCCTTTTTTATAAAAGGTGCAAGTAAGGTATCAAAAGAATTAAATGCCTGTGCACCAGCCCACTCTCCGGTTATTATTCCAACAAAATTTAGTATATGATGCAGAGCTGTGCTAAAATGTTTGGGCGGGTTTGTTGCAACTCTCCCGGGCAATTTTCCCAGGCCTTGCATCAAAAGTAACTTTAGGTCCCACCCACAACAATATGCATTCAGGCCCATGTACAAATTATGAATGTGTAAATCCCCATTTGCATGGGCTTTAGCTATTTTTTTA
This sequence comes from uncultured archaeon, assembly GCA_964654075.1. GTDB lineage: Archaea > Aenigmatarchaeota > Aenigmatarchaeia > Aenigmatarchaeales > Aenigmatarchaeaceae > CAZZIA01. Next base: position 51,560 of record CAZZIA010000001.1, on the reverse strand, counting down.
GGATAAATTTTTGAAAGCATAAACTTTGAAATTACATCTCCAGAAACTCTGAAAAAAACATTAGAAAATGAATAAGGAATGTTTGCATTTTCTTTAATTCTCCAATCAGTCCTTTTAATTAAGCCCTCTACAGTTTTTACCACATCTAAATATTTTTCTTTCTTTTCCATGATATAAGATTAGAAATCTTTATTTATAAATAATAATCTGAGAATAATGTAATTATGACAGATTTTGATGTTATAATAATTGGCGCAGGTCCAGCAGGAGCGACTGCCGGTTTATTTTGTAAGCGATTTGGCTTAGATTATTTAATATTAGACAACCCGGAACAACCTTCTCAGATGACATTAGCAACTGAGATAGAAAACTATCCTGCGTTTGAGCGAATTTCTGGCACCGAGCTCTTAAAAAAAATGAAAAATAAATTAAACATAAAAGAGGAGAAAGTTGTCAATCTTGAAATTAAGAAAGACAAAAAGATTGTTACTACAGAAAGAAATCAAGATGAGGCAAAAACAGTTATTGTTGCAACAGGAGCATCGCATAGAAAAGCAGGTATTAAAGGAGAGGCTGAATTTCTAGGAAAAGGTGTAAGTTATTGTGCTAGTTGTGATGGCATGTTTTTCAAAGGTAAGGATGTTATAGTTTGGGGTGGGGGAGATTCTGCTCTAAGTTCTGCAATTTATTTGCAAAATATAGGATGCAAAGTAACAATTGTGCATCGCAGACAGCAGCTCAGAGCAGCTAAAGCGCTTGTGGATAAAGCAAAAAAATTAGGAATAAAATTTGCGCTTGGCAGGACTATAAAGCAGATTTCTGGCAAAAAGCTTGTAGAAAGAATAATCTTTGATAATAATGAGCAGACTAAATGTTCAGCTGTTTTTATTTGCATTGGCGAGGTTCCCGTTGTTGAGCTAGCAAAAAAAGCAGGTGTTCAGACAGATGAGAATGGGTTTATAATTGTAGATGCGTATCAGCAGACAAATATAGATGGAGTATTTGCAGCAGGTGATGTAACTATCACTCCTTTAAGACAGATAATCACAGCAGCAGCAGACGGTGCAAAAGCCGCTTTCGCTGTTTATAGATATTTAGAGGAAAGAAAATGATTAAGATAGAAATTTTTAAATCAAAGAACTGTCCACACTGTGACCCGGCGACTGAAATTGTAAAAAGAGTAACAAAAAAGTCCAAAGGAGTAGAAGTAATAGAAACGTATCTAGAAAGTCCAGGAGGGGCAGCAAAGGCTTTGATGTTTGGTGTTGAATCCGTACCGACAATTTTAATAAATGAGAAGATTGCATTTGTTGGAGTCCCAGAAGAGGCTAAACTAGAAAGGGCAATAAAAAAAGCAGGAGAAAAGAATGAAGAAACAAGTTAAGCAACAGGCTTTTGTAATTTTTGTACTACTTATGTTTGTAGGTTCAGGTCTGGCCTATGCGGTAATGTGGGTTTTTCCAGAGCAGCCAAAAACTCAGTTAATGTATAACATGCCATTAAGCAATTCCGAGGAAGCACAGTTTTTGCAAAAGAACCTTGTTGTTGTTAAGCTTTTTTACCTAGAAGAAAATGAGGATTCTAAACAAGCTATTAAAGACATACAAGATATTTTCCAGGAACTAAACGGAAAAATGATTATTGAGTTTATAGATATTGATATGTGGAAAGATGATGTAGAGGCATTTGATGTTAAAGAAGTTCCATTTTTTTATTTAAAAGGAAAAACAATTGACAAAACCGGAAAAGTAGAAAGGGAAGAGCTCATTAAAAGAATTTGTAATTTATATTTTGAACCAATTGATGAATGTGCTCTTATCTCTTAAGTCTTTTAATCTCTGTTTCAATATTTTCAATTTCTGACTTAAACTTTGCGATTATTGCAGGTAGTTGTTCTGGCTCACAGTTTAACATCATTGCTGCCTTTTTCAAAATTTTATCTTTTCTTCTCAAAAGTTTTATATCCATCATTTCACCAAGCTTTTCTTAATATTTTCAATCACATTTTTTAGTTTATTTTTGTTGGTCCCAAAACCTTGTGCTAAATTAGGCAAACCACCGCCCCTACCGCTAAGTTCTGCGCAAGCTTCTTTGACAATTTTTCCAACATCAATTCCCCCCTTTACAGCCTTTTCACCAGCTGATGCAAAGATGTAAATTTTATCAGAAATCCCAAATAAAAATATAATAGTATTATCACTGCTTAATTTTCTTGAAATCTCTCTTAGTTGTCCAGGGCCAGCTTTTGGCACCTCCCTTATTAAAAATTTTAGTCCATTTTTTTCTTCAAATTCCAGCTTTTCCATTTTCTCTTTTGCTGTTTTTTCTTGTAATTTCTCAAGCTCTTTCTTCTTTTTCTTCCAGTTTTCAAACAGTTTTTTAACTGCTTCGGGAAGTTTTTTTTCAGACACTTTTAGTAACTGAGCAGATTTATTTAATAATTCTTTCCTTTTTTGCAGATACTTTTCAGCAGCAGGGCCTGCCACATATACCAATCTAACAATACCATCTTGCGGCTTTTCAGTTTTTATAATAATTATTTGCCCGATTTCTTCAGTAGAATCACAATGAATTCCACCACAAGCTTCCCGGTCAACATCACCAATAGAAACAATTCTTAATTCCTTTAAAGGCACCGCCGCCCCCTGATATATTCTAAATCCATATTTTGCCTCAGCTTCAGGCCTTTTGATAACTTCTTTTTTGATTTTTATATTTTTATTTATAATTTGATTAGCTTTTGTTTCAATTTTCTCTACTTGAGTTTCTGTTAAAGCTTGATAATGTGTTACATCAAGATGAGCTTTGTCTATATCTTTTTTAGATCCTGCTTGCCAGATATGTGCTCCTAACACTTGCCTAGAAGCAGCATTTATAATATGCGTTGCGCTATGATGCTGAGTTATTTGTTTCCTTCTACTAAGATCAATTTTGCACTTTACTATTTGGTCTTGTTTAAAATTAGGATTTTCAACAGAATGAGCAATTATACCATCATAGCTTTCAGCATCAAAAACTTTACAGCTTTCTATAAGCCCAAAATCTGGCTCTTGACCGCCGCCTCTAGGGTAAAAAGCTGTTTTATCCAAGATAACAAATTTATTATCAATTATTTTCAATACCTTTGCGTCAAATTCATAAATTTTCTCATGGAAAAGTTTTTTTGTCTCTGGCAAACCTTTAATGTCAATTTTTTTCTCTTTTTCTGGTTTTTCTAGCATATGCCTTTCCGTTACTTTTGCATAAAAGTCAGCTGGTATTTCTATTGTCAAATCACGTTCTTTAACAGTTTCTTGAATTAGTTCGGGTGTAATGCCTTGTGAATCGTATAGCTCAATTAGTTTTTGCTCAGTAAATTCTGTTTTTGTTTTAACTAAAGATTCGACCAGACGTCCTACACGTTGTCTAGTTTGTTCATATCTTTTTTCTTCTATATTTAAAATTTCATTTATTTTACCAATATTTTCAATCAGCTCAGGATGTAGCGGTTTAAAATATTTTGCTACTTTTTCAGTAACCCAAATCAAATCAAAAGGAAAATTATACTTATCGATGAAGGACAAAGCCCGCCTGAGTATTACACGCAGATTATAGCCCCCTCCTAAATTCGAGGGGATACCTCCATCAGTAAGTGCAAATGTCAGGGCTCTGGCATGATCTACTATTGCATAAATTGCCTGCATTGGTTCGATTTTTTGCGCAAGCTCGGCCTTTGTGACACCAAGTTGTTTAGTGACTTGGGCTCTCGCGATTTCTATGTTAGCTACCTCATCGATATTTAGTAACCCAGATAACTTAGAATATTTTAAGAAAAAATCTTTATCATATTCTATACTAGCTTTTGATTTCATTTTTTCAATCACTGGCCCAAGTACAGCATCATAGCTTGTTGGTGAGCCTTGAGAAATCCAACAGAAACGTTCAAGCCCAGCCCCCATATCAATTACAGGTTTAGCCATTCTTTGAAAATTATCAGGAGTTCCAGAAAATTCTGTAAACACAGCATTTCCAAGCTCAAGTCCTTTAACATGATATTCTAAAGAATAGCCGAATGCTCCAGGACCTAACCAAGCATCTTCTATAAAATTTATTAATTCAGGCTTAATACCAAAAACTTTTGTCAGAAGTTCAAAATCAAGTTCTATGCATCTATCCTTCCAATATCCATTCTTTCCATCATTTATGCATGCCTGTTCTACATGAGAATGACAGGTCCAATGCCTGCCAGTTCCAACATTTGGTATATCGTTAAATCTTAGTGAAGGCTGTAATAAAACAACCGGATTTGCTGGAAATTCAAAAACAAACTTGCTATTATCCATTCTGTAAAAGTCGACTATCCCTGCAATTGTGAAGTATAATGGAAACCACCTACAAACAACAGGGTATCTATCTAATAGCACATGATTATTTTGGACAAAGAATCTTTTGATCGCATCCCATGCTTTGAAATAATCATACTTTTTATTTGTTGGAGGGTTTTCAATAAACTCATAAGGTCTGCAACTAGAGTCATTACAAATTTCCTGTTCAGTTAAGGTCCAGAAAAACTTGCCACATTTTTTACACTGCCTTCTTTTGAAACCTAGTTCATCAAATAGTTTAACCTTCCAATATTTGTGAGGATCTTGTTGAAACTGTTTTATTAAAGCCTTTTTATCCATATTCATACCTATAAAACAATAGAACTAGAAGTAGAAAAATCTATCTCTAAATTAAACTGTGAGATATATTGCGATTCTCTCACCGTTAGCCAAATAGCGCTCCTAATCCTGCTGCTGCTTCAGTTGCTTTTTTTTCTCTATCTTCTTCCTTTTCTTCTTCTTTCTTCTCTTCCTTTTTCTCTACTGGTGCTGCTACTGGTGCAATAGCTGCTTTTGAAATTGCCTCTTCTATATTCACACCTTCAAGTGCAGCGACCAGTACTTTTATTTGTGCATCTCCCACTTTCTCCCCAGCTGCTTCAACCACTTTTTTTACATTTTCCTCTGTTATTGGTTTGCCTGCACTGTGGAGTAGAAGCGCACCATATACAAGGTTTACCATATTTTAACCTCCTTCTTGTTTTTCTTTATTATTGCTTTCTTTTTTTGTTTCTGGAATTTTCTCTTCCAAAGTTTTAGCTTCCATAACAGCTTTTGCTAATAGTTCTCCAATTATATCCTTACTTATAATTCCAGCTTCTAAACTTAAACTCTTAGCTTCTCTAAATGATTTAGCAATCATCAGTTCAATATTATCTTTTGTTGGGTAGCAGGCTTCTATGCTTAAATTCATGGCATGTTGTGCAGCAGTGCAAATATCAGCTAAAAGCTTTTCCTCATCTATAGCTAATACATCTGGAGTATAAATCATTCCAGCCTCAAACAGCGCAGCAACATTTAGTCCAACTTCCATTGGCTCAAGTTTTAATAGATTTAGCGCTGTTGCAAGATCAGCTGAAACTTGCTCACCTGCTTTGCAAACCACTTTATCCCTCATAATAGCGATTTTACCACCTTCAACTTTGGCAGGAATGCCAACTTTTGTCAAGGTTGCAATTGCTGGGCCCGGCGGCATGTCTGTTGGAGCTGCTCTAACAACAATATCAGCTGTAGCTACATCACCAGGTTTTGCAGCAACAGTTGATTTGCTTTTTTGTATAATTAGGTAAAGCTTGAAAGGGTTGAGCTGAGTTAAAATTAAAGCTGGCTGCACACCCAAATATTCAACCAAACTTTTCTTATCTTTGGTTTTTTCTAAGGCGAATGCTATCATGTTTTTTCTCACAACTTTAATGATAGCTTTGCCGTAAAGCTCATACTTGATTCTTTGAAGTGCGGTAGTTGGTATCTTATATAAATTTAAAATACCAACGGTTGGATAGCTATTTAGCAGCTCTGTTAGCTCTTTAACTTCTGCTATTTTTTCAGGTTTTGGCTGTCTTTTTAACATATCTATCCCACTCTTATGGCCTTGCCCATTGATAGTTTGATTACAAAGTTTTTTATTTGCTCATCGCCTTTTGGCAGAGCAGCTTTTACAGCCTTTAGCACAGCTTCGATATTTTCTGCTATCTTTTCATCTGGCATATCTTCAAACCCTACAGCACAATGAATTACTGGAGAATTTTTTAGAGCAATTTGCAAAGTGTTTTTAGCCTTTTCTGTTATTGGCTTTAAATCGCTAAGAGTAGGCGGTATTGGTTTTGGCATTTTATTTCTTACTGCCAGCACAGGACCAAGATATCGTCCGACTAAAGGCATTAAAGGAGCTTCGGCAATAAATGATTTGCATTCAGAGGCAACTTTTTTAAGAGCCTTTTTATCGGCTCCCAAGTTTTCTAGTTGGCCCTTTCCGATTAAAATAATTGACTTGTCTCCAAGCCTATTTACAACCGGTATTAAATTATCTGCAATTATACCAATTTTAACAGATTTACCAAAACCATTTGGCAAAAACGCTTCTGTTTTTATTTTATTTTCAGGCTTTTTCAAATCAATTCCTTTCAAATTAATGGCTAGATCAAAAGTTTGCTTAAAATTCCTTTTCTTACTTTCTCTAGCCTTTTTAATTGCAGATACGATTTTTTCATCCATAAATATCAGCGCACAATGCTACTGCTTGAAGCAGTCAATAATTTATTATAAAGATTATATTTAAAGTTTACCTATTTACTTTCTACTGCTCTAAGTCTGTCGTCAATGGAGCCTATACTGGCTGCAAAAGTATTCCTTAATTGTTCCAGCCTTATTTCAATTTCAGTTGCTTTTTCTGCGATTTTATCAAAATCTCCTTTAAATTTAGAGCGATGCTCTAAGATCCTTTCTTCAGCAATATGATATACATGATCTATAGTTGGAACCATTTCTAAAGAGTTAATTAAATTTCCACACATTCTTTCAATATTTCCAATCTTTATTAACAGTTCATGTTTTAGCTCATTAATAATTTTGTTTCTATCCATTTGTCTGCCAATTTCAATAATAACTAGATCAATTAAAAGCAAGCACGCTATAACTATTATAACATTATAACCAATCACCTGCAAAACTACAAAAGCAACTGTTAGTATAGCTAGAAACCAGAACAATTTTGCTAAGGGCATAATAAAATTTTATCAGAAAAGGATTTAAGCCTTATTATATTTAATTGCAGATAATACTTTTACTTTATTAACTCCAGGGAAATTCTTTATTTCATTCACATATTTTTTAAATTCATTTGGGTCTTCAGTTTCTATTTCAGCAATGCCAGTATACTCTCCATATATAGGGTGTATTTCTACCCCATCTCGCTTTAATTGCTTATATGCTTGCTCATTTTTAATATCAATTAAAATAAATCCTTTCATTTACTCACTCATTTTTTCATCAAACTTGCCATTGTTTATATCCTTAATAATCTCCTTTGGGGATTTGCCTTCTACCAAAACACCACAGCTAACACAACTTGCGACGACTTGTTTAACCGCAGCCTTTAAGTTGCGCGTGCCTAAAGCATCTATTTTTGCCTTTGCAATCTTTAAAACCTGTTCAAAGCTTAAGCTGGCTGAAAATGGTTCTGCCTTTTCTTCTCCTTCCTTTGGTACTTGTTCCTTCCATGGCGTTTTAGCCAATTTTTTAAGATTCAGTTCTTTTTTTATTAGTTCAGAAACAGGCGGTGTACCGACTTTTATATCAAAACTTTTGTCAGGTTTTACTGTTATCTCAACTGAAACTTGCATTCCTGCAAAATCTTTTGTTTTTTCATTTATTTTAGTAATAACTTGGCCAACATTTATTTTTAATTGAGCTAAAGTTGGACCTAAAGGTGGTGCTTGCGTTGCTTTACCGCCTTCGACAAGAACTTTTATTGTTTCTGGCATATTACTCAGCCCTTTCTGCAGCCTCTATTAGTTTGACAGATTCAATTGCTATTGTAATTGGAATTGGTATAGCTGCTTCTAAAAGCTCAATTGTAACCTCTTCTTTTGCTTTGTCCACTCGTATGATCTTACCCTTTTCATTTTTAAACGGTCCGCCTATTATTTCGATAATATCTCCTTTAGCAATTTTTATTTCAAGTTTTTTAACTTCTAGAAAGTGTTTTATTTGAGGCAGCTGAACTTCCTTTGCTATCAGCCCTCTGACATTGGGAATACCACCAATAATTTTTTCAATCTCTTCTATTGCACCCTCAATGAATATATATCCCTTTAGCTCAGCTGGATGCAGTATACATTTTATATTTGCATTAGTATTTTTGATTTTGCTTGTAAGTGTTTCCATAACAGCGTTCTCTCTTCCAACAGTCGTTCTGATTGTATAAATCATGCTATCACGGAACTATCAGGTTGTATATTAGATATATTATAAAACCTACAACCCCAATTAACAGGATACCAAGGCCAGTTATCTTAATAGAACTAATAAACTCTTCTTTGTCCGGCTTTCTACTTACGGCTATCACTCTTCTGTATGTTATTAACCTTTCTTTTATTTTTGCTGGTGATAGTATATCTTTTATATTCATTTGCTCACGAGATTTAATTCTATTAGAGAGTATTTAAATATAAAAAGTTGCTATAACTGCAATTTATACAAAGTCTATTCCTAGGATTTTTTCTATCTCTTTTTGCTTTTCTGTTGAAAATGTTTTTGTTGGTCCATAGATTTGTGAAGATTTAACGCCAGTTACAATTAGCAGAGCTCTTATCACATCACCAAGCTCTTTAACTATTTGTGCACCCCAGATTATCTTTGCATCTGCTGATAGTTTTGAACTAACAGCTTCTACTATTTCTTGGCATTCTCTGATTGTTACATCTGCGCCACCAGAAACATTCACTAAAGCGCCTTCTGCACCATCTATTTCAACATCTAACAATGGATTAGAAATCGCCTTTTGAACAGCTTCCAGAGCTCTATTTTCAGTATCAGACTCTCCTAGGCCAATCATAGCTAGCCCGCCGGAGCCCATAACAGCCCTTATATCTGCAAAATCAAGATTAACAAGCCCAGGTTTTGTAACAAGCTCAGCTATACCTTTTACAGCATTAACTAAGATTTCATCTGAAACCTTAAATGCAGTAATAATTGAAACATCTGGTACAATTTGTAGTAACTTATCATTTGGTATTACAATGAGCGTATCAACCGTATTTTCTAGATTTTCAAGACCCATTCTTGCATTGTCCATTCTTTGTTTACCTTCCATTGAAAAAGGTAATGTAACCACACCAACTGTTAGTGCGCCAAGTTTCTTTGCAACTTCTGCTACAATCGGAGAGGCGCCAGTTCCAGTTCCTCCTCCTAAGCCGCATGTTATAAATACCATGTCAGCTCCTTGCAGCACCTCTTTAAGTTCATCCTTGCTTTCTTTTGCTGCGTCCATTCCAACTTTTGGGTCAGCTCCTGCGCCAAGTCCCCTTGTTAGTTCCTTTCCTATCAGAACCTTTGAGTCAGCATCTGTGTATAAAAGATCTTGAGCATCCGTGTTTACCCCAACCACTTCTGCACCTACAATGCCAACTTGCATCATTCTACTAACTGTATTTCCTCCTGCACCACCGACACCAACAACCTTTATCTCTGCCCTTCTAGTTTCTAGCAACTTTTTTAAATCCTCGTCTACAGAACAAGTCTTTGCTTCCTTACCGCCAGCAATTCGAATAGCCATTAAACTACCTCCAAATTATTATCTGTTAAGATATTTGATTGAAACGTATTTAAATTTATCAGTGTTCTTATAAGCTAGAATATAATTTATAAATTTCAATCAGATTTAGTCTTTTCAGCTTCTTTTTTAGGCCTTTCAAATATTTCTGAAAATTTTACCCTTTCAAGCTCTACATATTTTATTATATCATCAGCGATTTTCTTTTTTACAATTCCGGGTATAATTGGAGGCACTTCGATTTCAACTTCCTTATTATTGATTTTTGTATTAATTTTATTTTTATCTAATTTTGTATAAAATTCTATAACAGCCTTTATTTTGTCTTCAGTATTTTCGATCCTTTCTTTAACCTCCAAGTCATATATTAGTACTTTGCCTGCAAGCGGATGATTAAAATCAACCCTAACTCTCCCGGAGCTAACAGAAAGGACCCTGCCCTGCAACTTATCAGCAGATACAAACATGCCAGGATATGGTTTTGTGTCATGCTTCTTGAATTCTGATTCTGGAATAAGTTTAATCAGTTTAGGGTCTCTTTGGCCAAAGCCGTCTTCAGGCGAGATTTCCACTGTCCTTTTTTCACCAACTTGCATTTGCTTTAGTACCTCATCAAGCCCTGGGATCACAAACTCAGCGCCAACAATTACCGGCGCATTTTCCGCACTATCAAATTGCTGCCCGCTCTCTTTTATTTTCCCGCCATAAGAAATTCTTATAAACTCATTTTTTTGCATGCTGTTTATTTACAATGTGACATTTATATATTTTGCGGTTGTAAACAAATTTATAAAAAGGCACCAAATTAATTATATATATGATAATTACAGCTGATGATTTTTGTTCGCTTCTCAAGAAGTCTGCGCAGTTTGATGATTTAGAAATAAAAATTTTAAGAGCAATGCTGGAACTTTGGCAAAGAAAGCAGCTAAAGGCTACAGCAAGTACGATAGCTAGGGAGGCAAAAATTTCTGTGACAAATGCTTATAAATATCTTTATACTTTACAAAATAAAGGGCTTATTGAAAGTTCCGAAAATAAAAATAAAATATTTTGGTTGGCCAGAAGCACGAATCCCTTTCCCAGGTTATTTAGTTATATCGGAAAGGACTATCTAGCTAAGAAAAAATTATTTGGCCAACTTGAAGAGTTATATGGAAAATTCTTGCCACTGGATAAAGTTTGGGGAGGGGAAAAATTCTATGAGCATTACAGCAAAGGTTTTTCCAGCAAGGCAGCACTTTTATTTGATGTTGCAAGGGAGGAAATTCTAATAACCACAACAAAATTTTTTGATGATTTTATTTTATTAGATGCTCTTAAAAGAGCTATTACTCGCGGTGTTAAGATAAGGGCAGTTGCAGAACAGATCCACCCAGACCTAACAAAGAAGCTAAGAGAAATTAATGTTGATCTAAGGCTCGGATATGCTTGGCCGTATATGATTGTTGTAGACGGCGTCCATGGCTTATCGGTTGATAACGAGCAAAAAGGCATCTTCTTTTTTAATTATAAGACAGATTATAAAGAGAGATTTGAAAAAATGTGGTCTGAAGCTGAGAAGATTTAGCTATTCTATTAATATTCCAGGCTTTGCTGGTTCGGCCGATTTTGCTTTAGCATGGACAGCTTTCTCAGCTGACGTAATTTCTACCTTACAATTAAATTCCTTTTCAAGAGATTCTTTTGCTTCCTCGAAAGCTTTATGTTCGCTAGAAGCTGTTAAGAAAATCTCTTCAAGGGGCTTTTTTTTCTGGAGTTTTTGTACGTAAGCTGCAACTTCTTTACCGATTTTCTTAAATGACGCTTGCTGCATTATTTGTTTCAACTCCTTGCCTTCTAGCACAAGATTATAAACGTCATATTTCCATGCAGGTGAGACAAATATAATGATTTTTCTTGGCCTAATTTTAACCAGTTTTAAAATCTCTTTGATATCGCCTGTTGTTTGTTCAACCACCCTTTCTTCAAATTCAAGTCTAAGGTCTATAGCTTTAGGATTATATTCTGGCCATTTTGCAACCGATACGAACCCTTTGTTGCCCAATTTTTGCCAAACCTCTTCACACAAGTGTGGAACGAATGGTGCAAGTAACAAGCAAGTTTTTTCTATTGCTTCATTCCACACAGCTGGGCTTATATACTCAGAGTATTTTTTAAGATAATTCACAAATTCAATTATTTCCATTAAAGCTTTGTTATATTCTAAATTTTCAATAGCTTTAGTGACATCTTTTATGATTATGTTAATTTTTGATATTACATGTTTATCTTTTGATTTATAGAATGATTTGTGTTTTGACGTGGAGATGTCAAAGAATTTCTTTATAAATCTAGAGCTTCCTTCGATCCCTTCTTTATTCCAAGCTATACCCTTATCAGGAGAGGCCATCAACATCAAAAAGAATCTTGCAGTATCACTACCATACTTTACAGAAACCTCTTGTGGCAAGACAATATTCCCTCTTGATTTGCTCATAACGTATCCATCCTCTCCATGTATCATTCCTTGATTAAACAAATTTATAGCAGGTTCATCAAAATTTAACAAACCAAGATCTCGTAAAAATTTAGTATAAAATCTGAAATAAATCAAATGCATACAGGCATGTTCTTTACCACCAATATACTGGTCAATGGGCATCCAATATTTTACTTTCTCTCTGTCAAATATCTCTTTATTATTTTTCGGGTCGCAATATCTCAAAAAATACCAAGAAGAATTGACAAACGTGTCCATTGTGTCTGTCTCTCTTCTGGCCTTGCCTTTGCATTTTGGACATTTGGTATTTACAAACTCTTTGTTTGTTTCTAACGGGTTTCCTTTTCCAAATGCAACCTTTTCAGGCAAAACAATAGGCAGATCTTTTTCTGCTACTGGCACGATTCCGCATTTATCACAGTAAATTATTGGTATGGGGGTTCCCCAATATCTTTGTCTTGAAATTAACCAATCTCTTAGTCTATATTGTGTCACTTTCTTTCCTAATCCTTGTTTTTCAATATAATCTGATATTTTCTCTATAGCATCTTTACTGCCAATTTCATTGAACCTATCGGAATTAACTAAAATCCCATCTTCTGTATATGCTCTCTCCATTTTTTTAACATCAAGACTTTTTTCTTTGTTTTGAATCACAATTTTAATTGGAATATTATATTTTTTAGCAAATAGAAAATCTCTTTGGTCATGAGCTGGAACAGCCATTACCATCCCACTGCCATATTCTGCAATAACAAAATTCCCAGTATAAACAGGAACCTTTTCTTTCGTCACAGGATTGACAGCATAGCTTCCTGTGAAAGCTCCTTCCTTTTCCAATTCTTCAATATCTTTTTCACTTGTTGATTTAACTTTTTTCAAAAAATTCTCTACTTCTTTTTCCTGTTCCTTGGTAACAAGTTCCATAAGCTTCGGATGTTGCGCACTAACAACCATGAAAGTTACCCCATAAATTGTGTCGGGTCTTGTTGTGAAAATTGGCCAATCCTTTCCATTTATTTTAAAATTGATTTCAATTCCATGGCTTTTACCTATCCAGTTTTTTTGCATCGCTTTAACATCTTCAGGCCATCCTTCTAATTTGTTAATAGCCTCATAAAGTTCATCAGCATAATCTGTAATTTTGAAAAACCATTGTTCCAAATGTTTAATTTCAACATTTGTATCTTCATGTCTCCAACATTTTCCGTTATGAACCTGTTCATTTGCTAACACAGTTTTGCATTTAGGACACCAGTTAACAGCAGCTCTTTTTCTAAAAGCAAGTCCTCTTTCAAACATTTTTAAGAAAATCCACTGATCCCACTTGTAGTATAAAGAATCATGACTCATGATAAGCCTACTCCAATCATAACTTAGGCCAAGACTTTTCTGCTGTTTTATAAAATTCTTAATAGCTTTTTCAGTATATTCTTTAGGATGAACCCCTGCTTTAATTGCAGCATTTTCAGCAGGCAATCCGAGAGAATCATATCCTACAGGATGTAGAACATTAAATCCACACATTCTCTTAAATCTAGCATAGATATCGCCAATAATGTAATTAAAAGCATGCCCCATATGCAGGCCTTCTCCAGAAGGATAAGCGAACATCTCTAAACAGTAGAACTTTTTCTTTTTCGGATCTTCTTTCACTTTAAATATTCCAGCTTCTTCCCATTTTTTCTGCCACTTTTCCTCTATTTTCTTAAAATCCATATCACTCACGTTTACTAAACTATATTAAATTTATAAGTTAGGTAATAAATAAAATCATTATGCCCGGCTAGCTCAGCTAAGCTTTTCTTAAAAAGAAAAGTTTAATCAAAAGAATTAAGAAAGCTCTGAAATGGATAGAGCACTAGCCTTCTATCAAATGATAGAAAATTTGAACCTCGGTGATGAAAGGGAGAAAGCTAGGGGTCGCGGGTTCGAATCCCGTGCCGGGCACCATGGTTCTTTTTTTAGTGCCTAAGGTGTTATTCAAAAGAGCAAAAAACCAAAGCTATTAACTTCGCAAAAGCCAAGTGTTTCAGTTGCTTCGCTGAAATTCCTGATTACAGGAACGTTTGCGAAAAATGCTATCAGAGAGAAAGGAGGGAGAGTGCAAACGGAAGCGCCACCGAAATTTTTACTATAAATAATCTAGCGATATCAGTAAGCATCCCAATTGAAGTTGAACAAGATTTTTAATTGGCAATACTTTATAATCAGATTGCTTATCTACAAAAGAAATTAACTCATCGATTTTATTTTCTACATTTTTGATTAACTTATTTATTTCTTCATTTCTTTTTGATTCTAGGAGTAATCTTCTTAGTTCACCTAAAGTTAAGGAAGAATAAAATCTTGTTATAACTAACGTGCTAAACTCTTCAGCTACTGTTGCAATTTTCTTATATTCCTCCTTCTTTAAATTTATTTTATCAGCTTCTATATACTTTCTATCATTTTCAATGTTATACTTCAATAAATCATAAAAAATAGAATTTTTATTAATTCCTTTGTGATTGATAACACTCTCCACAAAATCTAGAATTTCAGTATTAATCTTTAATTCTTCAGATAAGTTATCTCTTCTAGTCCTATTTGTAGCAGAATTATCAGTTATTTTTAAATCGTATATGTATGGAATTTCTCCAATTAAACCAAAAACATCCGGATTCAATTTTTTTGTGAATCCTATACTACTTGTGCCACTAACCAAAATCTCTTTAGGATCTTTATCTAGACTTTTATAATAGTTATATACATCTTCAAAACTATAATCAAGATAAATGGGTTTCTTTAACTCTTTTATAAATTGTGCTTCAGGCTCACCTAAATCAAGAGGAATAGATAAACATTTACAAAGTTTAATTATTTCATCATAGTATTTTTCTGGCATAGCTTTAGTTATAAAAAAGTAAGCTCCGCTAAACCCACTATTATGAAGCGGGTATACTAAATCTGGCTTTATATCTTCTATAAGTTTTTTAATCGCTAAAACATTTGGTGGAGAATTATCAAATTTATAACCTTTATACTCAATGGGAAAAGACCAATCCGTTTGTATGGATGCTTTACTTCTATAAAAATTATAAGCATATTTTTTAATACTAAATTTCCCTTTTAACCAGCCTTTATTCAATTCAGCACCATCAGGATCTGCACAAGGAACAATGTACCATGTAAATTTTTCTTGAAGTTTTTTATTTGCTAAAAGAATTTTAATAAGACTAATACATGTTAAAGAGCCTATTGGCTCGTTTGGATGAGGAAAACCAAAGATTAAAGCATTTTTCTTTCCGTTTCCTATTCTTGCACATAAAATTGAATGACCATTTGCACTTTTGCCAATGTTAAAAACTTTATCTTTACTAAGCAAGCTAAACAATTGTTCATCAAGCTCATTTACAAATAAAAATTCATTAAAATCATCAACTTTTTTAAGTAAAGATTCGTCCATAAGCATAATAAATTAAGAGATTATTTAAATCATTCGATGTCTGCTGGAGATGTTATAAAAGAGAATTGTAGGCGCGAGAAGAATATGCTAGGCCATAGAGATAGAAAAGTTGGTGGGCGAGCGAAACCGTATAAGTGCTGTTAGTCTAAACAACTTTTAACAATTCTCTAGATTTTATCTTATCTTCCCCAGCACATTCAAGGCATTTTGCTATCAATCTTCCCGCTCTGCTCTAGCCTGTTCAAATACAGCATAGCAAAGAAGCTAGCATAACTTTTTATCTTTTATTATCGAACTATTTTACATGACAAGAGTCATATCAGTGATATCTGGGAAAGGCGGTGTCGGTAAAACAACTACTGCTGCAAACTTAGGTGCAGCTTTAACTGAGTTCGGCAAGGATGTGGTTGTTCTCGATGCAAACCTAACAGCACCAAATCTAAGTTTTCATCTTGGAATACCGCTTTATCCTGTAACATTGCATGATGTGTTAAAGAAAAAAGCAAATATTAATGATGCAATTTATAATCATCATTCTGGCATAAAAGTGATACCCGCTTCTTTGTCCGTCAAAGCTTTGCGGGGGTTGGATACGGACAAGCTGCATGATATTGTTGATGATCTTCAAAATGAGTTTATAATAGTTGATGCTGCAGCTGGACTAGGAAAAGAAGCGCAGGCTGCAATTGGCATAGCAGATGATGTAATAGTTGTTACAGCCCCGGAAATGCCGGCAGTGACAGATGCGCTGAAGACGATAAAAATTGCCGAGCAAAGCGAAATAAATGTTTTAGGCGCTGTTATTAATAGGGTTAAAGGAGCTAGGCATGAGCTTAGCTCTGCAGATATCAAATCTATACTAGAAGTACCGATTTTATCTATTATTCCAGAAGACCCGAAAGTACCACAATCAATTGCAATGAAAATGCCAGTTGTACACTTTTCTCCGAAATCTGTAGCAGCAAGAAAATTTAAAAAATTGGCAGCAGATATAATTGGAAAAAGATATATTGAACCAAAGCAAAAAAGCCCATTTGAACATATATTTGAACAGATGTTTGGTTGGCTGGTCAGATGAAAGCAAAATATTATATAATTATTTTATTTTTAATTTCTTTGGTCTGTGGATGTATCCGAGGATTAGTTTCTGTTGAAGTTAAAGAAGGGAGCTGTGACTATTCTCTTGAAGACCATACTAATCCTGTTTCGTTTTCTGTGCAAAATGATAAAATAGTAATAAACCACGTGGCAACTTATGTGTGCGGAGGCATGGAACTAAAGGCAGATATAAATTTAACAGGAAATCAAATTTTTGTAAATGAATGGTTGCAACTATATGAGCTTGCTGGTGGAGAATACGGAGCAACATCCTGTTTTTGTCCAAGAAACAACACATTGACAGTCGGGCCGGTTGCTAGAGGCACGTATGATGTGGTATTAATTTATGGCGGAGAAGAAATCAAGAGGTTCATAATAAATATTATATGAGCTTTTCTATTTCAAGCTCAAGTGCAATTATCGGCTTTTCCAATTTCCATTTGTTCAGCACTTTTGGGTGGATCTCTCCAAAAAATCCTATTTCCTTGCCATCAACAGAAATTTTTCCGCATCTGCTCTCAATAAAACTTGGATGTTTGTATTCTTTGATGCTGTAACTACATCCAAGATTTTTCAAAATACTCTCAACTACAGATTTCATTTCAGTTAGATTTGCATTATCATATGTTATGGCAATAGCCAGCTTTTTTACTGTTCTTGTCTCAGTGTCTGTTTCACTGTCTAAAACTATGCAATCGCCAATCTCAAATATTTTCTGTGGATAATCAACATGCTTGTTTGCAGAGAAAATTTTAATTAAACTTGGCAAAAGCCAATTCCTACAGCATACATACTCG
>CAZZIA010000001.1:0-34089 GCA_964654075.1 uncultured archaeon | reverse complement strand
TGTTAAATTGGTTTTCTTTATTAGTTAGCACAAAGCTGATTACTTCCTGAAAGCCCAGGCCAATAGCCACTTCTCTCAGCTTAGAGCAAAACCTTTCCTTTTCAGAAATAGTACCAATTGTTGCTATTTTTGGTAGGACAGGAATTATATTGTTATATCCGTAGCCAATTACAACATCCTCTATTATATCAACTGCATGTAAGATATCAGTCCTAAAAGGCGGGATTAAAATATCAATCTTTCCTCCCTTTAGCTTTAACACAGAATAACGCATTCTTTCAAGTATTTTTGAAATTTCCCTTTCTTTTAGTCCAAGCCCTAGCAACCTATCTATTTGTTCGACGTCTAATTTCATTTGTCGAGGTTCAAGATTTGGGCATAACTTATTATCAATCTTTACACTTGCTATTTTTCCAGACCTTTCAACAATGGTGCAAACCAGGACATTTAAAGCTTGGTTAACGGCCAGTTCATCTGTTCCGGTGACATCAATAAATATATTTTTTGTTTTTTTTGTAACCTTTGTTAGTTCGCCGTTTATTATTGGCGGAAAGCTTAAAACTTGTTTTTTGCTATCAATAATTATCGGATATTTTTCCAAACCTTTAAGCAAATGAGCAAAATCTTTTCCTTTCGGGTGGTATTTTAAAATTTCATTTAAGTTCATCTCCCTTGTTTCATCAAGAGGGATGAAGCTGATTTTCTCCGGTTCAACATCTTTATAGATAAACGGCGGCTTGATATTTTTTAAATCATGCACGCCAATTGCAACCTTTCTTCTATCTCTCCCAATTGTTGCATGCAATTTTTCTTGAATTTGCATCAGGCTACGGACAAGCTGATCGCTTAGTTTTACATTTTTTATAACAGCTCCAGCAATAAAAGGCCTCACTTTTGCGTTATCCTTTTTTATCTTAATCTTTGATTCGCTGATGACATATTTTGGTGCACCGGTTTCAATTCCCAAAAAGCCCTTTATCGCCATAGCCAGTCCTTCAACACAAAACATATCAGGCCTATCAGGATTTAACTCATAGTTAATCACATTGTCAGAAATACTGCTTTCACACTTTAGCAAAAATAAAGCTTCTTTTATTTGTTCATCTGTTAGTTTCTTTCCAATTAGGTTTAACAGGTCTGATTTTTCAATCTCTATTGCAACCACTATATCACCAATGAGCTTTTTCTTAGCCAATCCAAATTATCTGTGAACAATAATCTGATATCATCTATCCCAAGTTTAGCCATAGCTAACCTATCAATCCCTAGGCCCCATGCCAGAACCTGAGCATTTTCTATTCCTAGAGGCTTTAGTACCTCCGGTCTTAGCAAGCCGGCTGGAAGAGCTTCTATCCAACCAAGTTTTGGATGGTTTATATAACCTTCAACAGAAGGCTCTGTGAACGGGAAATACCCCGGCTTAAATCTAACCTCTTTTATTCCAACAGCACTTGCAAGTTCCTTTAGATAGCCTAGCAAATGCCTAAATGTTAGGCCTTTCCCAACAACAATACCCTCACACTGATAAAACTCCATCAAATGTTTTGCATCAATAATATCCGGTCTGAAATTCTTACTTATTGTAAAATACTTTCCAGTGGTCTCTCCAAGTTTAAATAAAGTTCTGGCTGATACAGGAGTTGTGTGCGACCGCATTATTAGATTTGAGGCATCCCCCTCATCCCATGTTCCGCCCCATCCTGTACTTCCAGTAGTCCATCCGTTCTGATGCGTTGCCTTGACTTTTGCAACTAAACTTTTGTCAGGAAGTTTTCCGTTTTGCGGACATTTTAAATAAAAAATGTCATGTATGCTTTTTGCTGGATGGTCCTGTGGGGTAAAAAGAGCGTCACAGTTCCAAAAAGACAGCTCAACCAAAGGGCCAGAAACTTCTTGAAAGCCGAGCCCAACCAACTTCGCTTTCACATCCTCTATAAATTGAACATATGGCTGTTTTTTGCCAGCCCAAATAACAGGGGCAGGTGTGCTAACATCATATTTTCTAAAAGGGATATTTTTCCACTCTCCTGTTACTATTATCCCAGGGCTTAGTTGCGCTATTTCCTTCTGTGCTATTTTCCTTTCTCTTATTTTCTCAATCAGCCCCCTGCTTAATAAAATTTTTATCTCGGACCCTTCTGCATCGCCTGCTTGAGCTACTTGTCCAAGCGCCAGCTCAAGAGGGGTCCTTTTTTCTGCCATATCTGCTCCAGCTTTTGTTAGTTCAATAAAATCGCCAACAATTTGCGCCCATCCGTTTTTTCTAGCCCAGGCGATTGCTATTTCTGAGTGGGGCATCTTTTTAATTTCTTCTAATGGCTTTTTGCTGATTAAGAAAGATTTTATTTTTTTTAATAGCTGCTTTTCTGGCAAACCTTCTTTTAAATATTCTTTGCCCTCTTCTGTTAGCTCATACATTCAATCACTTAAAATAAATTTATCTATTACTTTTTTTGCCTGCTCTCTTTTCTTTTGATGTTCAGCCATAAACTTCTTAATTCGGCTAGCAAGCTCTTTCTTACACTCACCGCACATAATTTTTCCAGCTTTGCATTTTTCTTTTAGTTCTTTTACTTTTTTATCATCTGGCTCAAAAACAAAATAATAATACTGATACACAGAGCAGATATCAGGATTACCTCCTTTTTCTTTTTGTTCCTTTATTGTCGCGGCTCCTCCTGTGAATGCATTTGAAATTTTCCTATCAATTTGTTCTTGGCTATCTGTAGTGAAAATGCAAGTGTCTGGCTCTGATGCAGACATCTTACCTCCTTTGCCTAACCCAGGTAAGAATTTGGAATGAATTATGGCAGGCTTATAATATCCTAGTTTTGGAGCAATGTCCCTTGTTATCCTAAAATGAGGATCCTGATCTATTGCAAGCGGAATCAGGCATGGAACATTCTTGCCAGCTTTTATAGATTCTAAAAAGCATGGAACAGATTGCATACTAGTAAAAAATATTTGCCCAACATTGCTTTCAGATGTAAAACCAAAAACCGCCTTTGTTGTTGAAAATGTTAGCTTCTTTGCGACTTTTAGCGCTTCTTTATATAAAGTTTTTGCATAGTTGATATCTGAAAAAACAAATGTTCTCTTTTGGTCAAATCCAAGTGCAATTATGTCTAGCGTATTTTCATATGCAAATTTTTGTGTATCTTCTATCGAAAGCTTAGGGTTAAATAAAAACTTTTCATCATCTGTTAGCTGAAAATAAAGTTTAGCTTTAAACTTATCTTGCAACCATTTTGTTAAAAACCATGGAATTAAGTGGCCTAGATGCGTATGCCCGGAGGGGCCTCTGCCAGTGTATAGGTAAAATTTATTGTCCTTTTCATATTCATCCAATATCCAACCAAAATCACGATGGGAGAAAAACATTTTTCTTCTTAATAATAAATGCAGGTCTTTTGTATGTCTCTTTAATCTGGCTATCAGTTCATCTGTTAGTGGCTCTGTACCAAATTCCTTAATTAATTTGTAATAATCAATTTCCCCTTTAACTTCCCACGGAGTTACAGTCATTTTTTCTGTCATGTCACCACATCTAATTTTTAAATTATATTAAAATATATGTTTATCTAGGATATTATAAGTGATTATATGGTTAAAGCTGATGTAATTGAGCAGTTAGCAAAAAGAAGAGGATTTTTTTGGCCTGCTGCTGAGATATATGGAGGCATGGCCGGATTTTACGATTACGGGCCACTAGGCGCTGTTATAAAAAGGAAATTTCAAGATTATTGGAGAGATTTTTTCAAAAGGGAGGGATTTATTGAAATAGAAACCCCGACAATAATGCCAAAGGAAGTTTTTGTTGCATCAAGACATTTAGAAAAGTTTGTTGACCCAATGACAAAATGCAATAAGTGCAGTTCTGTTTTTAGAGCAGACCTGCTGTTGGTAGAAAAATTAAAAATGAAAAGAGAGGATGTTGAAGGGCTAGGTTGTGGGCAACTGAAAAAACTAATAACAGAAAATAAAATAAAATGCCCAAAATGCGGTTCCCAGCTATTGGTTGTTGAGCTGTTTAACATGATGTTTAAAACAACAGCAGGACTTGAAAAAGAGGTTTACTGCAGACCAGAAACAGCACAAGGTCATTTTATAGCATTTAAAAGAGTTTTTGAGATTGCTAGAAAAAAATTCCCCCTTGGGGTTATTCAAATTGGAAAGGCATATAGAAACGAAATATCGCCAAGGCAGGCAATAATAAGGCTTAGAGAATTTACGCAAGCTGAGGCAGAGGTATTTTTTGATCCAGATGAAATAAATGAGCATCCAAGATTTGATGAGATAAAAAAATATAAACTAAAACTCTTTCTTTTAAAAGACAGAGAATCTGACAAGAGCATAACCTTAACAGCAGAGCAGATCGTTAAAAGTAATATTCTGCCAAAATTTATTGTTTATTATTTGGCAAGAGTTCAACAATTTTTTGAAAGCTTGGGGATCCCAACAGAAAAAATTAGAATGAAAGAAATGAGCGAAACGGAAAAACCATTTTACACAAAGTATGCATGGGATTGTGAGATTTATACAGATAGTTTTGGTTGGATAGAATGTGTTGCAAACAACTATAGAACAGACTGGGACCTATCAGCTCATACAAACCTTAGCGGTGAGGATTTTACTATTTTTAAAGATGAAAAAAAGTTTATACCACATGTATGGGAAATTTCATTTGGTGTTGACAGACCGCTCTATTGCCTGATAGACAACTCTTATAGAAAGGAGGGCGACAGGGTCTGGCTTTCTATTCCAAATTTTCTAGCTCCAGTTGATGCTGCCGTATTCCCGCTAGTGGCAAAGGATGGCCTAGATAAAAAAGCAAGTGAAATAGCAGACATGCTAATAAAAAATGGATTTTGGATAAACTACGAGGAAAAGGATTCTATAGGAAAAAGATATTACAGGGAAGATGAAGCAGGAACACCTTTCTGTATTACAATAGATTATGATACAATGAAGGATAATACGGTAACAATCAGAAATAGGGACACGACAAAGCAGGAAAGGGTTTCTGTAAAAGACTTAGCAAAAGTTTTATCTAAAAAGCTCAAATAGTTGTTATGGCATTTAAATGGTGGGCTGTAAAATTAGCAGCTGTATGTATAGTAGTTTTTGTTTTGCAAGCTTTATTTCCATTTATAACTGAAGGATTTGCATTAGTTTCTGCTGATCTTCTTGCAAGGCCATGGATTTTGCTAACTCATATTTTCTTACATGGTTCAATGGAGCATTTGCTTTATAACATGTTTGCACTTGCACTTTTCGGTTCCATATTAGAAAAGATCATTTCAAGTAAAAGATTCCTAGTTCTATTTTTCATTTCAGGCTTATTTGCCGGTATTGGCTCAGCAATATTTTATCCAGCTTCAATCGGAGCTTCAGGAGCAATTTTTGGTGTTTTAGGATGCTTAACCATATTAAGGCCAAGAATGACTGTTTGGGTTGGGATGGTTCCAATGCCTCTTGCTGTTGCAGCTTTTGTGTGGGCGGCAGGTGACCTGATTGGGATGTTTGCCCCAGGCCAGATAGCAAATGCTGCCCATTTATTTGGTCTTGGATTTGGATTAATCGTTGGGCTGAAAATGAGAAAGAGGTTTGGTGAAATAAAAATCAAAGGATCAAAAAGTGAAATAAGCGATACACAATTTAAGCAATGGGAAGATGAATGGATGAAATAAATTTATATTTGCTTCAACTTTTGTATGTTACGTTTTGTTTTTGTTGTAACAACACCTTTCCATTTAAGCATTGCACGTTCTAGATGATCTAAAGCATCACCAACAGCATCTCGCAAATCCCATTTGCACCCTCTGCTGATAAATACACCTCGGTCTGTTTTCAGCCTTGTTCTGACAGAGTATTTCATTACAGCGCCTTCCTTTTGATACTTCTTTACATGTACAAAGAAAAATTGCGGCGGATAAATGAAAGAAAGTTTTTGTATGGTATCTCTTATCATTCTATCTACAGTGTCTAATACAAATTCATCTTCATTTTCTATCCCTATGATTTGATAATAAACTCCTTTTTGTTGCATCCCTGCGATATAAACTTCTAGCAAGTCCTTTAAAGTAATGATACCGACCGGTTTGCTATCATCAGTTATAATAATGCCAGAAGTTTTGTACTTTGCCATCAAATTTCCAATTTCATTTAGTGATGCGCTTCTAGCAGCTGTAACCGGGTTACGGTTCATCACAGTTGAAACAGCTATTCCCATTATCCTTTTTTTCTCAGCTACCATAGAGTACCAGCCCATTCTTTCACGTGGCTTAATTGCCTTTAGCAAGTCAAAAACAGCAACAGCACCAACCAGCTTTCCGTCAGAATTAACAACAGGCAGCCTTGATAAATTCCTTTCTCTTATTAATACCCTGGCTTTGCCAATGTCATCATCTTTTGTAACTGTAAGAACTGAAGACATCAAAGCCTCTGCATAAGTTTGTCTAAACTGTTTTGTCTTGATTATGTTATTTATTATATCAAATACAGAGGCAATTCCAACTACTTTTTTATTTTTAACTACAGGAACGGCACGGAGTCCTGTTTTAAATATCAGATCAGCTGCATCAGACATGTCATCTTCAGGGGAAACTAGCTGCGGTAAAGGTTGCATAAGCTTTTTAAGTTGTATCGAAGTCGGGTCTGTAATGCCTGTTGTAACAAGGGATTTATAATCTACAACGCCCAAGAGCCTTTTAGCATCATCAACAATGAGAACTTCATGTATGTGCAATTGTTCCATCAAAGAAATAAATTTTGATACAGGCTCATCTGGAGAAAGAGATACTATATCTTTTGACATTATATCTTTTACGAACATTTTCTCACCTAAGGTCTGGTAAATGTTACTGTATAATATGTAACATCTAAATCCGCATCAACAATCGCCCATAGCATGTTTGCTCTGATATTGTGGGCAAGTCTTACAGCCCTTGAAAGTTCATGAAATGAGCACGTATAATCTTCTGAAACAGCAAATACAATCCATTTTGTGTGCTCGCCAGGTGCTTTTGGCCCCCTCTTTATCGGCTTTACACCTCTTTCATAAACTCTAAAATCACATCCAAATTTAAATCCAGTCCTTACTGGTAATCCTCTTTCCCTTAAATCTTTATACACAACATATCTAGATACAAATCTTTTATCAATTTTGCAGCAATAATGAAAAAATTTATCAAATTTCATTTTTTTGCCATCTTCGTCCAATATGTCAATTTTCTGCCTTTCTAAAAGCAAGCATGCCTCTATCAATGCCAGCTCTAGCCTATCTTCCTTTAGTTTGCCATAATATGCAGTTTCATAAATTTCTTTCCCACCTTCTATATCCCAGATAATTACTTTATCTTCTACAAGTTTACCTTCAGTCATTTAATCAGACATCCTGATACCTTTTCTCGCTATTTTAATTTTACAGTTGTCACAAAAATACTTTTGCTTATTGTCAACGTCGTTTACTGATGGTGAAAAGCACATCACACATGTTGGGTATTGGCAGTGACTTAAGTCAAAAAGGTGGCCAATTTGATGTATAACTTCTTTAACAGTCCTATCAACTAAAAGCCCCATATTTGAACTTTGGCCATAAAATTCCTGCTTTAGTCTAGCAATCGATACTATGCAACAACCTGTAGCTGGTTCTTCAAGCCCAAATACAAAGTTTAATCCCTTATAATATATATCTTCATCTGTTATGCCTATTGTTGGTATTGATTTGTCTATGAACTTTGCAGCACCAGTGTCTACGAGGCTCTCTAGTATTTTTTCAGCATCATATTGCCTTCTCCAGTGATCCCACGCTTCTTTTGGTATTTGTACTTTTTGAAGTATTCTACATCTCGAGTTTAGCACTTCTTCAAGTCCAGCACATACCAACTCTAGAATTTTTGGAGCTATATTTCCTGCCGGGACAATACGAACGAACATAATTAGAATTACTTTTTAAGATTAAAAAACCTTTGGTGGGGTAGGTGAGATTTGAACTCACGACATTTCCCGATGAGATGCCAAGCATCCCATTCACGGTCTTCAGCTTCGCAGGATAGCATCCTCGTGCGCTCTCCCAGTCTGAGCTACTACCCCATAACAATTGATTTAAAATTATAATATTTAAAATATATTATTTACTTAATTTACTATCCTTTACCATTACATATTTAAAAAATTTTTCGGGCAAGTTCTTATTAAAAATTTTGTGCCTTTTGAACCAGTCGTAGAATTCCTTCAGCCTTTTCCCACCTCCAGCTTTTCTGTAATAGAAAACTTGAAAAAGTTCATCAATTTTATCAGCTAGATAAACGATTTTTGCTTCCTGTGTTTTTTGTTCTTCAAATTCGTTAAACAGCCGAGTTATCTGTTTTTGCAAATTCTCATCCAAAGGTTTTATTACCCTTTTTAAAACACTTCTTTCCACTTTCTTTTTATCCTTCAAAATTTTTTCTTCTAGCCCCATCTCTATTGAATATTTTTCAGCATATGCTGTTATATCACCACAATATGCCTCAGCTAAATCATGTATAAGAGCCATTTTTATAATTTTATCTTTATCAACTTTCTTTCCCTCAGCTAAAATCCAAGAAATGAGTACAACACCAAAACTATGTGATGCTATAGTTTCTAAAGGTTTAGGAACTTTCCTACCAATCCAACCTGTCCTTGCAGTTAACTTAAGATTTACAATACTTTCTAAAAATTCAAATAATTCCTTCTCTTTCATTCAAACACATTTACATAATATATGTCTGCCATTTCTCCTTTTCATTTTCCTTTCTGTCTAACAACCTTATAATACTTTCTTCAACTATTTTGTCAGCTTCCGCTTTTTGCATTTTATATTCATTTACTAATTCTTTATTCTTCTTAGTATAAATTTCTATACTGCCTTTTAGCAATTCGGCAGACTTTTTTGGATGCCTCACAATTACCTGTAGTTCTTTTAAGTGCAGATATTTTGTCCTTTCTAAACAGCACTTAGCCAATTTAAAAAATTTTCTTGCATATTTATAATTTTCATTTTGCAATGCGCTAAATGCATATGTAAGATAGCTATTAGCAGCAGCTTCAGGATTTGCATTTGCATATTCAGCTATTTTATCTAATGGAATATTTGGCTTGATTTCGAATAAAAAATCTACTGGAAACTCTATAACAGCGTTCATAGCTTTAGCAATTTCAGAGTTATATTTAGCTATTTCATTCTGCAACTCAGTATTTATTTTTTTGACAAGATTCATTTAAATCACAAAATGGCGCCCGGAGTCGGACTCAATGCTTATTTATAAAATTCTTTAGGGTTGATCTTACCTTTTAGTATATTTATTCTTTGTTGCATATTTGTATAGGGAGGGCAAAAGCCAAATTTTTTCCAAATTAAGTATCTTGTAACAAGTCTCGGATTACGACTTTCTATTAAATTCCACCATAATTCTAAGTTTTGTTTTCCGTTCAAATAAATTGCTTGAGATATAAATTTACCATTTTTAATTCTTTTGTCAATTCTTTCATAATCGTAATTTAATACAACTTTAAAGTTTAATTTTTTTAATAAATTTTCTAATTGTTTTACAAGTGCTTTACTTTTAAAATAAGCAGAAATAACAGGGTATGAGTGATATTTTTTCCTAGATTTAAATGATAAGGAAAAATCAGTATCCATTATCCCTCTTATACAATGAGTAATTAAACTTTTAGACCTCAAAATTTTTCTTGGGATAGTGATATTACTTTTTAAGCCTAATGGAAGTCCTATAGCCTTACTATAAAAAGTTAAAAGGGCTTTAGATCGTATATAAAGCCTAAACTCATTATGGTAAATAATGTTTTTAAATAAAATATTGAAAAGTCTCTTATTTAATGGAACTAAATAGTTTTCAAAATAGTATCTATCTTCCACTAAATTTCCACTATATACAATATTGTAATCGTGATTGGAAATATAAATTGAGCCATCTCCAATAAGAACACCTACGTTTTCTGCAAGATCTTCTGAAATAAATTTTGGTAGAACAATTTTTCTTCTTAAATCATTTCTGCTAAATTTAATAGCAGAAAGATTTAAAATGGCGCCCGAGACAGGATCTCCGTCCACATTTCGAACCTTTGATCTATGGAAAGCACTTAACTTATCCATAAGTGACCTACTGGTTCCAGCCATTTTGCTAACAGCCAGTCGCTCTTCCTCTGAGCTACTCGGGCATGAGTTTATTTTCTTTAATATGTATTTAAATTTTAAATATCTCATTTTTTCGTCCCTCTTTCAACTCTACAAAAGTTATATCTTGAAAGGCAAATTTACCATGTGATATTTTTACTTTATCTCTTAAAGCTGTATTAATGTAATGACTTACAATCCCTGGACTTAATTTTGTTCTTCTGGCGATTTCTCTAATCCATAATTTTTGTTTAGACCTTGCTAATACTTTCAAAATCTTTTGTACCTTTTTCTCATTAACTTGTTTCATAATTATAGACACGTGTCTATATTATTTAAAGATTTCTATATCGAATTACATATTTCAAATTCCACTATACAACCATTCTGCTAAACATGTAGGCAGTCCAGCTTTTATTATATTTCTAGCAACTTTCTTGATATCATAGTTAACTCGTTTTAAATTTATTATTTTTTTTATTAGTATTCACCATAGCCAATAATATCACCAGCGCATAAAATATTAACATTTTCTATTTTATCAAGAACAGCTTCCACGCCTCAAGATAGAATGTATATCAGCAATCAAAGCAATTGACATATTGCTTTAATCTAACCATTCTTTATTTTTTATTTTTTCAGGTATATATACATCAGAAATGAATGAAATTCCTTTGCTTGTTAGAGCTGCTAGCTCCACTTTTGCGTTAAGTTCCCACATCATTTTAAATTGTCTTTGCCATGCTTTATTATTTTTAAACCATTCGTAATCTGCCATCTGCTTAATTCTTTTTTTATCAACATCTTCAAATTTTATTAAGTGTCTTTTCAGACCGTATTTCCCGACATCATCAACAGTTAGCCCCAAAAGTTTTGCATCAGGAATAGCTAATTTTTCAGACATATGTGCAAGGCTAATTGATCCAAATTTTAGAACAGAATAAATATACCATCCATATGGATCGAGGTCAACTAAAACATAAATTGGAAGTTTATGCTCTATGTGCAATCTCTGTAGCAATCTTCGAATTCCCCTAGTTGCTTGGCCTTGGGAACTCATAATTATACAATTTAACTTGTCCCATACTTTATCTTCATGCAACCTTTCCCATTCAGCAGCTTTTTCCACATATATAACAAATTTTGCATTAACTTTTTTGAACTTTATATCCTCAACATTAGATGGGATTGACCAACCACCAGATCCAAGCTTGGCCCAATTAACAACATCTCCCTTATCTATGATAATAACCCTTCCAGCAACAGAACCCATTTTGTTTGCATTAATATGCAGTTGTTCCCTTGAGAGTTGCGTTATTAACTCTAAATCTTCGATTGCTTTGTTTGATTCTGTTTGCTCATCTACGATATTAATATTAGTACCTGGTAGTGTTCTTTTGATTCTATAAAAAACTTCTCTCAAGCTTAGGTGTTTGCTTACATCCAGCAGTTCCTTTGTTGTGGCAGCAATCTCAGTTGTTTGAAGGAAAGGTTTGACATGGGCAACATTAAAGAAATACCTTTTTGCAGTTTTGTTTCCTAAGGTTATAAACTTTGTCCTTTGGTCATACATAATATTTGATAGCGTGCGGATAGGAATATCAAAATTAGGATTCTTTTTAGCTTCAATATCTTGAACAAGCTTTTTGCCAACATTTTTTAATTTATCTTTTGCCTCAGATTTTTCCATATCATCACTCCTTATCTTTATCCGTTTCAACTACAATTTTACCCTCTTTTAGTATTTTTTCTAGCCCTTCCTTTATTCTTTCTTTTGGCGTCTCAGCTAGTTTTGAAATTGCTTCAGCAACTTCAGGTATATATTTTTCAAACAGTGACTGCCTCTGCTGTGCTGCATAAACCCTCTTTCTACCAGACACATAATGGCCAAGTTTTCTTGCGCAATCCTGTAGCGCGAGTTTTATCTCTTTGACAATAATTGGGTACGGATCGATCGCCTCTTTACTTTCAGATGTGTAAGGAATCCAAACAGATGCCATATGCACAGCTATTATTGCCGGGCCAGCCGGCATCGAACCCGATCTATCAAGGCCGTAGTTTCGCCACTCAATTCGCTGAAGCGATTTCATTATAGCACATGAGGCTGCCTGATATAGCAGTGGAACGCGATTCGCAAATCTCATAATATTGGCAGGTTCGTTCTGTGGTAGTTCACCCCCATAGCAAATTGCAACCTCAATTAAAAATGGCATTCCGCGATAAACACATGGCGGCCTACTAACAACAGCAACAAAATCAACCTTATATTCCTTTTTCAAACCATTTTCAAATTCTTTCTCTCCAATCGGACTTAAACAAGTAGTTGGAGGTTTTGTAAAGCTAAATGTTTGCATAGTTCTCCAAAGCCTATCGATTTGTTTATGGTCCAGTTCGCTGGGTCTTGTTTTTTGTCCTATGCCAGAAAGCTTGCAAAGCTGCCCCGCTGTCCCTTGCCCAATTCTGCAAAATTCATTAGCTAGAAATCCAGCCAAAGTACGGCTTTCAGTTAGTTTTGTCATTCTTTCAAATGCCCCCAACTCAACTCCAAGCGGGTGGGGTTTTATTATGGCTGGCTGCACTGGTAGCTCGTTTGCTGTTCTTTTAAATTCAATTCTCTGCTTTTCTGGCGTTGTATAAACAATATGTGCATACGGGTTTGTTATGGCAGTTTGTTTTAGATATTCTTCAACAGAATGATAGCGTTGAATATATTTGCCTTCTATCTCAAGCTCAATACGTGTTCCATGTTGTCCAAAGCCATTCTTTAGATTTTTATGCTCAACGACTATTGGCTCATTTTTTGCTGTATCGATTCTTAACCTAAAGGCATGAACAGGTTTGTTTTGGGCAGTTCTTGTTAAAATTGTAATAGGCTTGCCTGTTGTTAGCTGTGCATAGAGGCATGCAGCTGATACACCAATGCCCTGCTGTCCTCTGTTTTGTCTTAGTTTGTAGAATTTGCTTCCATAAAGCAATTTGCCAAAAACTCTAGGAACCTGTTCAGGAACAATACCAGGGCCATTATCTTCAACTATAATTAAGAAGCGGTTAGAAGATATTTTTACTAGTTTAAGTTCGGCCCTACCCCTCATTATCTTTAGCATCTCCTTATCATTTTTTTTAATTTGATACAGTTTATATTTAGCTTTGTTATGCTCAAAGACATACACAAAACCATTTTTTTTCTCATATTTTTCTGTTGGTTTTAATATCTCATGTTCAATTATAAGTTCAAACTCCCCTTCTATCTTTATTAGCTTTCCAACTTCTTCTCCATCAGAAAGCAATTTAAAATTTTCAGCAGGCTCTTTAATTTCTACATAAATTTCTGGAAGTATGCCTGCATCACAGCATGCATCAAGTGAATTATCAACACATTCTTTGACAACTATAAGCAGAGCTTTTGCAGGATTGTCAAACCCAAGCAAGTGGCGATTTTTTTCGAAAAATTCAGCTACTGAAATCTCTCTTTGTTCTGCACCAAGCTCTTCAGCTGTCTTAAATTTAGCCACGTTATCACTCTTTTATACTTCTTAAGAAGCCATATACAGATGCATGTTTTGCACCTCTTTTAAACATTTCTATCGCATGTTTTGCATTTTGGTTTTGTTCCCACCCGCCTATTAGTGAAATAGTTTTTCCACAAATTGCTATTTTACATCCTGTAAACTGTTCGATCATATATTTTGCTTTTCCACCTGTTCCTATAATTCTGCTCTTTATCCTTTCTGCCTTTTTTTGATTAAGATCAGTAAGTTCAATTATTTCAAGTTGCTGTTGCTCATCAAAAAGCCTTTGTGCATCTTCAGGTGCAAATCCTCTTGCAACCGCTTTTATTATCATCTTTGCTCTATAAAGCGGTATCCCTTCGCCATCAAGCTCCACTACGTTTGCTTTTATTTTTATTTTGACTTTAAGCTTCTGTTCTGTTTCAGCAAGCATTTTAATTAAAACTTTCACCCTTTTTTCGGGGATCAAAACACTTTCTTGCATAAAATCATTTGTTCTATTTATAAAATAGATTTAATATTTAAATTCTTTTTGTGCCGAATTAGAATATAATTGATTATTTTTATTCAATTGTAAGTTTTTTAGCGATTCCTTTTTCTTTTAACCAATTAGCTTGTGTTTTCGTATATCTCCAGACAATATCTGCTCTTTCCTTTTCCTGTACTTTCCAAGGTTCAACAATAACAAGATCTCCATTTCTTACCCAAACCCTCTTTCTCATTTTACCCGGTATTCTACATATTCTTGTAAATCCATCTTCACATTCAACTCGAAGTTTACCTGTACCAAGCATCTCTATAACTAAGCCTAAAATCTCCCCTTGCTTTGGGGTTCTTATTCTTAAAATCTCTTCTTGCTCCATACCCATATATCTGCACCAAATACTTAAATTCTTATTAAAATCACATTTCTATAAACATCCTTCCCTTCCTTTTTTGTGAAGAGTTTGAATGATCTCTTAATTTCGCAGCCAAACCGATTTTTTAACTCCAAGGCAATGTGATTTGCAGCTCCCTTAGAGCCAAAATATATATTAATACCTTCTTTCTTTTGCTCGGCTCTATAAAAAGCTTTTTTATCAGTTAGAAGTAGATTTCTGCTTTTTTTTGATATAAAATCAAGAATATTATTGCTAATTTTGCCCCTTAGTTGCAGGATAGCTTCATAATAACCACCATACAGCCTTGAGCAAGCAGGGCAAATTATTTTATTAAGCTTTATATAAACTTCATGCATCTCTTCTTTTAATTTCTCAGACCCCTTTAGATAACCACTACAAATAATTTTAAACACATTGTTTTGTTTTTTTATTTCCAATTTTTTGATTTTCCCAAAAATTTTCGCTTCCCCTTTAAAAAAATTTTCTGGTTCAAATTCTTGCCATTTATTCCCAATTTTAATAAGATCGCATTTGCTGCAAGTTTTTATTGAAAAACTTTTAGGTAGTTTTATTAATGAAAATTTCTTATTATAACATTCTTCACAATATCCTTCTATAAGGTTTTCCGTTTTTTTACCGCACAAAAAACAAAATGCTCCCATAATATCAGTACATGTACCACAACATAAATTCCAACCCTATAGTTTCTGGCATATCACAGCATAGATTTACAAATGTACTCGCATCAATGAATTTTCTTTCAGGGACGTTCTCAACTAAATACCATTCTTCAGGTTGTGCTATAGCTGTTTTGACCAAAGTTTTATATTCATCACTTTGCGGAAAATTTGAAATCCATATAGAAGTTCCGTTAGTAGTCATTGCCGCGAACGTATTGTCAGGATTGCTGATTACATTGTTTCCGCTAACTTTAAACGAATCTGAAAAATCTTTAAAAACAAAGCTTGTGTTTAAAGCTTGAAAAGTTACATTACTCATATCGAATATTTTTTTAACTTTAAATGTATAGAAATTTAAATCAGGTCCCTTTAAATTAAAAGAACCGCCCTCTATAACATTTATTATACCTTCTTCTGTTGTCTTGTTTTCAACTTCTACATGCCTATCAGCCGTGATGTTCACTTGTCTTGGTCCCTCCCAAATATACCAGTCGCCTTGTTTTTTTGTGCCAACAATTGTTGGCGTGCTTATACCAAACCCAAAGCCTAGAAAATATTTCGCAATTTTATTTTCTTCTGGGGCAAATTTTGTGAAATTTAGTGTGGTACTACCAGGAGAGCCCGCCGATAGATTAAATGTGTAATTCATTTTATTAAAAGTTGTTTCATCTGTGATGTCAGTTACAGCAACAACAGGCTTTCCAGTTTTTATATAATTTTGAATTATTTGGTTTTCATCAAAATTTGTATAATCAATGAAAAGAATATTATCATATCCCTTTGGCTTAATGAATAAATTACTTAATCTAACAATACCTTTCGTCTGGCTTGTTACATTGATAGGAATTGTACAATAGTTATCAAAAAGAGAACATCCTGAGCAAGAACATGTTTGCAAAATTGAATTCAATTTTGAGGAAAAATCTGATGTTTGTTTTGGGGAATTTCCCAAATTTAATTCACTTGTAAATGAAAAGTCATTAACACCACTATTACCAATATCTATAGCTATATCGCTTGGGTAACTATCCACATTTAGATCACCACTTACATCCATTTTAGCTTCTATCACATTTGTCGATTTTGATACGTTTATCCAAGCATCTACTATATTGTCAGCAGTTTCAAATACAACGTCTTTAGTAATAGTAGAATCATTAAATTCTGCTAAAATTTTTATATCATCTATTTTAATTTTTTCAACTGTAAAATTTATCCATCTGTTATTTACATAAACTGGTGTTAGAAACTCTTTTGCACGTGCGAGTTGTGTATCTGTGCATTCACAACACCCAACTAATATATTTTGTTTTGGTGCTTCTGTTATTTTCAAGGAATATTTTATGTTTGGCGGCTTTAATGCATTTATTTTATTTATAATCTCGCTTTCGTTCAAAATCTTTTCTAAATCACCAGAAGCCTTTAATGAATCGATTATATCATTAGCTGTTGCTATCAGATCTGCTCTTTCCCAGCTATGTTTTATAATTTGAGCTGTGAAGAATGTAGGTATTACCAAAATGATTATCATTCCTGCAATTGCAACTTCGATTAGGTGAATAAACCCTTTCATTACCATACCTCTAATGTTATATTTCCATACGAGCCTTCAATAAAAACAGGCTTTATAATCGGAATGCTTACTAAAGGCGGGCTATAACCACATGCTAGCAATTGATCTGTTGAATTAAAAATTGTTAATTTATAACTACTAAGGTTAAATTTTTCCATTAAGCCACACGTTTCATTTAATTTTGCAATCTTTGATTTTGATAGATTATATGGGCTTGTGGCCAAACCAATTCTTTTGGCGTTTGCTGCATCGTCTTCCCAATTACTTGGTTCTCCTTGATCTTCAATTAAAATTTTTAATATAGAATTTGTTCGCACTTTCATATTATCCATTGCTGAGTCAGACGCAACTCCTGTTACAGCGTTTCCTATTTGCACAGCCAAATAAAAGATAATAAGTGCAAAGAATACTATTCCAAAAATATATTCAATTTTTATCTGTCCGCGCATTTGATCACATAATATTTAGATATAAAAGTAACATAATTATTACAAAGCCCGAGCCAGTTAGAATAAGGCTATGTTTTATGCCAGCTATAACAGAATTTTCACCAATTTGTCCAATCACGAGACCAGAAAATATCCCTTGGACAATTGCTAATGAAATAAATAATGCCCTGTAATAGCAAGATGCCCAGGTGCCAAGTGCAAACATTTCACAAATTACATAAAATATAGAGCATGATATACAATATATATTTGGATTTCCTACACAAGCTTTGCATGGATCTTGAAATGCAAACATACCTCCCATTGCGCCAGCTGTGCCAGCACCCATTTGTAGCATAGGCACTAAAGTTTTTGATATACCAATTATTACACCAATAAAAATAAAATAAATTGCATACATCACAGCTGTGTGCTGAAACATCATGCTCTTTCGTTCTTTTTCAGATTCTTTTATGGCTGTTATGTCTCCTGCTGTTGTTTCTACTGTCCTAGCTACGTCGCCACCTGAGGAGTACGCTTCATTAATTATTCTAATTGCCCTTCTGATTGTATCAGATCCTTTCATTCTGAATGAAAATCTATTCATAGCTTCCTGTAAAGGAATTCCCCATGAAAGCTGATCTGCAATTTTTTTAATTTCACTGCTTAACTTTCCATAATCAGTTTTTGCTAGAAGTTTTAAAGCATCTGGTATAGACATGCCACCTTTTTGTGTTTCTGCCAGATCTAAAAGAAAAACTGGCAACTGATCTTCGATTGATTTTATTCTTTGATATTCAAAATAAGAAAGCATAATATATGGTATAATGCCTATTACTAAGGCCATCAAGACAAAATTTCCAAGAAGGCCAACATCTTTTTGAAAAACAAATAGTATAATGCCTATAACAAATAATACAACTGCAATAGCTATTGGGATTTTTTTTATCTCCATTTTATCACATTGAAGGAGATAGTGTTTTTAGTAAAATAATAAAGCCTATTGAAACTGCTGGCAGCACTATAAAAATTATTAAGAACTGTATGAAAGATAACATTAAAGACATTTCTACGCCTCCAAACATAGACATTAGCGCAGACATAATAATAAAAAATATAGAACCAACTAAAATAACCGTTAGGTATATTTCTATGATTAGCGATAGTGTCTGTGAAAATTCCTTTAGTTTTCTTCTATACTCTTGCATAAATGCAGCAGACTTCTCATGCAGGTAATTACTTATGTTAGATCCGGTCAATATAACAGTTTCTAGCCCCCACAGCAGTTCCTTTAGTTCAGCAGACGGCGTCCTATTTGCTGTCTTATGCATAGCTCCAACAAGGTCCATCCCAAATACTTCAACATCACGATAAATTTTTTTTGCCTCTCTCGAAGCTTCACCATACTCATCAAATGTCGACAGAACTCTAAACATAGTTATGGGTGGCGCACCAGAGGCAGCGACAGTGGCCATATATGTAGTTGCAAATGGTAGCGAAGAGTCTATATCTTTCTTTCTTTTACCAGCCTCCATGGCCGGATAGGTATAAAACATGAAAAAAACACAGATTGTCATAAAAGCTGATGTTGTGAATGCAAGAAGAAATGCAATAAGTGCTGATTTAAAAATCAGAGCAGTTATTATTGAAAGAGTAGGAAATTCAATTACAAAAACAAGCAGCGTGACAAATGTCATGATATAAACATATTCCATAAGACTTAGAGGGATATTTGCTCTTTGTAGATCCGGCTTTAAGTTATCAAAATAAGATACATAAGGCTCAAGCCATCTACCAAAGAACTTAAATGAAATTTTTTTAAATGGCTCCCACAACCTTATCGCCCTATAAGTTCAAACAGATATTCTGGTTTTGCATAATACAGTTTCATAACTTGTGCAAAATCCTTATAGCCGCTTATATTTTTTTCAAGCATCCATTTTAGTATTTTAATTCTTTGTCTAATTTCTTTTTGTAGAGTCTCCTCGCTCACTCCATATTGCTCTGTAATTTTTTTAAGGACAATGGAAGGGTTTATGGTAGAAAAAGTATCGTTTACAGGATTCCACCTAAAAACCTCATTTATAATTGGTATGTTTTTTTCTCTATCAAATCCAGTTATTTCAAAAATATTGCTAACTCTTCTTACATACTTAGCTCCATATTTTATCCTAACCAGAAATATTACGATATCTAGATTTTCAATCAGGCTTGCTGGTAAGCTTATTGGTGGCGTTGTTAGTCTATCAACAAGTCTTTCCATTGTATCAGCATGTATAGTTGATATTCCCGGATGCCCAGTAGCAATTTGCTGAAATAGAACATAGGCTTCCCTTCCTCTTACTTCACCAACTATTATAAAATCTGGTCTTTGTCTTAAAGTTTCTCTTAAAAGGTCAAACATATCTACCTCTCCTATTTTTCTGCCTTCTAGCTCTGCTATTGGCTGTCTGGCAACAGCCGGTACCCAATGCGGATGGGGTAGACGAAGTTCTGCTGTATCTTCTATAGAAATTACTTTTAGCTCCGGTTTAATGAACAGAGATAAAGCATTCAACATGGATGTTTTTCCCGAAGCAACACCACCTGCTATTAGGCTGGATTTGTTATATTCTGTTGCTAGCCAAAGATATGCAACAATAGGCGCATCAAATGTGTTAAATTTCATTAGATGCATTGGAGTAAGAGGTTCTACAGTAAACTTCCTGATTGTAAAATTTGAACCTCGTCTTGCAATATCTGTTCCAAGTGTTGCTTGAAGTCTAGATCCATCAGGCAAGGAAGCGCCAACTATAGGTTGTGCAATAGATATGGATTTGCCACACCTTTGTGAAAGTTTGTTAACAAATGTATCGAGCTCATCTGCAGATTCATACATTATATTAGTTCGCACAGAACCGATCAGAGAGTTTCTATGATATATGAAAATTGGTATGCCAATTCCATCGCATGAGATATCTTCAATATTAGGATCCATCATAAAAGGCTCTATTTTGCCAAGACCAATAAAATCTCGTTCTATGTAATAAAGTATTTGGGTTTGCTTTTCTTTTGGTAGCGCATGTGCTATCAGCGCAACAGTTTCTTCAAACTTTCCCTTTAGATATTTTTTTGCTTCGCCTTTTCTTAGCCTTGTGAAATCAACATCAAGCTTTTCAATTAAAGTAGACTTTATTTCATTAAGTAAAGCTTGTTCAGGCGCAGTTAGCTCGGGTTCAATAACATAGTAAACTAGCGCTGATTCAGCCTTTGACCATTTAATATTAGTAAGCGCAAGCGGCTTTTTTGTTTCCGGATCAGAAATTAAAGGATAAATTATATTAATTTTTGTTAGATCTTCAGCTTCCTCTTTTCTAATTTTTGCTAGAGGAGGTGCTGGAAGACCGATTGGGATGCCTTTAGGCACTTCTACTACTGGTGGTGCAGCTACCATAAAAGGAGGTGCCTCTAGTTTAACCGGAATTATTTCTTCCCTTTCTTTTAGCATTTTATAAGCTCTAACACCCCTTTTGAAAATACCACTTAGCTTAATTTTATCTTTTTTAGGCCTTTTTAGCACAAATTTAATCATTCTAGTACCACTTCCTTGCCATCGCAGCTTATCTTAATTTTACCTTGCGTACTATAGATAATCATATTTTTAATTGATGTGTTTATTCCATATAAATTTAGAACTTTACCAATTTTAATATCAGTATAATTCAAGTTTAACCCTCCATTTGTTGTGAGCTGATAGCTATTGCCAGACAGCTGTGCTGGAATTTCTAAATCAAGCTTTATCAAGCTGTTCGTGCTATTGCCTGTCTCAAAAACATTTACAATAGAACTTCTGATAAGTTCACCAACACTTTCTAGCTGACCTTCCATAGCATTTCTTTTGATATTTTCGCTAATAGCAGAAAATGTCATAAAAACAGCAATAACAATAGCAATGCCAATTGCAAAAAAGAAAACATGTTCAACAGTAAGATACTGCCCTTGCATATAATTAATATCGATTAAATTGTATTTAATTATTCAAATTTTAGTTCGATTCTTACTATACCATTAATTGTTTCATTTTTCTCAATAGTTACAGTCCCTACCGATACTATCCTAGTACCTTCTGTAAATAGGTCAATTTCTTCTGGATTATAAAAGAGCTGCAACCTAAAATTACGGCCCTCTCGCTTTTCACGAATAGTGCTAAATGCGCTTTTGTTTAGATAAATCCATTCTGCTGGTAGCTCTATGCTACTGGGGCTGCTAAATTCTATTATGCCCTCTTCTAGTTTTAAAGTTCCAGCTATGCTAAAATCTAAAGAATTAGAACCACCAAATCTTGCGACACTTTGTATCCTAGAGTCTAACGCATTGATAAAGCTTTCAGCTGCAGATATTTTATTAGCATCAACATTGCTTTGGAATATATTATTAGCCCATACAGCAGCTGAAAAAACCAAAATAGAGCTGATTAAAAAAAGCAATATAAAGCTAACTATCTCTGTCTGCCCTTTCATAAAATTGTATTGCGATTTCTAGCATTTAATTGTTGCGTAAGCTTCATAGCCAGTTGCTTCTGTTACTTTTAAGATACCATCACATGGAACCGTTGTTACAGTTACACCAAAACTCCCAACATTTCCAGATGTAAGCGTGCCTGTTGCATCATCTACTTTTGAAACACCATTTACATACGCTGCTATAGTGCCCATATTAATATCCGTAGTTCCAGTATTTCTGATAGAAACTGCAATATTAGTTAATGTATCATTATGTGCGCTTTCTATGGTAAACTTAGTGGCCATGGCCGCTATTCCGCCAATTGCAGCTTCCTCTGTTCCTGTTGTTATTGTTCTGAAAACTGTTGTGAACCAGACATATGCCATTGATGCTAGGGCAACTGTAATCATCAATATCAATACAACTGCAATTACCGCTGAGATTCCTTTCATTTTTTCTTCCCCTCCAGTTTTTCATAAATATATATTAATATTACAACTGTGCATAACTGCGCTGCTATCATAACTGTTAGCAAAGCGTTTGTGAAATTTTGCGCTATTGGCCATAATGCAAAAATGCTAAATGTCATTAGTGCTACAATCGCTATTAAGACCGTTGTTAGGACTGTTCCAATCTTTACAACTAATTTTTGTTTCATTTTATTCCTCCTTTCTTAATTTTAGTCCAGGATAAGTAGATAAAAGTTTAGATACAGGAGTACCCATTTTTATTTTTTTACCAAGAGATTCCATAGATTCGAGAATAGCTTGATTTCCTTCTATTAACTTTTGATTTTGCTCAAGCATTTTTTGAAACTGGTCTGTTAGAGGTTTTAAGCTTTCAGGCGAAACTCCTCTAACCTCTTCTTCGCCTGCAATTTTTACTAAATTAAGAAAGCTTTTTATTGTTGTTATAAGTTCATCAAGCTTTCCAGGCAGCCTAGAAAGTTCATTTCTTAGCTCAGCATCCGCTCTTACAACCTGATCAACAAGCTGTTGATTACCTCTTACAAGCTCAATAATTTGGCCAATTAGGCTTTGGAGCTGTGGAACTGTGCCTGCTTGTTCTAGATATTTAATTCTTTTTTCAAGTTTATGAATAGGAGTTACTGGCAAAACCTCATAATCTCCTTTCCCTTCAGAAATTTCAACTTCCTCTTCTGGCATATCTAAATTTTAAGCAAAGCTAATATATAAATATTGCTAAAAAACTTAATACTCTCCCTCTGCTCCAGGCATCCCGCCAGGCGGCATTTGTGGACCCTTTTCAAGTCTTCCAGCAGATATTATATCATCTATTCTTAATATCAGCTCTGCTGCCTCTGCAGCTGATTTTATGGCCTGTGTTTTGATTTTCAATGGCTCAATTACACCAACTTCCCACATATCGGAAATTTTGCCTTTAAAAACTTCCACACCAGAGTTTACTTTTCCTTCATCTTGAGCTGCTCTTAGCTCAACAAGTATATCTATTGGGTCAAGCCCAGCATTTTCAGCAAGTGTTCTTGGAATTACTTCCATCGCTTCTGCAAATGCAAGTATTGCTAGCTGTTCTCTTCCAGAAAAAGATTGGGCAAATTCTCTAAGACCCTTTGCAACTTTGGCTTCAGGTGCACCTCCACCAGCTACAACCTTGCCAATCTCTATTGCGGATGCAACACCACCTATAGCATCTTCCATTGCCCGCTCAACCTCTTCAACAACGTGCTCTGTACCACCCCTAATTAGGATTGAAACCGCCTTTGGATCTTTGCACTCCCTTACAAATGTCATTTGCTCTCCGGCAATTTTCTTTTCTTCAACAAGTCCTGCAAATCCAAGATCCTGCTTTGTTAGATCTTCTAAGCTTGTTATTATTTTTGCTCCAGTTGCTCTTGCAAGCTTTTCAACGTCAGATTTTTTAACTCTCCTTGCAGCTAAAATTCCCCTTTTTGCCAAATGATGTTGTGCTATATCATCTATTCCTTTTTGACAAAATAGCACATTGCAACCAGAATTAGCAACCTTCTCAGCCATTTGTTTAAGTATTTTATCCTCCTGATCTAAGAACAATTGTAGCTGTTCAGGATTTGTAATCCTAATTTGTGCATCAGTTTCAGGTTTTTCTATTTCAAGTGCACAGTCAAGAATAGCAACTTTTGCATTTTTTACATGCTTAGGCATTGCTGGATGAACAACTTCTTTGTCAATTATTATTCCCTTTATCAGCTCAGTATCTTCTGAGGAAGCGCCCGGCTTTTTCTCAAGCTTTATGTTATCAGTATTAATTTCCAGCTTTCCATTTACTTTTTCAGTTACAAGCTTTACAGCGTCTACTGTCAAATTAGAAAGATGTTCAGATGCTCTTTCAGCAGATTTACCTGTCATTGCCGTTATTGCAATTTTTCTTAGTGTTTCTATATCATCAGGTTTTACATCCTTTGCCATTTTAGCTAAAATTTCTAAAGCCCTTTCCCTTGCAAGTCTAAATCCTCTTGTTATGACAGTTGGATGTATACTTTGATCAAGAAGCTCTTCAGCTTTTTTCAGAAGCTCGCCTGCAAGGACTGCTGCAGTTGTTGTGCCATCACCAACCTCTTCATCTTGTGTTTTTGCTACTTCAACTATCATTTTTGCGGCAGGATGTTCAATACGCATTTCCTCTAGAATTGTAACACCATCATTTGTTATTACAATATCACCTAATGAATCAACAAGCATTTTATCCATACCTTTAGGACCTAGAGTTGTTCGTACAGCATCAGCTACAGCCTTTGCTGCAGCTATGTTATTATGTTGCGCATCCTTTCCAATTGTCCTTAAAGTACCTTCGGGCAAAACCAGTATAGGTTGCCCGCCAAATTGTGCTGTCTGACCATTCATTTAACCACCTCTTAGAATAATATGTAAGAATTATGTACATTTAAGTGTATTTAAATTTTTCTATTAAATTATCCTCTTTCCATTTTTTCTAGAGCTTTAATAGCATTAGCCAAATGATCTACTTTAACAGCTAGCTTGGTTATATCCTTTCTTTTGTCAAGTAAATAAATAGATTCAATATTAACCCCATATTCAGCTAAAGCTTTTGTTAGTCTTGCAAGCTCCCCTGGCCTGTCAATTAACTCAATTCCAATTATTTCATATTCATTAAAGCTTATTCCGGAATCCTGCAATACCTTTCTAGTAGCTGTTTCATTGTCTGTTACAATCTTAATAATACTAGAAGAATCCCCCATCTCACTGGATATCGCTTTTATATTAATCCCACCTTTAGCTATTACATCGCATACAGCTGCCAGTGCACCAGGTTTATTTTTCACATTTATGTCAAATTGCCTCATCTAATCACAATTATTATTTTGTTAGAAAGGAATTTAAATCTATTTGAGTATTTTCTTTGCCTTTGCCAAATTGTCAACTTTTAGTGCAATTTCTGTTTCCCCTCTTTCTTTGTCTCTATCTAATATATACACAGATTCTATTGCTATTCCTTCTCTTGCTAGAGCTCTGGCAACTTTTGCAAGCTCCCCAGGCCTATCAATCAATCTTACAGATAAAATATCAGAATCAGTAAAATTTAGTCTAGCTTTTTTCAGCGCATCCATTGTTGTTCTTTCATCTTCTGTTACAAGTCTTATAGTATTTCCGTCAGTTGAGATAGCTCTAATATTTATAGCAGACTTTGCCAATAGCTCGCAAACATCAGCTAGAGCACCAACTTTTTTTGTAACATATACGTCAAACTGCTTCATCAAAACACCTCATTATTTTATTATTTCAATAAGTATAAATATCCTAACTAATTTATTAACCGTTCTTTATGCATATTTTTAAATTGATTCATAGTAATAAATTCTTATTGGGTGAGGATAAAGATGGGCGGGTAAACACATGTTTGTGTTCCCGATGCTCAGCCAGGTTAATACGTTCCTGAAGGAGCGCCAGTCTTATAAGGCAACCTGGCGTAAAAACTGGTGAGAGTTAAAACTCCCAGATGTCGTGAGTTCAAATCTCACCTCGCCCACCATTTAATAAAAATTATATGGATCCAAATTTCCTGTTAGTATTTGTTTTCTTTGTTTCAGAGATAATCTTGGTGGGCAAAAACCAAATTTTTTCCACACCAAATATTTTGTTAAGTGTTTTGGATTATTAAAACCTATAATTTTCATCCAAAGTTCTAAGTTCCTTTTTCCATTTATGTTAATTATATGAGTTGGATAATGTTTGTTATACCTCTTATTAATTCCATCTAGAATTACAACATTAAAACTTAAACCCTTTAAAATTTTTTGAAGATTATCAACTAATTTTCTACTTGCAAAATTTGCTGTAATCATAGGATAATAATTTAAATTATGTTTAGTGCTTTTTCTTTTAAACGTTAATGAAAAGTCTGTATCAGACAATCCTCTTATAAATGCAGCTTGAATAGATTTGTTAGATTTCATTATCATTTTAGGTACTTCTGCTATTTTTGTTTTGGTGCCTGAAGGGATATGTATAATTTTTGTATAAAAATAAAAAATTGCTTTTGAGCAAATGACAAATCCATATTCATTTCCTCTAAAATTTAATATCTTTCCATTTATTTGTTTATTAAATAATCTTTCTTTTAATGGTATTATTCGATTAATATAATGTTCTTTATCTTCTGTGGAATCACCCGAATATCTCATTTCATAGCTTTTTAAGTTTGGACCTGTTAGATACATACTCCCATCTCCAATATGAATTCCAATATCTTCTGCCAATTCTTCTGTTAACATTTCCGGCAATTTTATTTTCTTTCTTTTATCAGTCCAACTAAATTTAATTTTAGATAAATCAAATTTTGCACTATTCACTAAATCAATCTTCCAACAATTATTTCAGCCCGTCCTTTGGATTTTTTAATCTGTTTAACAATCTTTTTTAAATTGTTTAGATTTTGTTTTGAGTAAGAAAGCATCCAATAAGAACCAAGTTTTTGCCTTGCTTCAATCTCCTTTAACCTTCTCCAAATTTTGACTCTGAAACTAGCCTTTTCTCTAGGAATGTCAAATGATAAAAATAGATATTTTTCTTTTAACATACTAAGTTATACATATAACTTATATTTAAATATAATTCACTACTCTGAGTTACAAAATTATCTTTTCGATACAAATTCATTTCCTTTAATATAAAATCTGAGCAACTTTTCTTTACCTCTTTTAATTCCAATTCTTTTTGTGCGAACAATTTGAAAACTTTCTTTTTGTCCAGTTTCTATGTACAAACTGCTTTTTGTTAAATCAAGACCATTTTGCGACTTTGTGATCCCAAGAGATTTTGTAAGCTTTCCAGGACCACTGCAAAGTTTTTTTATTTCTTTTATTCCTCTTCTTTTTTGCATCAGTTTAATTCCTTTTATTGGCTCAATAGCTCTAATTAAAACTGCTCCTGGCTTTCCTAATTTTTCTGTCACAGCATTAAACATAAAATGATTACCATAAGTGAAATAAACATAAGCTGTGCCAGGCTTTCCAAGCATTATTTTGCTTCTTGGAGTTATTTTCCATGCATGTGAGGCCGGA
Source organism: uncultured archaeon (assembly GCA_964654075.1). Classification (GTDB taxonomy): domain Archaea; phylum Aenigmatarchaeota; class Aenigmatarchaeia; order Aenigmatarchaeales; family Aenigmatarchaeaceae; genus CAZZIA01. The sequence goes on along the minus strand of CAZZIA010000001.1, from coordinate 6,835 downwards.
TCTTTGCTACCAAAATAAGCTTCCGTCTCAACTATTTTTCCTTTGCAAATTCCCTTTGAAGTTTTACACGCAAGAATTTTTCCTAGCAGCTGCTTTGCCACTAGTTCCGTATTTCTTGCATAGAAATCTCTTTTAAGTTTCATAAAGCTTTTATAACTTCAAAACTTAATAAAATTTGCAAAGGGCCAGTGGTCTAGTGGTTATGACGCTAAGTTTGTCATTAATGGCAAACGTGCAACCCTTACAAACCACTAAGAAAGGTAGATATCGCAAGTTCAAATCTTGCCTGGCCCACCATTTGTGATCTTTATGAAAATACGGCATGCTAAAATATCTGACATAAACGATATTTACAGTCTTGGTGTTAAAGATTTTAAAGAAGAATTTTGGTTTGAAAAGGAATTAATTAAAAATCTAATAGAGAAATATCCAGAATTTACGTGGTTACTAGAGGACAGAGGAAAGCTGATAGGGGCTAGATTTGTTTTCGAGAGCTGGGGAGAGACTGCCTGGAGTTGGTTGCTGGTTATAAGAAAAGATATGCGGGGAAGGGGTTTGGAACATTTCTTTTCAACGAAACTTGCAAAAGATTGAAAAAAATGGGTTATCGCAGAATACTGACCGATGCATATGCTAAAAATAAAGGATCAATTAAATGGCATAAGAAAGTTGGTTACAAAGATGTTGGTCATGTTAAACATTGATTCGGTAAAGGAAAAGATGCGATAATATTCCTAAAACAACTATGATTCTTATGAAAGTCGAATCAGCGCCAGACATAAAGGAAATTATCAAAGATATAGTCAAAAAATTAAATCTAGATTACATTGATGTCGACAGACTGGTGTGCATGCGGTCTTTCAAGAGCACGAGCCGAGCTTATGCGCGGATATGGTCGTTGCCGAAAATATGGCAGAAGGCTTTGGGCGTCGATGCCCACTATGTTATAGAGGCTGTCAGCGAAAACTTTGATGAATTGAGCGAAGAGGAGAAGCAGAAGACGATGTTACATGAATTATGCCTTCCATATGAAGAGAAGATTGTTATTGAGGATGGAGAGGGATTAAAAATCAAAGATATCGGCGAGCTCATAGAAAATGAGTTTAAATTGGCTAAAAAAATAAATATATTAGACAATATTGAATGGGTAAATCCTTCAAAAAAATATAATGTTATATCAATTGACATTAAGACAAGAAAAGTTGAAATGAAAAGTATTAAAAAATTAATGAGAAGAAACAATAAAGAAAAAGAGATTATAAAGGTAATTACAAGAGATGGTAGAATAATTAGAACGAGCCCATCTCATGGCATTATTTTCACAAAGCACGGATATTCTTATGAGCATCCTAAAGGTTATGTAAAACTAAGAAATTGTGCAGCTAAAGATATTTTAAACGAAAAATTATACATAAGAATACCAGAACTATTTTCTTTACCGAAGCTTGAAAGAAAAGTGAAAGAAATAAACTTATTTAACATTTTCAAAGAGAAAAACAGACTCGATGAAATAAAAATTGAAAATGGACTGTTAATGAAGAAAGGCGTCGTATCTACAGTTATACCATCAAAATTAATACTGGATAATGAGTTAGGAAGGTTTTTCGGATTTTATTTGAGTGAAGGTAGTATAGATCATGCTGCAGGTTCAGTTTCATTTAGCTTTAACCTAGATGAAAAAGAGTATCATAAATTTATAAAATATGTCCTAAAGAAGAGATTTAATGCAAATCCAAAGGAAAGAACTACTAAAAATAATTGTAAAGTTATATATGTGTATAGCAGATTTCTACAAGATATAATATCCAATATATTAGGATTTGGCGAAAAGGCTCGATATAAAAAAATACCACCATTTGTTTTTTATGCTCCTGATGAATTTATAGCAGGATTGATTGATGGTTGGTTTGCTGGAGACGGCCAAATAAATATAAATAAAAGAACCAACTCAATAGTATTGTCCGGCTTTTCTAAAAGTAAAGAGTTAATTTTCGGCATACTTTTATTGTTAAATAAATTAAAAATAGTTGGCAGATTAAGAAGAAACGAGCAAGATATAGCCATACAAACATTTTTCTTACCAAAATTTATGAAGTATTGTAATTTAGCTATTAAGTATAGGGGTTTGGAAAAAGATATAAGAAAAATTAAGGTAATGAAACATGAAAAGAACTTTAAAGATTTGAAATACATTAGAATAAGGAGAGTTAAAGGGGGGAAATACCATAAAAAATACTTCTATAACATAGAGGTAGAAAAAAACAAAAATTTCATGCACGGCTCTGGAATATTTACTCATAATTGTCACATTCCAAAAACATTTTCTGGCGCCGTATTAAGTCATAGGTGTGCTCATTTTAATGGAAGCGGTGGTCATAAAATAAAGGTAATAAACAAAAGGACAGTGGATAAATTATTTAAAATTTATAAAAATTATAAGGGCCCGTGGTCCAGCGGAAAGACGCTTCCTTAGGAGAAATCCGGAAATGGCATGGAAGAGATCCTGGGTTCAAATAACCTTTTAGAAAAAAGTTAATCAAAAGGGTTTTGAGAATCCCAGCGGGTCCACCATTCGTGATTGACATGCGGATAAGATACGCAAAACTATCTGATATGGATATTGTATATAATTTATCAAAAGATGATTTCAAAAAAGAAAATTGGTTTGACAAAGAGACCTTGAAGTGGATAATCAAGTTCAATCCAAAGTCATGCTGGGTTCTTGAGGATAAGGGAAAAATAATCGGCGCCAGATTTACCTGCGATGCCTGGGGTCGTACTGCATGGGGCTGGTTAATAATTATAAAAACTGATTTAAGGCGCCGACGTCTAGGCACGTTTCTTTTTAACAAGTGTTCTACAGTGTTAAAGAAAAGAGGCATTGAGAGGATTATGACAGACGTCTATTCAAAAGACAAGCCATCAATTCAATGGCATAAAGCAATGGGCTACAGGGAATTGGGACGCGTCAAGGACTGGTTCAACAAAGGAAAGGATGCAATAATTTTCTGTAAATATTTATAGACGGTGAAAAGAAAGATTTAACAAAGAATTTTTCGATAAAGCCTTTTCTAAAGGCTTTAAAATATAGCCAGCATTACAGTTTCTATTCCAGCAGCTAAAATGATTAGGGCTATTGCTATATTTAACAGAACTAAGGAATCCTTGATTGCATTTTTTAGCTTTTGCTTTTTTATTATGTTTACATAAATTATCCCGCCAGCAATTGCTGCTATGAAATATGCTGCAACCTCAGGAAGCATATAAGGCAGGATAAAAATCGTGTTTCTAAAGAAGACCGATGGTTCAAAAAAGAAAATCAAAGCTTTCATTGCATTGCCCCACATAAGGCCTAATATTGATGCATTCCAGCTCAGCAAAAAAAGAGAGCCCATGCCATATACAATTGATAAAATAAAAAACAGAAAAACCAAACCAAGATTATTTATTAAAATACTAAGCAATGTGGCATAAGTCTGAGAAAAATAGCCAATAGCAAACCTCTGTATTTGCTCTTTAAACAACCAGCTAGATATCGGCTCTGGCAAAACAGTGAACCAGAAGGCAAATGCCAAGGCCATGCCAAAAAATAAATAAAAATACAGTTCAGCCAATTTCTTATATTTAGGCAAAACTTCTTTAATTTTTACAACTTCTTGCCTTCTTAATGCAGAAAATGTAACCGGCATTATTGCTAGGGTGGCAAAAAATAAGCCGACAATCGATGGTGAGCTAGGAGATATAAAAGTTGCAACAAGCATACCGATTGTTACAGCAAAAAAGCCAAGCACTATTCCATAGATAAGATGATCTTTAAGCAAAAAAAGATTTAACAGTTTTTGAAGCATAAAGATATTTCGACTTTCATATTAAAAAGTTAAAAATTTAATGTTTATTATGCTAACTAAAGAAATATATGATAAATGGATGGAAACTACCCAGAAAGAAAAAATAGAACAAATTCTCAAGCATGTTGAAGCAAAAGAGAGGATTTTAGATATCGGTTCCGGCCCAGGTTTTTTAGAAGAATTTCTACCAGCAGTTGCTATTGATATTGACATGAAGAATTTGAAAAAAGCCAAAGGGCTAAAAGTTCTGGGAGATGCAAGCCATCTGCCGTTCAAAAAAGACTGTTTTAAAACAATCTTTTGCATAGACATTGTTCACTTGCTTGAAAAAGGATTTTTAGCTCAGGTTAAAGAGATTTTAGATAAAAATGGTATTTTTATAATTTCCATATTTTGCAACAGATATAACTCAAAGGAAAAATTAGATCAATTAAAAAACAAATTAAATGGATTTAAAATTAAGGAAAGCTTTATTGTTAAAGCTAAGCAAGAATGGGATGCTGTAGTTATTTGCTCTAGGCCGGGCCTTTGATCAAGAATCTTGCTAGCAGGAAGTAAAATATTATCACTATAATTGCAGATACAATAGATCTTTCAAATGGAAAGCCAAAGAACATAGGTATTGCTAGAAGAGTTGATATGATATCTGCGATTACCACTGCCAGAAAAATCCCAAGATATAGTTTAATATCCATACAATTAGTTTGCAATTCTCACAATATAAGTATTAGTAGATTTTATACCTAAGCAGCGCAGCTATTCCACCAAGGCCAAACAGCTTCTCACCAGCTTCATGTTCAGAAGAAACGATCATTATTTTGCCTTTCATCTTTTCTGCTAGTTCTAATAGATTTTCAAGCTCTCTAACTTTTTTATCAGATATAAGCAAAAGTTCAACAGCTCCAGATTCTATTGCTGCTTTAGTTTGTTCTAGCCCATAAACAGCTTTTCCTTCTTTTGCAATTTCTTCTAGCAGCATTTCAACTGCTTTTGTTTCTTCGACTATCCTTGATACTTTGACAAGGCGGTCCAATACTTTTCTTTTTAAAATTTCCTGCAATCCCCTTTCTCCAGCGTGGGAGCAACTTTCTGCTATTACTCTTTCTTTTTCTGGAATTTGCTTATGTAGCTCTTCTCTGGCGAATCCTGGGCCAGCTAGTATAATATGCCTTTCTTCCCTTCTTTTTAGCTCAGCTAGTATATTTCCATAATATTCAGGCTTTCTGGAAATTCCTGCTTCTTTTCCTAAGCTGCCGCAACTTATGTGTAAAATGTGCTGTGCCCTTTGTTCAATTAAATAAAAATCAGCCTCCCTTTCATCTAAAATGCAAACTAGAACAGGCTCTGCCTTTTTTTGAGCTTTTTTTATTCTTTCAATTTCCCAGCCTTTCCATTCCTTTTCAATTGTTAGCTGTTGCATAGGCTCAACTAAAATGCTATGCCAGCCCTTTTCAATATCTTCTGGACCTTCAACAATTTTTCCGCCAAGTCTTAGCCTTTGGTTAAGTTCAATTTTTTCAATCTGAATTTTTAATGTAACAGGCCTTTTACCAACTTTTATCCTTTCCTTATCTCTTTTTATTTCCACAGAACGTATGGTCCTGGCCCTAACAAAAGCTCCAGGCTGAATTATCTGAGAAAGTATAAAAAGGTCATCTGTATTTTCAGGCTTTACAATTGCTTTATTATGCTTTATATCAAATTTTGACTGCATGAGGAATATTTTTATTCTTGTAAATTTAAACTATAGGCATGGCTGAAATTGAGTTTATCTCAATACTTGCGGTAGCTGTTCTTTTATTTGCAGCATTGCTTCTGCTTTTTGGCGGTCCGGTGCCAACTACACCAGTATCTCCACTAGAAGAGGGGGCTGCTATCACCACACCGCCAACCGCTATTACAGAGGAATATAGACACATCTCACTAGCAAAGGATTTTTCTGTTAGCTATACAGCAAAAGAAGAGCTTGCAACAGAACTCAATGGACAAATTTCAAACGGGATTTTCGGTGGGGTTAACAAAAAAATCGAGTTTGCAATTTCAAAAGAAAAGCTTAATCAAATAGTTGATTCGAAAGCGAATTTTACAGTAGAAGATGCAAATTTATACGGAAAAATAATTTTTGCTTTAAACGGGCAAAAGGTATTTAACAATTTCTCTTTTCCAGGAGCCCATTCTTTTAACTTTCCAACAAGCTTGATAAAGGAAGTAAATATTTTTGAAGCGTTAGCTGGAAGCTCCGGCTGGAAAATCTGGGCGCCAACTGTTTACATTTTTAATTCAAGCCTTTTTGTTAGCTATCTAGGCATTGAGGAAAAAACATTTGAATTTAATTTAACAGATCTTGAGCTAAAAGATCTAACAGAAGCAAGAGTTGTTCTATTCATAAATAAAAAAGAAGGAGATGGGAACATAATAATAAAAATAAATGGAAATGATGTTTACAGAAAATCACCTAAAGTTAGGGAAAGAACAACAACTGTGATAGCTGATTTCTCACCTGCCTTGCTAAGGCTATCGAACAAAGTCGATCTTTTAACAGATCCGAACACAAAGTATGAAATAGAAGAAGCTGAGGTAATTGTTTTCTGGAGCTAGTAATATGGAGAGCTATTGTGTGAAATGCAGAAATGCAGTTGATCCTGTGAAAAAAGTCTGTCCAGTGTGCGGTTTCAAAAGACCTGGCATTGGCTGGCCGGTGCGTGAAATCTAGAAATAAATGTTAGTTACCTTCTTTGGTAACCTACATCTTTTCTAAAGATATCCAACACATTTCTTTTTGAATCTTCTCGGGTAAGATTTCAGGTATCTTTTTAACTTTTCACGATTTATTTTCCTAACAATCTCTTTTAAGATTTTCCTGTCTGGAACCTCTTTGAAATATATCAAATCAATAAAAGTTTTTTCAATATCAGAAACAGGAATATAAAAATCTCCAACCTTTAGAAATTCATAACCAAATACGTATTTCTTTTTTAGTTTGCGGA